>JANPEP010000174.1:0-14424 GCA_031422995.1 Polymorphobacter sp. | reverse complement strand
CGATTGCGCAGCAATCGGCAAACTGTGCGCGGACTCGCGCAAGGCCGGCCAGCGAGGCGGACGGCTATGCCGTCCGAACTCGTCTGACGCCAGCATGGGCTTTGCCCATGCCCTTCCTTGCTTGCGTCCTCTAAGCGGTGCAATTGAAGGGCATTCGTAAGGCAATTCCATACAGAATCAGACCCGAAACATTGATAATTTCAAGGTGATGTGATATCAATTTGCTGTTCCCGCTCTGCCTTGGCATCGGGCTAGGAGACTGTCATCCTGATGGGTGGCAGCGGGCCTCGCGAGGGCGATAACAAGCTTGCGAGGTTGTCGTGTGTCCGGAGAGGCCCCGCCAGAAATCGCGGGGCCTTTCGCGTTTTGACCCCACAGACTTGGCAAAGAATCAACGATTGCGCGCGGCAGTTATTCTGCGGCATCGTGGAGCATGGCTCTTGAACCGCGCGCGCCTCGTCTTGCTGTCCTGATCGATGCGGACAATGCGTCACCACGGATCGCTTCGGGTTTGTTCGAGGAAATTGCCAAGCTTGGCGAAGCCAGCGTGCGACGCATCTATGGGGATTTTTCCGGGACAAGACTGAAGGCATGGGCCGATATTCTGTCAGCCCATGGCATTATGGCGCATCAGAATTTCGCCACGACTTCCGGCAAAAATGCATCCGACATTGCGCTGGTCATCGATGCGATGGACCTGTTGCACAGCGGGCGCTTTGACGGGTTTTGCCTTGTGTCGTCGGACAGTGATTTTACGCGACTCGCGGCGCGCATTCGGGAGCAAGGCGTCGATGTTTTTGGTTTTGGCGAGCAGAAGACGCCGGAGTGTTTTCGCCAAGCGTGCAGGCGGTTCATTTACACGGAGAATCTGATGCCGGCACCGTCTCCTGCCAAATCTGCAGATGCGCCTGTGGTCGCCGCGTCGACAGCGCTGCAACCACCAACAAAGGCGGTGCCATTGATCCGTACAGCATTGGGCCAAATTGCCGAAGGTGAGAGTGGATGGGTTTCGCTGAGCCTTGTTGGCAAGCGACTGTTGGCGCTGCGGTCGGATTTTGACCCGAGAAATTTTGGCCATGCGCGATTGAGTGAACTGGTGCGCAAGACCGGACAATTCGACGTTGAAACACGCGAAGGCGGTGGCGTTTACATTCGCATCAAGGCGCCGGTGGCGAAGAAGGTGAAGGTCGGGTAGCCGATCTTGGCAGTAGAGAGCTCAGGCCCGGCGATGTTCAAGGCAGCGCCGGAGGAGGCGATGCAGGGGGGGCTGGATTTATAGGGGGTTTAAGGTCCGGGTTTGCCCGATCTTGGGGGAGAGAGCGTCTTGCGGCACGCCCCCCCACCCCGGCCCTCCCCACTCTACGTTCGCTTCGCTCACGTGGGGGGAGGGGGGAGAAAGTCCGGGGTCTGGGGGCGAGTGGAACACCCTCGGGTCCGGGTTTGCCCGATCTTGGGGGAGTGAACGTTTTGCGACACGCCCCCCACCCCGGCCCTCCCCACTCTACGTTCGCTTCGCTCACGTGGGGGGAGGGGGCAGGAAGTAAGGGTGGTGTTATTTGCCCGTCATGACGAAGTTGTGGGGGTATTTGCCCTGGGCCTTGGCGTAGAAGCCCTGGATGATGGGGAGGTCGGCCTCGTAATTGCCGGTGGGCCAGAAGGTGGCGGGCAGGCTGACGGTTTTGGTCGCGTAATCCATCACGGCGAAGGTGATGGGGACGCCGGCGCCCACCGCGATGTGGTAAAAGCCGGATTTCCATTTATCGACCGCGTCACGCGTGCCTTCGGGTGGCACGGCGAGGTAGAGCGTGGGTTCGGCGGCGAAGGCGAGTTTCATGGCGGCGACGACATCGTTGGTCTTGCTGCGATCGATGGGGATGCAGCCGGTCCATTTGACGATGGCGCCAAGGGGGCCTTCGGTGAGGCTTTTCTTGCCCATGTAGCGCAGGCGGATGCGCCATTTTGCCGCCGCCGCGATCATCCAGATGCCATCCCAGTTTGATGTGTGGGGCGCGGCGATGATGACGCATTTGGCATCATCGGGCCAATCGCCGGCGATTTTCCAGCCGCCGATGGCGAGGAAGGCCGTGCCGAACCAGTACCAGAGTTCCACAAGCGCACCGCGCGGTGGGCGGGGGCGGGCGGTGGTGAGATCATGGGTGATGAGGGTGCCGGGGCTTGCCATGAGATGGCGTTATCAGATGCGGCGGGGGGTTGCCATCGGGCGACGAACGACGGCGGGGCGGTTTCAGGACTGATTTCGCCTGCGGCGGTCAGGGCTGGATTTCGCCTGCGGCGGTTAGGGCCGGATTTCGCCGGCGGCGACGCTGGCTTCGACCGATTCGGCGGTGAGCAATTGTTGGAGATCGGCGAGTTTGGCGCGCCAGGGACGCGCGACGGCACCGGTGGCGGCCAGTTCGACGCGCATGGCGGCGGTGATGAAGGGATTTTCGGCGGCGGTGCGTTCCATATAATCGAGATGGCCGTGGATATTTTCGAGGCCGCCTTCGGCGATCCAGCGGCGCAATTGGCGGACGAAGGCGAGTTCGTTCAATTGCCGGTCGAGGGTGTGCAGATCGATCCATTGCTGGTTGCGGTGGAAATCCGTGGCATCCATTTGGGCGATGGGTTTGCGTTTGGAGGCGAGGCGGGCGGCGACGGCCGCGCAGCTGGGTTTTGGCGTGGCGTCCGCGGCAGCGGCGGCGGATTTTGCGGCGGGGACTTGCGGGTCATAGTGCGTGAGCAGGCGCAGCAGCAGGGAATTGTTGAACTGGCGGCGTTCACCGACCTGGGCACCCTGATAATAGATTGGCACCGGCTCGCCGTGGATGGCGCGATCGAAGGCCACGGCCTTCAGCGCGCGGATGCCTTCGCGGACCGCGGCATCCCAGGCGGCGGCAAAGCCCTGGGCACCAGGGGCGGCGCGCAGCAGATAGGCGCCTTCGCGAGTCATTTCGACGTGTTGGGCGGCGATGGCAACGGAGCCGGTGGCGGCGAGGGCGGCGATGAAGCGGCGCTGGCGATCCGGAGTCCAGCCGCGCAGGGTTTTGCGCGGGACGGGAGTGAAAGTGGTGTGGGCGGGGAGTGCGAGCGGGGTTGACATGGCGGGCAGTTAACCAAATTGGTTCAATTTGTCAAGTTTGGCGGCGCCGGGCTTTTCTGTGGGGCGCAGGGTTCCTACATCGGGTGGGACAGCGGATTTCCAGTGAAAGCGCAATTCCACCATGGCAGATTTTCCCGATTGGCACGGCACGACGATTGTTTCGGTGCGCAAGAATGGCCGGGTGACGGTGGCGGGGGATGGCCAGGTGACGATGGGGCAGACGGTGATGAAGCCCAATGCCAAGAAGGTGCGGCGGTTGGGACCGAAGGGCGATGTGATCGGCGGCTTTGCCGGGGCGACGGCGGATGCGTTCACGCTGTTCGAGCGGCTGGAGGCCAAGCTGGAGCGGTATCCGGGGCAATTGACGCGGGCGGCGGTGGAATTGGCCAAGGATTGGCGGACCGACCGGTATCTGCGCCGGCTGGAGGCGATGATGATCGTGGCCGACAAGGATGTGACATTGGTGTTGACCGGGACCGGTGATGTTCTGGAGCCGTTGGGCGGGATTGCGGCGATTGGATCGGGCGGGAATTTTGCCCTGGCGGCGGCGCGGGCGCTGGCGGATTCGGAGCATGATGCCGAGGCGATTTCGCGGCGAGCGATGGCGATTGCGGCCGAGCTCTGCATTTATACGAACGACCAGTTGACGGTTGAGAGCATTGACGGAGAGGTGAAATGAACATGGTGGCTCCGATCAATGCCGATGACGCCGGGTTGACGCCGCGCGAGATCGTGGCGGCGCTGGACCGGCATATCGTGGGGCAGGACGATGCCAAGCGGGCGGTGGCGGTGGCGTTGCGCAACCGGTGGCGGCGGCAGCGGCTGGGCGATGATCTGCGCGATGAGGTTTCGCCCAAGAACATCCTGATGATCGGGCCGACGGGGTGCGGCAAGACCGAGATTTCGCGGCGGCTGGCGAAGCTGGCGGGGGCGCCGTTTCTGAAGATCGAGGCGACCAAGTTTACCGAGGTTGGGTATGTGGGGCGCGATGTGGACTCGATCGTGCGTGACCTGGTGGAGGAATCGATCCGGCTGGTGCGCGAGGTGCGGCGGGCCGGGGTGAAGGAGACGGCCGAGGCGGCGGCGGAAGCGCGGTTGCTCGATGTGCTGGTGGGCAAGGATGCATCGGAGGCGACGCGGCTGGCATTTCGCGAGCGGTTGCGGGCCGGGGATTTGAAGGGCCGGGAGGTGGAGATAGAGGTGGCGGAGAGCGCGCCGAATTTCGAGATGCCGGGGATGCAGCCGGGGCAGATGGGGATGATCAACCTGTCGGACATGTTCGGCAAGGCGATGGGTGGGCGGACGAAGCGGCGCAAGATGAAGGTTGAGGCGGCGTGGGAAGCGCTGGTGGCCGAGGAGTCCGACAAGCGGCTGGATGACGAGGAGATTGCGCGGGAAGCGGTGCGCAGTGCCGAGGCCAATGGCATCGTGTTCCTGGACGAGATCGACAAGATTGCGGTGAGCGACGTGCGCGGTGGTTCGGTGAGCCGGGAGGGGGTGCAGCGCGATCTGTTGCCGTTGATCGAAGGCACGACCGTTGCGACGAAATACGGCCCGGTGAAGACGGACCATGTGCTGTTCATCGCATCGGGGGCGTTTCATGTGTCGAAACCGAGTGATCTGTTGCCGGAATTGCAGGGGCGGTTGCCGATACGGGTCGAATTGAAGGGCCTGACCTATGAGGATTTCAAGCGGATTTTGACCGATACCGAGGCGTCATTGGTGCGGCAGTATGTGGCGTTGCTGGGGACCGAGGGGGTGACTTTGACCCTGACGGAGGATGGCATCGATGCGATTGCGCGGACGGCGGCGCAGGTGAATGACGCGGTGGAGAATATCGGTGCGCGGCGGTTGCAGACGGTGATGGAGAAATTGCTCGAGTCGTTGAGTTTTGATGCCAGCGAGCGGGCGGGGGATTCGGTGACGGTGGATGCGGCGTATGTGGAGCGCGAATTGGGGGCGATTGCGCGGGATACGGATTTGTCGAAGTTCATCCTTTGAGGGGGTGAACGACGAAGGGCGGACCTTGCGGCCCGCCCTTGCCGTGTGATGGCCGTGGGGGTGTTACGGCATCAGCACGGTATCGACGACGTGGATAACGCCGTTCGATTGGTTCACATCACCGATGGTGACCATCGACATGCCGCCCTTGGCATCGGTGAGCATGAGCTTTTTGCCCATCATCGAGGCAGTGAGCGTGCCGCCCTGGACGGTGGTGAGCACGGCCTTGCCATTGCCGGCCTTGATGGCGGCGGCAATGTCCTTGGCATTCATCTTGCCGGCGACGACGTGGTAGGTGAGGATGGTGGTCAGCGTGGCCTTGTTTTCAGGCTTCACCAGGGTTTCGACGGTGCCGGCGGGGAGTTTGCCGAAAGCGGCGTTGGTGGGTGCGAAGACCGTGAAGGGGCCGGGGCCGGACAGGGTTTCGACGAGGCCGGCAGCCTTTACGGCAGCGACCAGCGTGGTGTGATCCTTGGAATTGACGGCGTTTTCGATGATGTTCTTGGTTGGATACATCGCGGCGCCGCCGACCATGACGGTGTTGGACGACATCATCTTGGCCTGAACGGGGATTGCGGCGAAACCTGCGGTGGCGACGGCGGCAAACAGCGCGGTGCGCAGTGTGATTTTCGAAATTGACATGGAACTCTCCTGACTTGCGAAATTTCGCGTCCAGTGTGGTGGACGGGAGAGTTACGCAGATTGGGAGATGGTGGTTGCAGCGTTTTGAGCGCGCGCGCGAATGTCGCAGTGCGATTCAGATGGCGGTGAGTTTGCCGGTGGCGACGACCGGCCCGGTCGGCAGGCCGGTGGGGGAGCCGCCCAAAGGTTCGATGGAAATGGCGAGGGTGGCGCCGGGTTGCAGGCCCTTTAGCTGTTTCGACGAGATGGCATGGGCATTGGGGCCGGTGATGTCGATGACACCCAGGGACCGCGGGGGTGCATCGCCTTCGATGACCCAGAGTTCGGGGGATTTGCCGGTGTCTTCGCGCTGGGTGGCGGGGGTCAGGACGACGGCGCCACGCAGCGGATCATAGGCGGCGGAGAGCAAGGGCTTGCCATCGGCGCCGGCGAGGGCGGCGACGAGCATTTGCGGCGGGGCGCCGGGTGCAGCGGGGGATGCAACAGGCATGGGGCCGATCTGGGCGATGGCGATGGCGGCAGCGGCGGTGCCGGCGAGGGCGAGGCCGCGCCAGAGGGCGAGGCTGTTCCACAGGCTGGACCTGGCGGCGGGTTTTGGCGCGGGTGTGGCGGGGGCGGGGGCAGTTTCGGCGAGGATGCCGTGCCAGACGCTGGCGGGGGGCAGGACCGGGGCGGTTGCGTCGTCGAGCGGCGACAGGGTGGCCTGCCAGGATTCGACGAGGGTGCGGAAGGCCGGATCGGAGCGCAGGCGCACGTCGACGGCGCGGCGTTCGTCGCGCCCCAACGCGCCGAGGGCGAAATCCATCGCGAGCATGTCGTCGGGAGTCATGTCTTGGGGGATCATGTCGTCGGGCGCGGTCATGCCGTGCCTCCGGCCAGTTCGGCCTTCATGCGCATCAGGCCGCGACGGACCCAGCTTTTGAGGGTGCCGACGGGGATGCCTTCGCGTTCGGCGAGGGCTTCATAGGTGCTGCCTTCGAAATAGCAGCTGCGGATGGCGGCGGCGTGGCGCGGTTCGAGCCCGGCAAGCGCCGCATGGATGCGGGCGGCATCGCGCCCGGTATCGATGAGCGCATCGGCCGACGGGCTTTCGTCGCGGACCTCGGCGGCTTCGTCGAGCGGGGCGGCGGGGCGGCTTTTACGGGCGCGCAGGCGATCGATGGCGCGGTTGCGGGCGATGGTGGCCGTCCAGGTGACGGGGCTGGCGCGTGCGGGATCGAATTCTGCCGCCTTTCGCCATATCGTCACATAAACCTCCTGCAATACGTCTTCGGCCTCGCCGCGTTCGACCAAGATACGCAGGATGATGCCAAATAGTTTAGCCGATGTGCGATCGTAGAAATCGCGAAAGGCGGATTGATCGCCATCTGCGGTGCGGGCCAGCAGCGCGGCGAGTTCCGATGGGCCGGATGGTGCCGCTGTCAAAGCCGCCTCAACTGCATCTTGATCGGCCCATCGGCGCGGCCGTGGACGAATTGGTCGACATAGGGATTATCGGCGGAATCGATACCATCACGCGGACCGTGCCAGACGATTTTGCCTTCGTAAAGCATTGCGACAGTATCGGCGATCTTGCGGACGCTCGACATGTCATGCGTGATGGTGAGAGCCGTGATTTTCAGATCGGTGACGAGGGTGCGGATAAGGTCGTTGATGACATCGGCCATGATCGGATCAAGGCCGGTGGTCGGTTCATCGAAGAACAGGATTTCAGGGCGGGCAGCGATGGCGCGGGCCAGCGCGACGCGTTTCTGCATGCCACCGGAGAGTTCGGAGGGGCGCAGATCGGCGACATCGGCACCGAGGCCGACACGGGCGAGATTGTCGATGGCGGCGGCGCGCCGGCTGGATGCGCTGCCGGACAGGGCGAAGGCTATGTTGCGCCAGACGGGGAGCGAATCGAAGAGGGCGCCGCCCTGGAACAACATGCCGAATTTGGCCTGGTGATCGGCGAGCGCCCTGCCCCGCAGGCCGGTGACTTCGCGGCCATCGACCATGATGCTGCCGGTGTCGGGGCGCAGAAGGCCGAGGATGCATTTCATGGTGACGGATTTGCCGGTGCCCGAGCCGCCGATGATGACCATGGATTCGGCGGGTGCGATATCGAGATCGACGCCATTGAGGACGATTTTGGGCCCGAAGCGTTTGGTGACGCCGTTGAGGGAAATCTTGGGGAGGGAGATTTTTGCGTTCATGAGCCGAAGACGATGACGGTTATGATGAGGTTCGACAGCAGGATGAGGATGAAGGCCGAGACAACGGCATTGGTGGTGGCGCGGCCGACGCCGGCGGCACCGCCCGAGGAATGATAGCCGTGGTAGCAGCCCATGAGCGCGATGAAGAAGCCGAAGACCGCAGCCTTGACCATCGACGAGGCGACATCGTCCATCTTGAGATATTGGGCGGTGGTGTTGAGATATTGCGCCGAGTTGAAGCCCAGCCGCTGGGTGGCGAGCAGCCAGCCGCCCATGACGCCAAGGGCATTGGAGACGAGGACGAGCACCGGCATGACGAGGACGGCGGCAACGATGCGCGGCCCGACGAGATAACGGAACGGATCGGTGCGCAAGGTGGTGAGGGCGTCGATCTGTTCGGTGACGCGCATGGTGCCGAGTTCGGCGGCCATGGCGCTGGCGACGCGGCCGGCGACCATGAGGCCGCCGAGCACCGGGCCGAGTTCACGGACGATGCCGATGACGGTGACGGCGGGGACGGTGGAGGCGGCGTTGAAGCGGCTGCCGCCGATGTAGATCTGTTGGGCCAGTGCCGAGCCGGTGAACAGCGCGGTGAGGCCGACGACGGGGAGCGAGAAATAACCGATGACCAGCATCTGTTCAAAGAGTTGCGCCGGATACCAGGGCGGGCGGAAGAGGCGCGAGAGGGCGGTGACGGCAAAGCGCGCCAGGCGGCCGATGGCGCCGAACAGGTTGATGACCACCGTGCCAAGGGCGATGAGCGCGTGCGCCAGGGTGGTGGTGAGGCCGGTCATTTGTAGATGCGGGCATAGCGGGCGCCAAGGCCGGTGAGCAATTCATATTCGCTGCGGCCGGAAGCAGCGGCGGTGGCGGCGAGATCGAAATCCACGTCGAGGAAGCTGGATTCGGTGAGGTGGGGGGCATCGGTGACGTCGAAAATGGCGAGGTCCATCGAGACGCGGCCGACCAGCGGACAGGTGACGCCCTCGGCGCGGGCGGTGCCGTGGTTGGAGAGCGAGCGTGGGTAGCCATCGGCATAGCCGAGCGCGACGGTGGCGAGGCGGGTGGGACGGGCGGCGGTGAAGGTGGCACCATAGCCGACGCTGTGTCCGGGGGGGATGGTGCGGCATTGCAGGATGCGGGCCGACAGCGTGGCGACGGGAGCGAGTGGATGGGAATCGGGGCTGGGGCCGCCGCCGTAAAGCCCGATGCCGGGGCGGGTGAGGGTAAAATGATAGCCAGGACCGAGGCCGATGCCGCCGGAATTGGCGAGGGCATGGCGGCGGGCGGGGATGCGGGCGGCGAGATTGGCGAAGGCGGCGCGCTGACGCTCGTTTTGCGGGTGGCCGCGATCTTCGGCGCAGGCGAGGTGGCTGTGGAGGGTATCGAGGGCGAGGCCATCGAGGAGGCCCGACAGAGCTTCGGTGGGGGAAATGCCGAGTCGGTTCATGCCGGTATCGACCATGACATCACAGGGGCGGCCGGTGGGTTTCCAGGTGGCAATTTGCGCAGGCGTGACGAGGACGGGGACGGCGGGTGCGGCGAAGGCAAAGGCCATGTCTGCGGCATCGACGCCGTGCATGACGGCGAGGCGGACGTCGGTGGGCAGGGGCCCAAGGGCGGCGACTTCCTGCCAATGGGCGACGAACAGATCCCGGCAGCCGGCGGCGATGAGGGTGGCGGCGATTTCGTGGGCGCCGAGGCCATAGGCGTTGGCCTTTATGGCGGCGCCGCACGCGGCCGTGCCGCCGGCCGTGGCGAAGCGGCGCCAGTTCGCAGCGATCGCGGCGGTATCGACGGTCAGGCGGGCATTGGGTGACGGCGCGGTCATTGGATTGCGGCTTAGCGGGCGGCTGGCGCGCTGTCACGCTGGGCGCTTCGCGCGGGCACGTCGGTCGCTTGCGCGCTGGCACGTCGGGCGCTGGCGCGCTGTGTTGGTCGGGCGCTGGCGCGCTGGCACGTTGGTCGCTATTATTCATGGGCGCGAAAGCGTGGGGCCTGTAGAAGGATTGCAGGCGGATAGCCGCTGTTTGGATGAAAAGATGACCACGAAGACCATCGTTTCGAGCCTTTTGATCGCCCTCGCGTTGGGCGCTACGCCTGTGCTGGCGCAGGCGCAGCGGCCCGATACGGAGTTTTGTGCCAAGATGCGCAAGGCCGATCCGGGCGGCATCTGCACCGCCAAGGGTGAGTATGTGACAGCGGCGAAGGTGTATTTGCCGGATGGGTCGATTATTACGCGCTCCACGGGCGGGTGAGGCGGGGGCTTTTTTGCGGGGAGGGCGCGACCCCCACCCCGGGCCGCCTTTGGCGTCTCTCGCTCTCCCCACAGAGCCGGAGGCGACCGCTGGTCGCGCGGGGACGGCGTTAGAGTTTAGTCGAACAACGAGCTGACAGAGCTTTCTTCGCTGGTGCGGCGCATGGCCTCCGCCAGCAAGGGCGCGATGGTGATGCGGCGGATTTTCTTTGCCGAGCGCACCGAGGCAACGGCGGCGATCGAATCGGTGATGACGAGTTCGGTGAGCGCCGAGCCATCGACGCGGGCGACGGCGCCGCCCGACAGCACGCCGTGCGTTACATAGGCGGTGGCGCCGGTGGCGCCGGCCTCCAGCAGGGCGGCAGCGGCGTTGCACAGGGTGCCGGCCGAATCGACGATGTCGTCGACCAGCACGCACATCTTGCCGCGGACGTCGCCGATGATGTTCATGACTTCGGATTCGCCGGCGCGTTCGCGGCGTTTGTCGACGATGGCCAAGGGCGCGTTGCCGAGGCGTTTGGCCAGCGCCCGGGCGCGGACGACGCCGCCGACATCGGGGGAGACGACGACGAGATCCTGCTTGGCCAGCCGCGATTCGATGTCTGCGGCGATGACGGGAGCGGCGTAGAGATTGTCCGTCGGGATATCGAAAAAGCCCTGGATCTGCCCGGCGTGGAGATCGACCGAGAGGACGCGATCGGCGCCGGCAACGGTGATGAGATTGGCGACGAGCTTTGCCGAAATGGGGGTGCGGGAGCCGGATTTGCGGTCCTGCCGGGCATAGCCGAAATAGGGGACGACGGCGGTGATGCGCTTGGCCGAGGCGCGGCGCAGCGCATCGATGCAGATCAGCAGCTCCATGAGATTGTCGTTGGCGGGGGCGGCGGTGGGCTGGACGACGAAGACATCCTCGCCGCGGACGTTTTCGTGGATTTCGACGAAGATTTCTTCGTCGGCGAAGCGGCGCACCGAGGCGCTGGTCAGTTTCAGGTCGAGATAGCCGGCGATGGCCTGGGCCAGTTCGGGATTGCCGTTGCCGGCGAGAATTTTCATGGGTGCGCCCCCCTCAAGGTCGCAGCGGCCATAGCCGGGCTGTCACGCCACCGCAACATCGCTTGTCAGGCGAGGTGGTGCGACAGGGCCTTGAGCAGCGGCACATCGGCGGGGGGCATGGGGAGCATGGCCAGCGTGGCGGCGCTGCCCCATTGCAGTGGCTGGCCTTCGTCGCCGATGGGCGTGCCGGTCCAGTGGTGGCAGGTGTAGAGCAGCATGACGAGGTGGAAATCGGGGTAGGCGTGGCTGACGAACGTCAGCGGGTGGAGATTTTGGGGCGTGATGGTGAGGCCGAGTTCTTCGGCGAGTTCGCGGACCAGCGCAGCCTCGGGGGTTTCATGCGGCTCGATCTTGCCGCCCGGGAATTCCCACAGGCCGGCGAGCGATTTTCCGGCCGGGCGTTGCGCCACCAGCACATGATTATCGGCATTGATGAGCGCGGCGGCGACGACGTGGACGGTGCGCATCAGCGGGTGGTGATGAGCTTGACGCGATCACCGACGGCGAGGCGGCTGGTGGTGGTGAGGCCGTTGAGGACGGTGAAGCGGGCGACGCGATCATCATCATAGGCCATGCGGGCAGCGAGCGTGGCGATGCTGTCGCCCGGTTTGACGGTGACGACGCTGACGCGGCGGGTGCGGATGGCGGCGGCTTCGGCAGGCGACAGGCGGCGGACCGAGGTGACCAGCGGTTCGAAGCTGGCGGCGGCGCCGGCGGGGGCGATCATCAGCAGATGGTAATAGCTGTCGGGGCCCCAGCGATAGACGGCGAGGGTGGCATCGACAGGACCGCTGCGACCATTCACGCGGGTTTGGCTGATGGCGGCGTCGATGTTGTTGATTTTGGTGAGGCGCGGTTCGGGCGCACGGGCGCCGGCGGCTTCCCAGACGCGGGCGGAGTAGGTGGTGAGATCGGCGCCGCGGACGGCGCCGCCGGCGAAGCGGAATTGCCCGGCGGACTGGCTGGTGCCGATGACGGCGGCCGGGGTGTTTTGCAGGGCAAAGCCGGTGGGGGCATCAAAGGCGATGCCGAGTTGGCTGTGTTTGAAGCTGCGGCCCTGGACGATGCCTTGCGCGGGATCATCATCATAGACCATGCCGTCGATGGCGTTGAGGAAAGCGTCGCGATTCGCGGTCTTTGGGCCGGCCTTGGCGGCAAAGGTGGCGGCTTCGCGGCGGATGCGGGCGACGCGCTCGGCATTGGCGGGGTGGGTGGAGAGCCAGCCGGCGGGTTCGCTGGCGTTGCGGCCGGCGAGGCGGGCCTCGAGGCTGGTCTGGGCGCCGAGTTCGGCGAGGATGTCGCCGCTGGCCATCGGGTCATAACCGGCGCGGACGAGATAGCGCACGCCCAGGCTGTCGGCCTCGCGTTCCTGATCACGTGAATAGCCGAGGGTGTAGAGTTGTGCGCCGGTGCCGGCGAGGTTGGCGATGGTGCTGGAACCGGTGACGGCGCCGAGGAGCGCGGCGCCAAGGCCGGCGAGGCCCGAGCGTTGTTCGCGTTTTTTGGCGTGCTGGGCGGCGACATGGCCGACTTCATGGCCGAGGACGAAGGCCAGCTCGGCCTCGTCGTTCATCAACGCGACGAGCTGGCGCGTGACATAGACATAGCCGCCTGGGATGGCGAAGGCGTTGTTTATGTTGGAGTTGAGCAGCGTGACACTGTAGTCGCGGGCGTTGGCGGCGAGGCCGGATTGGGCGGCGATGCGTTGGCCGACCTGGCGCACATATGTTGCTTGCGGGCCATCATAGGCGCCGCCGAACTGGGCGATGAGTTGGGGGTTGGCCTTTGCACCTTCGGCGCGTTCGCTGGCGGAGAAGCCGGGGGCTTGTGCGGTGCTGGCGGTGGCGAGAAGGAGCGGGGCGAGGAGCAGGAGGCGGTGGCGCATGATGGGGATGTAGGGACGGGGGGGTGAATGCGCCATGACTCCGTGTTCAGAGGAGGCGGCCCATTTCGACGAATTTGTTGCGGCGGGCCTTGCGCAGGGCGGTTGGGTCCATGGCGAGCAGGGGGGTGAGTTCGGCGGCGATGGCCATGGAGAGTGAAGCAACGGCGGCGGCGGGGTCGCGGTGGGCGCCGCCCAGGGGTTCGGTGACGATGGTGTCGATGACGCCGAGTTTTTTCAGGTCGGCAGCGGTGACGCGCATGGCTTCGGCGGCTTCGGGAGCGTGGCTGTTGGCCTTGTCTGCCGTGCGCCACAGGATGCTGGCGCAGCCTTCGGGGGAGATGACGGCATAGACGGCGTGTTCGAACATGATGACGCGATCGGCGGCGGCGAGGGCGACAGCACCGCCCGAGCCGCCTTCGCCGGTGATCGCGGCAATGACCGGGACGGTGGCGGCGAGGCAGGCTTCGGTGGCGCGGGCGATGGCTTCGGCCTGGCCACGTTCTTCGGCATCGAGGCCGGGGAAGGCGCCGGCGGTATCGACAAGGGTGACGACGGGGACGTTGAAGCGGCTGGCGAGTTCGATGAGGCGGATGGCCTTTCGGTATCCTTCCGGACGCCCCATGCCGAAGTTGTGCTTGACGCGGCTGGCGGTGTCGTTGCCCTTTTCATGGCCGATGACCATGACCGGGGTTTTCTGGCCGCGCAGGCGACCGAGGCCGCCGATGATGGCGAAATCTTCGCCAAAGGCGCGGTCGCCGGCCAGCGGGGTGAAATCTTCGACCAGTGCCTTGACCATGTCACCGAAGTGCGGCCGGCCGGGGTGGCGGGCGACCTGGGTCTTTTGCCAGGGCGTGAGGCGGGCATAGGTTTCGGCCAACAGGCGCCGGGCGGCACCTTCGGCGTGCTTGGCGCCGGCTTCATCGCCGGCAGCGCGATAATCCGAGGCACGGGCCTGGATGGTCGCAATGGGTTTTTCGAAATCGAGGAATGCGGTGCTCACCGGGTCATGGCCTAAAGCGGTCGTGGCGGTTGGTCAATCGAGGTGGAGGGCGGCGGCGAGGGCGGCGGCAAGGCGGGCGGCGGCGTCGTGGGGGTCGTAATCGGTGTGGCGCGGTGGTTGGGCGGGGGCGGCGACCATGGTGTCGAGGAGGGTGCCGAGGCTGGTTTCGTCCCAGGCGGGGGCGAGGTGACCGAGGCCGTGGGATTGCAGCGCGAGGGCGAGGGTGCGCGATTCGACGGTATCGGGGAGGAGGAGTTGCGGGCAGCCGGCGCGGATGGCGTCGAGGGCGAG
>JANPEP010000173.1:0-14339 GCA_031422995.1 Polymorphobacter sp. | reverse complement strand
TTGCTGGGGGAGGGGGGCAAACTCGCGTTCTACGGTGCGTCGTCGGGCTATCACCTAAGCTTCATGGGCAAGCCCGGCGCCTCCACCGCCGAAGCCATGCTGCAAAAGGCCGGCGCCCGCGGCGGCGAGGCCATCCTGATTTTCTATGGCCCCAATTCGGCGGCGCTCGCCGATGAAACAGGCCTCGAGATGATCGAAGCAGCGCGGGCAATCGGCGCGCGGACGGTGGTTGTCACCAACACCGATGGCCAGCGCGAATTCATCCTGTCCCTGGGCTTCGAGGATGCCGTCGCCGGCGTTGTGTCGCTGGAAGGCATCAAGCGCCGCGAAGGCAGTAATTTCGACTGGCCCGACACCATGCCGCGCCTGCCAGTGGCGCGTGACAATATCGAAGCCTTTCGCGAAGCTGTTCGCGAATTCCAGGACAAGACATTGAAACCCTTCGGCAGTGCCGTCGGCAAGCTGCTGCGTTCCCCGGACAACCCCCGCGGTGCCCCCGATATCGTCCTCGAACGTGCCGGCCAGGACACGCTCGGCGTCACTTCGGCGCTGGTAAAGCCGTTCACCGGCCGCATCGTCTATGCCGAGGACATGGCCGGGCAGCGCTATAACTTCTACGCCCCGCAAGTCTGGACCCGCCAGCGCCGCATCATCATGCCCACCGCTGAAATCCTAGGCACGCACCTCTGCAATGCCTATGAGGTAACGCGCATGAACGACATGGTTGCCGCAGGGCTGCTCGACGTGACCGAGCCGACGGTGGTGCCGTGGGAGGGCCTGCCCGAGGCGCACCAGTCGATGTGGGACAACCGGCATTCCGGCGCGACCTATATCGTCAACCATGCACTGCCCGCCACAGGCCTGCGCACCCGCGACGAACTCTATGAAGCCTGGGCCGCCCAAGCCTCTGCGACCTCGAATTGAGAGACAAGACCATGGCCAAATCCACTCCTGCGCCCGGTCGCCTTGCTGGCAAGGTCGCGCTTATTACCGGCGCCGCTGGCAACCTCGGCCAATCGATCGCCCGCCGCTATCTGGCGGAAGGCGCAACTGTGGTGTTCTCCGGCCGCGACCAGATGCGCACCGATACCGCCCGCGATGCCGCCCTTGAAGCCGCCGGCGTCGGCCCGGACCGCGCCTCCAGCGTCATCATCGATGGCGCCAACGCCGAATCCGTCCGCGCCGGCATCGCCGAAGTCGTCGCTCGCCACGGCCATATCGACATCCTCGTCAACAACGCCGGCTCTGCTGGCCCCAAGCAGCCTCTCGAAAACCTGCCGCTCAGCGACGCCGACCTGTCCGCCCTGCAAAAAGCCGGCAGCACCGACATCGAAACCGTCGGCGATGCCGCCCGCAACATCATGGTCGTCGCCTGGAACATGGTCCGCGCCGCCGCCGCCTCGATGGGGGAGGGCGGATCGATCATCAACGTCTCCACCATCTTCAGCCGCACCGAATATTACGCCCGCGCCGCCTATACCGTGCCCAAGGCAGCGCTCAACGCCCTGTCGCGCGAAATGGCCACCGAACTTGGTCCACGCGGCATCCGTGTCAACCTGCTGTTCCCCGGCCCTATCGCCAGCGAACGCATCCGCAACGTCTTTGCCGCCATGGATGGCCTGCGCGGCAACGAACCCGGCGCCACCGCCAATCACTTCTTCAACCTGATGGCGCTGGAACGCAGCGTCGATGGTGCCCCCAAGGCCAAGACCTTCCCCACCCCCGCCGATATTGCCAACACCTGCGTCTTCCTCGGCTCGGACGAATCCGCGGCCTTCTCCGGCCATGATTTCGAAGTGACGCACGGCATGGCGGTGCGCCAGGAATCGCGTTCGACTTATATCTCACGCCCGACGATGCGCTCTATCGACGGCGGCGGCCTGGGTGTGCTCGTCTCGTCGGGCAGCCAGGTCGACGACGCCATCGCCATGGCCAAGGTGCAGGCCGGTTGTGGCGCCGAAGTCCTCCTCGGTTTCCACGCGCAATCCGCTGCCGAGGATGCCCGCGCGCAATTGGCCGGCACACCCCGCATTCAAGTCGAACACTTCCCCCGCCACAATCATGTCATCATGGATCAGGTGCTCGCCGATTTCACCGCCGCCAAATGCCCGCTCACCGGCGCGATCATCCTCCCCACCCGCCCCACCGGCTATTTCACCGGCACCCTCGCCGACGCCAGCGATGCCCAGGTCGAACGCTTCGTCGATGACGAGCTCGAGGCCAATATCGCCGTCGCTCGCACCCTCAGCCGCTATTGGAAGCGCCACGACGGCCTGCTCCACGATCCGCGTTTTGTCTTTGTCTCGAATGGCGACGACGGCGCCGGCAATTATTACGCCAATGTCCTGCGCGCCGCGCTGGAGGAACTCATCCGCATCTGGCGCGACGAAAGTGCCGTCGATGCCGCCGCCGCCCGGCGTGACAAGCCCGAATGGGGCAACCAGATCGTCCGCTACACCAACGCCGAGCCCGAAAGCCTGTCCTTTGCGGCGGGGCAAGCGGCGCGCATCGTGCTCAAGGAACGCAAGATCCGGCCGGTCAACCTTTACCTGCCCGAAAGCATCGCCGAAGCCACCGGCGCCAAGCGCGCCATCGTCGGCACGCTTGAAAACATCACCGGGCTGCACCTCGGCAAGGTTGCCCTCATCACCGGCGGCTCCGCCGGTATCGGTGGCCAGGTTGCCCGGCTGCTGGCGCTCGCCGGCGCCAAGGTCATGATGGTCGCCCGCCGCGAATCCGAACTTGCCGCCGCGCGGGAACGCATCGTCGGCGAGCTTGAGGACATCGGCTTCTCCGGCGTCGAACGCCGCGTCCGCACACTGGCCGATATCGATGTCGCTGACGTCAAAAGCCTGCAAAAGGCCGTCGACGAAACCATCAAGGCCTTTGGCCGCATCGACTATCTCATCAACAACGCCGGCGTTTCGGGGGCCGAGGAAATGGCCGTCGACATGGATATCAAGGCGTGGCGCAACACCCAGAACGCCAACCTCATCTCCAATTACGCCCTGATGCACATGGTCGTGCCGATGATGAAGGCGCAGGGCTCGGGCTATGTCCTCAACGTCTCCAGTTATTTCGGCGGCGAAAAATTCCTCGCCGTCAGCTACCCCAACCGCACCGATTATGCCGTGTCCAAATCCGGCCAACGGGCGATGGTCGAAAGCATGGCGCGCCACCTCGGCCCTGAAATCCAGATCAACGCCATTGCGCCCGGCCCCGTGGACGGTGATCGCCTGTCCGGCCTCGGCGGCAAACCCGGGCTGTTCGAACGCCGCGGACGCCTGATCCTCGAAAACAAGCGCCTCAACAGCGTCCACGCCGCCACCATCAAGGCCATCCGCCGCGGCGAAAAGGTCGAGGCCATCCTCGCCCGCCTGGCACGCAACGACACGGTACAGTTGAGCCACGACAAGGCCGTCCCCCAGGAACTGCGCGACCTGGCGCTCGCCTGCGCCCGCGAAGGCGACGAAAGCTGCTGCTGGGACCGTTACCTGCTCACCCCCATCCTCGCTGCCAAGCTGGTCAAGCGTCTCCGCCTTGGTGGTTATTTCCTTGGGTCAGACTGGGCCGGCAAACCGGATACCGACTGGCTGCTCCGCATTCCCCCGGACGACCAGGCGTGGTTGCCCGCCGCGCAAATCGCCCGCGAGGCTGCAAAGGTCCGCTCCGGCGTGCTCTCGCAACTCCACCTCGGCAAGATGCCTACCGAAGGTGAAGTCGCCCAGGCCACCGTCTTTTTCCTTGCCGATCGCGCTGTTTCGGGCGAAACATTCATGCCCTCGGGCGGCCTCAACGTCGAACGCTCGACGACCGAACGCGAGCTGTTCGGCAGCCCCAAGCAGGAACGTGTCGACGCCATGGCCGGCAAGACCGTCTGGCTTGTTGGCGAGCATCTCACCGACTATCTTGCGGAAAGCGCCCGCGAATTCCTGCGCGCCAATGTCGCCCGCATCGTCCTTGTCACCCGCTCCACGGCGGGCGCCGCTGCTCTCACCAAGGCCATTGGCACCTCTGAAAAACTCGAAACCCTGGTTGTCGGCGACGCCATCGACGATGCCCTCGAAGCCACGCTCGATGCCGCGCTGGCGAACTGGGGCCACCCCACCACCATCGTCTCCACCCCGTTCAAACCGCTCCCTGATGCGCTGTTCGACGGCCCCAAACCATTGGACGCCGCAGGCTTCGCCGATGTCGTCGAAACCAACCTCACGCATCACTTCCGCGTCGCCCGCAAGGTGTCGCTGTATGATGGCTGCCAGCTAGTCCTCGTATCCCCCGATGTCCCCATGGGCCAGGGTGGCCCCGCCTTTGCCCTCGCCAATTTCGTCAAAACCACGCTTCACGCCTTCACTGCCACCATCGCCGTCGAGAATGAGCGCCTCGTCCATGACGTGCCGGTCAACCAGATCAACCTCACGCGCCGCGTGCGTTCGGAGGAACCCCGCAACCAGGCCGAGCATGACGAGGAGGTCAAGCGCTTCGCGCGCGCCGTGCTGCTTGCCGGTGCGCCGCTGCCCGATGCCGAGGATTCGCGTTATCGCGCACGGATCTATCGCGGGATGGCGATTACGGTCTGAACGACTGGCAAGTCTAACCCACGTCCGGCTCTGGAATCACCATCCGGCACACCATTCCTGTTGGCAGGAATCGCCGCGTCACCGTGCCGCCGGTTTCCACTGGTAGAATGCGGTCGATGATCGTCGAACCGAACCCATGCGTTTGCGGCTCGCCAACGTCCAAAAGCCCGGTTTCGCGCCATTCGATCTGCAATGCACCGGCTTCAACCTGCCATTCGACATTCAATTGTCCAATGGTCTGCTGCAAAGCGCCATATTTCACCGCATTGGTCGCCAGTTCGTGCAACGCCATCCCAACCGCCTGTGCCACCCGGCTTGATAACGCCACATTAGGGCCTTCGATCCAGATCTGCCCCTCACTGCGCGAGGCATAGGGCTGCAATTCACTCGCGACGAGTTCGGCCAGCCCCAGCCTTTCCCAGCCACCATGCACCAGCAACTGGTGTGCTCGCGCCATCGCCGAAATGCGCGGGTCGAACTCGGCAATGAACTGTTGCATCGTATCGGTACTGCGCGCTGTGCGCCGGGCAATGGCCGAAACCTTGGTCAGGATATTGCGCACCCGGTGATCAAATTCCTGGGAAATCGTGTCGCGCATGCGTTCCGTCGCCACTTCGCTCGATACATCAAGCGGGTGCTGCATGACGCCGATGATGCGCCCGTCGGGATCACGCACTGGTTCTTGCTGGCACGTCCAATACACGTCGTGGAAACTGCCATCCGGGCGCGCGATGGCAAAAATCAGCTTTTCGATCTTGTTGGCTTCACCGGCCAACGCCCGGTCAAATCCGTCCTTGATAACCGCTTTGCGGTCGCCGCTTTCCGGGAATGCGTCGAACACATATCGACCGATCAGATCGTCACGCTGCCGATCTGTAACCTTCAGATAACAATCATTGGCTGCGACAAAGCAAAGCTTGGTATCGAGCACCATCAATGGTGTCGGCGTCGTTTCGAACATCGTTTCAAAATTGATATTATGTGCCGCCATCGCTGTTCTTTTCTGGTCTTGTCCGCAAAACGGTCGTCTGCACATTGGCACAACGGTCGCATGGCACAAACATGATTTCACGCCGATGAACGCTGATAAATATCCCTGAATGCGGGCTGCGATAATCGACACCAATCAAATCCCGTCCTATCGATATCGTGATGATGCTGCTCCGCGATCTTGGTCTCGCGCTTGCCATTGGCCTGCTGATTGGCATCGAACGCGGCTGGAGCCTCCGGGCCGAGCCCGATGGCAGCCGCGTTGCCGGCATGCGCACCTTTGCCTTGCTCGGCATCGCCGGCGGCCTTGCCGGTTTGCTAGGCACAATTGGCCAACCCTTGCTTGCTGCCGTGCTCGCTGCCGGCGTTTCCGCCGTCCTCATCATCGGCTACCGCCGCAAAACCGACAACAGCAGCCAGGTTGGCGCCACCACGACCATCGCAGCATTGGTCACCTTCAGCCTGGGAGCTTTGTCAACGCTCGGCCTCGCGCTGCCAGCCCTGGTCGCGGCCGTCATCGTCATGCTGTTGCTGTCGCAGCGCGGTCGCCTCCATGGCTGGCTCCGCGGCATGACGGAAACCGATGTTCAGGCGGTGGTTCGCTTTGCCATCATCGCTGGCGCCATCTGGCCGTTGTTGCCCGACAAGGATCTGGGGCCATGGAATGCCTGGAACCCGCGTGATCTCTGGCTGGTCGTCGTCATCGTCTGCGGGCTGTCGTTCGCCGGCTATATCGCGGGTCGACGCTTTGGCGCCACGCGTGGCACCTTGGCCATGGCGGCAATCGGCGGGCTGTATTCCTCCACCGCCGTCACCGCGGCGCTGTCGCAACAGTTGCGCGCCGAACCCGACCAAGCGCCTGTGCTTTCGGCCGGCATCGCGATGGCGTCGGCCGTGATGTTCGGCCGTGTGCTGTTGCTTACCGCCATCCTTGTGCCGTTTGCCCTGCCGCGCCTCGCCATGATCACCGGCCCGGCGGCGTTGGTGGCGCTTGGCTTTGTTGCGTGGCGCTGGCGCGTCGCTCAGGCCGCCCCGGCGGCGGTCGAAGTCGCTACGCGCAACCCGTTTGCGCTTGTGCCTGCATTGGGGTTTGCGCTGTTTGTCGCCATCCTCGCGCTCGCCGTGCGCTGGGCGGACTCGCGCTATGGCAATGCCGGCATCGCCGCCACGCTGGCCATCACCGGTGCCATGGATGTCGATGCCGCCATTGTCACCATGCGCGGCTTGCCGATGGGATCGCTCGATTCCGATCTGGCCGGTATGATCCTGTCATTGCCAATTCTGCTCAATACGCTGTTCAAGGCTGGCATCACCATCGCCACGGCCGGCTGGAAACTTGGCTGGCGTGCGGCCGTGCCGTTGTTCGCCAGCGCCGCGGCAATGCCGATTGCGCTGCTTGCCGTCCGGTGAATCGCGCCGCGCCGTAACGCCGCTTGCCCTTTGCGCACCAACCCCGCTAAACCCCCAATCGATGCCGAACCTGCCGCACCCCGCCCTTTCTGCCGGCGCGCACCCGTTCCCGCATTCCCATCTTCTTGGCCTGTCATCGCTGAAACCCTGGGAAATGCTGTTCCTGCTGGATGAAGCCGAACAATGGGTGGAGCTCAATCGCAGCGGCAGCAAACACGACAATCGCCTCGCTGGCCTCACCCAGATAAATGCGTTTTTCGAGAACAGCACGCGCACCCTGCTCAGCTTCGAAATAGCCGGAAAACGCCTCGGTGCTGATGTGGTCAATCTCGGGGTCCAGGGGTCGTCGGTCAAAAAGGGCGAAACATTGCTCGATACTGCGCTGACGCTCAATGCCATGCACCCAGATGTCATCGTCATCCGCCATGGCTCGTCGGGGGCGGTGCAGTTGATCGCCGAAAAGGTCGGTTGCCCGGTGCTCAACGCTGGCGATGGCCGCCACGAACATCCGACCCAGGCGCTGCTCGATGCGCTGACCATCCGACGTCGCAAGGGCCGCATCGAGGGCCTTACCGTCGCCATCTGCGGCGATATCCTCCACAGCCGGGTGGCGCGCTCGAACTTTCAGATTCTCGCCTCGTTGGGGGCAAAGGTCCGCGTTGTTGCGCCACCGACGTTGTTGCCCGCCAATGTCGAACAATTGGGTGTCGATACCTTCACCAACATGGACGAGGGTCTGAAGGGCGTCGATGTCGTCATGATGCTGCGCCTGCAAACCGAGCGCATGGATGGAGCCTATGTGCCCTCCACCCGCGAATATTTCCGCTTTTTCGGGCTGACCGAGGCTCGTCTGCGCCATGCCGCCGACGATGTGCTGGTCATGCACCCTGGCCCCATGAACCGCGGGGTCGAAATCGATGGCCGCATCGCCGACGACATTGTGCGCTCGGCTGTCACCGAACAGGTCGAAATGGGCGTCGCCGTCCGCATGGCGTGCCTTGATGTCCTCACCCGGACGCGGCGCGGCGTGGCGGGGTGGCCGAAGTGACGCCGCTCGCCATTACCAACGCCCGCGTCATCGATCCCGCCTCGGGCCATGACGCCATTGCCAACGTCATCCTGCGCGATCGCGTCATCGCCCATGTCGGCGCCGAGCCGCCGCCGCATGACGCGGAAGTCATCGATGCCACTGGTCTCGTCCTTGCCCCCGGCCTCATCGACGCCGGGGTGTTCCGTGCCGATGCCGCCGCCTGCCACGCCGGCGGCATCACTCGTATCGTGTTGATGCCGGATCAACGCCCGCCGCTCGATGATCCGGCGCTGGTTGCCTTCACCCAGGCGATGGGCAAGCCCGATGTCTGGGTTCACCCGCTCGTTGCCGCCACCCGTGGCCTTGCCGGCCAGGAACTCGCCGAAATCGGGCTGGGGCAGGCGGCGGGTGCCGTCGGTGTCGCCACGGGGCGCAGCGGCATCACCAGCAGCGCCGTGATGCACCGCCTGCTGTCCTATTCACGCGCCTTCGACATGACCGTTGTCACCCATGCCGAGGACGCAGCGCTTTGCGCTGGCGCCGTCGCCACCGAAGGCGATTACGCCACGCGGCTGGGTCTTGCTGCGGCGCCGGCCTTTGCCGAGGCCTTGGCGATCGCCCGTGATATTCGCCTCGCCGAAGCCACCGGCGCCCGCCTGCACATTCGCCAGGTCACCACTGCCGAGGGTTTGGCGCTCGTCCGCGCTGCACAGGGCCGGGGTGTGCGAGTCACCGCTGGCGTCACGCCGGCACACTGGCTGCTCAATGAAACCGCGGTTGCCGGATTCCGCAGTTTCGCGCGCCTGTCGCCGCCGTTGCGAAATGACGAAGATCGCCGCGCCGTCGAATCAGGTATGGCCGATGGCACCATCACCATCATCGCCTCCGGCCATGATCCGCGCACCCAGGAGGACAAGCGCCTGCCCTTCGCCGATGCGATGCCGGGAATGGCCGGTGCCGAGACACTGCTGGCATTGGCGTTGTCGCTGGTGCGGTCGGGTTCGTTGACGCTGATGCAGGTGCTTGGGGCGATGACATCAGCCCCGGCGGCGCTGTTCGGGCTTCCCGGTGGCACGTTAAGCCTTGGCTCACCTGCTGACCTTATGGTGTTCGATGAACAGGCACCGTGGCGGATCGATGGTGATCGCTTTACCGGTGCAGGCAACACGCCATTCGATGGCTTGCCGGTGGCAGGCAGGGTGCGGATGACGATAAAAGGTGGAGAACTGGTTTGGCGCGCATGAAGCTGGCGGGATTTAAACTGGCCGCGCTGGTCTTGATGGCGGCAAGCGTAACGATGCCCGTCGAAGCCGCGCGTCGGCCGAAAAAGGAAGCGGCGCCGGTGCCGCCGCCGCCCAGTGTCAAACAGGGTGTGGAACTGTGGCGTGCAGGCGATCATGCCGGCGCTGTTGCAATGTGGCAGCCGTTCGCCAATGGCGGCGATGCCGATGCGATGTTCAATATCGGGCAGGCCTATAAGCTTGGCCGCGCCGTGCCAAAGGATGCCGTGGTGGCGCGCGACTGGTATCGGCGTGCGGCGCAAAAGGGCCATCTCCCGGCGCAGGCCAATCTGGGCATCCTGTTATTCCAGGCCGGCGAAAAGCCCGAGGCGATCCGCTGGCTCAAATCCGCCGCCGACAAGAACGAGATGCGCGCCCAATATGTGCTGGGTGTCGCCAATTGGAACGGTGATGGCACACCGCGCAACATGACACTTGCCTATGCCTATCTCTCACGCGCTGCTGCGCTTGGTCTGCCGGAGGCGACAACGGCGCTCGGCAATCTCGCCGCTGCAATCTCCCCACTCGAACGCGCCAACGGCTGGGCCGTTTCCACCAGCCTGGCCGCAGGCAACGGCGTGCCACCCGAATTCGCCGGTCCAAATGGCCGCCCGGCCCCAGTCGCCATCGCCAGTAATGATCGCTTTGGTCGCGACCAGGTGATCAAGCCCTTGCCGTCGGCCCCACCGCAACCGATGCTGCAGCCTGCGCCGCAACTGGCTCCCCAGTCGGCACCGCAGTCGGCACCGCAGTCGGCTCCCCAGTCGGCACCGCAGTTCGCGCCGCAATCAGCGCCCCGGTCCGCGCCCCCGACGCCCGTTGTCGTTGCCCAGGTTGCGCCAACGGTCACACCAACGGTCGCCAAGCCGGTCGTCACGGCGCCAATTTCGAAGACGATTCCGGCCAGCGCCCCGGCAGCGCTTGTCGAACGCCCCGCCGCACCCCCCGTAACTATCCTCGCCATCCCCGCCAGTGCGCCGCCAACCCCCGCCGCACCCCCGGCAAAGGCCCCACCAAAACCGGTTCAGGTGGCCGTGGCGGCACCAAAACCGCCGCCAAAACCCACGGGCTGGCGCGTACAACTCGGGGCCTTCTCCAAACGCGTTCAGGCCGAAGCCGCTTGGACCGACGTAAAAACCAAGCAGAAACAGTTGGTTGCAAAAACTAACCCGATCTACACCGCCGATGGCAGCGTCACCAAACTCCAGATGGGCCCCTATCCCAGCAAAGCCGCCGCGCGCGACGCCTGCGCCAAAATCGCCTTCTCCGGCCGTGCCTGCTTCGTGACAGAAGGCCCTTGATTCAACGACTTATGCCGCAATCTTGACGGCTGTTCCCGGCCATTTTGCCCATAGTGCCGCCCGCCGCACTTTCACCGCCGCCCGCTGCGCCTCCTTGACCGGCCCGAAGCCCCTGACATCCATCGGCAATTTGGCAATGGCAATCGCCAGTCCAACATTGTCCGGTGTCATTCCCGCCATCAACCGCTCAACCTCAGCCTCAAACGCAGCAATATCAGCGACTTCGGTCTTGCGCTCGGCCGAATAGCCAAAGATATCGAACGCGGTGCCACGCAGTCCCTTCATCTTAGCCAACATGCTGAACACCTTGAAAACCCAAGGTCCAAAGCTGCGCTTCTTCGGACGTCCGGTCGCCGGATCCAGTTTCGAGAACAATGGCGGCGCCAATTGCACCCGTGCTGTCCCTCCGGCAAACTGCGCATCGAATGCCGCCTTGAACCGACCGTCTGAATAGAGCCGGCCGACTTCATATTCGTCCTTGTACGCCAATAGCTTGTAATGGCTTCTTGCGACAGCTTCTCCAAATGAATCGCCGCCCGCCGCCCTCGCCTTGGCCACAAAGGTGGAGAAACGTGCCGCATAGGCGACGTCCTGATATGATGTCAGATCGGCCAGGCGCCGCGCGATCACTTCGTCAAGTGTCGTTGCTGGTGGCTCGCTGGCAGGACCCTTTGCGGCCTCGACCATTGCCATCACCTTGTCCGGTCGCGTTGCCAGCAAGCGGCCAAGGCCAAAGGCTTTCTTGTTGAAGTCGATGGCGACCCCGTTCAGCTCAATCGCGGACTCAAGACTTTGGAGTTGCAACGGAATCAAACCCCTTTGCCAGGCATAGCCCATGAGCAGGATGTTCGCGGCGATCGCATCGCCCATCAAGGCCACCGCCACTGTGTCGGCAGCGACAAAATCACAGGCATTGGGATTGGATGCGCCGCGAATGGCCTTTTCGACTTGTGCCGATCGGAAATCGAGGTCGCGATTGCGCACGAAATCCGCTGTCGGCGCAATGTCGGCATTGGCCACAACTGCGGTCCGGTTCGGAATCATCAATGTTTGCGTGGGTTTATCGGCAGCAACGACGGCATCGCAGGCGAGGACGAGATCGGCACCGCCGGCGATGATGCGGGGGGACAGCAGATCTTCGTTCTTTGCGGCCAGGCGGACGTGGGAATAGACGGCGCCGCCTTTTTGGGCGAGGCCGGCCATGTCGGCGGTGGTGGACGCCAGGCCTTCGAGGTGGCCGGCGGTGCCGAGCAGCGCCGAGACCGTGAGGACGCCGGTGCCGCCTATGCCGGTGACCATGATGTTGTAGCCGTGGCCGGGTGCGGGGATTTGCGGTTGCGGAACGTCGGCGACGTCGAGTTCGGTCGCTTTCGCCTTTTTGAGTTCAGCGCCTTCGACTTCAATGAAACTGGGACAAAAACCCTTCAAGCAACTGTAATCTTTGTTGCAGCTCGACTGGTTGATGCGGCGCTTGCGGCCGAATTCGGTTTCCAGCGGTTCGACCGAGACGCAGTTGGATTGGACGGAACAGTCACCGCAGCCTTCGCATACGGCGCTGTTGATGAAGACGCGCTTGGTGGGATCGACCAGGGTCTTGCGCTTGCGGCGGCGGCGTTTTTCGGCGGCACAAGTCTGATCGAAAATGATGACTGTGCAACCGCTTGTCGCCGCAAATTCATCCTGGATGGCAGGCAGGGCGGACCGATCGAGGAGGCGGACCGAGGCGGGCAGCGTGACGTCCTTGTAGCGGGCGAGGTCCTCGGTGAGGACGACGACCTTCTTGGCATTTTCGGCGACCATCTGCGCTGCGATCTGGTCGACCGAGAGTTCGCCATCGTGCTTCTGGCCGCCGGTCATCGCAACGGCATCATTGTAAAGGATTTTATAGGTGATGTTGACGCCGGAGGCGATGCTTTGGCGGATGGCGAGGAGGCCGGAGTGGAAGTAGGTGCCGTCCCCCAGATTGGCGAAGACGTGTTTTTCGGTGGTGAAGGGGGCTTCGCCGACCCAAGTGACGCCTTCACCGCCCATCTGGGTGAAAGTTTCGGCGCGATCCATCCACAAGGCCATGATGTGGCAGCCGATGCCGGCGAGGGCGCGGCTGCCTTCGGGGGGCTTGGTCGAGGTGTTATGGGGGCAGCCGGAGCAGAAATAGGGGGTGCGCTTGATGGGGGTGATGAAGGCGGCGGATTTGTCGGCTTGTTCGGCGAAAAACGCCAGCTTGCCGCGGATCAGGTCGGTGTCGTGATAGCGTTGGATGCGGGCGGCGATGACATTGGCGATGACGCCGGGGGAGAGCTCGTTGTCGGGGCTGAGCAGCCATTCGCCGTGCTCGTCCTGCTTGCCGACGACGCGGGGACGGACGGCTTCGCGCCAGTTGTACAGCTGCCAGCGCAGCTGATGTTCGATGAATTCGCGCTTCTCTTCGATGACGAGGACCTCCTCAAGGCCTTCGGCGAAGCTGCGGATGCCATCGGGTTCGAGCGGCCAGGGCATGCCGACCTTATACACCCGGAGGCCGATATCGGCGGCGACGCGGGCGTCGATGCCGAGCTCGTCGAGGGCCTCCATGGTGTCGGCGAAGGCCTTGCCGGTGGTGACGATGCCGAAGCGGGGTCGAGGGGTTTCCCAGACGACCCGATCAATCTTGTTGGCCTTGGCGAAGGCCATGGCGGCGAAGCCTTTGTAGCGTTGCAGCCGGGTGTCTTCTTCGCGCCAGATATCGCCGCCGCGGATATGGATGCC
Source organism: Polymorphobacter sp. (assembly GCA_031422995.1). GTDB lineage: Bacteria > Pseudomonadota > Alphaproteobacteria > Sphingomonadales > Sphingomonadaceae > Sandarakinorhabdus. Next base: position 1,003 of record JANPEP010000173.1, on the reverse strand, counting down.
GCCTTCGGGGAAATCGAAATCCGGAATGATGATCGAGCGTTGTTCGTTGGCAAGATCGATTGTGGCGCTGGTTTCGACGGTGTCGGCGGTGGCCTTGAAGCCGACCCAGGTGCCGGCGAAGCGGCTCATGGCGATGCCGAGCAGGCCATATTCGACGAATTCGTGGACGCTTGAGGGAGCGAGGAAGGGTACGAAGGCGGCCTGGAAATTGTGGTCGGACTGGTGGGGCAACGTGCTTGATTTTGCACCGTGATCGTCGCCGACGATGGCGAGGACACCGCCATGGGGGGAGGTGCCGGCGGCGTTGGCGTGCTTGAGGACGTCCATGGCGCGATCGAGGCCTGGGCCCTTGCCGTACCAGATACCGAACACGCCATCGACGGTGGCGCCGGGCCGCATGCCGACATGCTGTGAACCCCAGACGGCAGTGGCGCCGAGTTCTTCATTGACGCCGGGGACGAAGACGATGTTGCGTTCGCCCAACATCTTTTTTGCGCGCCACAATTCCTGATCGTAGGTGCCGAGCGGCGAGCCGCGGTAGCCGGAAATGAAGCCGCCGGTGTTGAGGCCGGCGGCCTTGTCGCGGGCCTGCTGGACGAGGGGGAGGCGGACGAGGGCCTGCACCCCGCTCATGAACACCCGGCCTTCGGTGAAGCGGTATTTGTCTTCGAGCGAAACGGGCGGCAGGCCGGCGACCATCTGAATTCCTGTTGCAGGTGCGAAGTAGGTCAACAATACTGACCTTTTGCGCGCTATGCAAGCGGGAGGTGATTGCGGGGGTGGTCGAAGCTGGAAGTTGACAAAGGTCACACATTTCCAGCGTTTTTCGCGTCAGTGTCGCTTTTGGGATGCGCTGGGGCTATGGCGATGTCTAAGAGCGGACGGCTCGGCCATGATAACCAAAAGGGTTGTTTTTGTCAATATTGGTGGCAAGCTACAACATCCAGAAGGCCATCGGGACCGACATGCGGCGGATGCCGGGGCGCACGCTGGCTGTGCTGGA
>JANPEP010000172.1:0-2810 GCA_031422995.1 Polymorphobacter sp. | reverse complement strand
CAGCGGTTCTGGCCATCGGCGGAAATCTGAATCATTTCATAGAGATAGAGTGACGGGTCGCCGGTGCGTTGCCAGTACAGCATCATGGCGCGGTTTTCATGGTCTTCGCTGACTTCCCATGCCGATCCGATGATGAGGTCGTTGTTCCACCAGATGCGCTTGTCGCGATATTCCGCCGGGAAGTCGCGAATGTCCTGACGGCCATCGGCCCAGGTGTAATAGTTGGTTTGATGGTATGGATATTTTGTATCTTCGCTGAAACGGCAGAAAAGCCGGGATTTGTGTTCGTCGACAAGGGTTCCGGCGGCGTTGTAGTATTTGTAACTGCCATCCCAGACGCCTTCGTGGCGGGCGAGGAGCGGCATGTCTTCGCGGATACCCATAGTTCAATCTTCCAATAGTGCAATGAGTTGAGGGACATGGCGGGCGCGGAGCGCGGCCAGTGTGCGGCGGTGGAGTCGCTGGGGGGCGTAGTCTGCCGGATCGAAAGCGCGGGCGTTGGCAGCACACGGCGCATTCCATGGCGTGAAAGCGACCTCCGCGCGGGCCATGGCCCAGGCCCTGGTGAGGTGGCTGCCGGCATTGTCCGGGGTGAAATCGGGCCATTGGGCGGGGTCTGGCCGGGATGTTGCGGGGGTGGCGGCGGAAGCAGGCAGGCCGAGGCGGGCGGTGAGCACCGATGCGAGGCGCGACGACAGGCCCAATCCGGTGATTTCGGTGAGATCGGCAGTGAGCAGCGAATCGAGGCCGCGGGCCACCACATCGATGATGGCATCAAGGGTGGGGGGTTCGGCGAAGGCGTCGCTCAACCCGTGGCCTGGGAGATCGAGGGCCAGTACGCCCGGGCTGGCGACCATTTCAGCTGCGCTCCCCGGAGCGTGGAGGAGCAATGCGCCTGAAGCGCGATCGCCGAGCCAGTGGAGTTGGCCGAAGCCCGAGACATTGACATAGCCCTGATCATCGGGGGCGCGCGGCATCGGCATGGCGGTGGCGGGGTTGGCCAGCAACCAGTCGCGCGAGGCGGCTTCGACTTCTGATTCAGTGGTGAGTTTTTGCGCCTGCCAATTGGGCGGGAGGGTGCCGAGGCGGTCGATGTGCGACTGAAGTGGATCGCCGTTGCGGCCAGAGATAAAGACGGGGGGTGTGGGGGCGCCGGGTTCAGGCAGGTCGCGCGGCGCCTGAAGCATCGCGGCATAGCCATGGGCATAGCTGCTGCCCGCCGCCAGCACGTCCATGACCATGGCGTGATTTGTACCGGCGTTGTCGTGCGCCATCGGCAGGCGATGGGCATCGTCCGCAGCATACCAGGGGAAAAACCAGCTTTGCTCGCGGATGCGGTGCCAGGCCCAGGTGAGGTGTTCGCCGTAGGGCAAGGGCACGAAGGCCGGCGTGTAGTTGGCGCCAAAATCGCGGCGTTCGGCGTCGGTCCAGACGGCATAGCCATTGGCGGCGATGGCGGCGAAGCGGTGGCGGGCGCGTTTGGCGGCGGTGATGAGGGTGATGGCGCCGCTGTGGGTGCCATAGGCGCCGGCGGTGTCGAGGCCGAGAGCGTCCATGAAGGCGAGGACAGCATCGGCATAGTCGTTGACGTGGGGGGTGGCCATGGGGAGCGGGGCGGATTCCCCGAAGCCCGGGGTATCGGGGGCGAGGCAGGTGAAATCCTTCGCCCAATGCGCCATCAGCGGTTCGTATTCGGCGCTGGAGCGCGGGCTTTGATGGATGAGGACCAGCGGCGGACCGAAGCCGGCGCGGCGGTAGTGGACGCGGCGCTTGCTGCCATCGGGGTTGGTCACATCGACGAAGTGGCGGGTGGTGGTCATTGGGCCTCGATAAGCTCGATCAGCTCGCCGGCGGTGCCGCGCACACAGGCTGTTCGCCTGCCGGCGTAAAGTGGGCCGTAGCGTCGGGTAGGTGGGGCGAGGAAAGGGGCGGCGATGGTGTCGAGGCTGGTGCAGATGAAGCTGACCATCGCGTTGCCGGGGGGGAGTTCGCCCGGCGCGATGGGGCGCGGCGTGGCGGCAGCGGGATATTGGTCGATTTCGCTGGCCGGCATCCGGCCGGTCTGGGTCATCGTCATGTCGGTGATGGTAGCGGGATCGAGGCCGAAGCTGGTGTTGATGACGCTGTAGGGGATTGACCAGGTTTCGCCGATTTCGAAGCCGAGGGCATCGTGATGGAAGGCCATCGCCGCCTCGCGATCCGGTGCGGCGAGGATGGCGATGAACATATGGTCGACGGTGGCGGTGGTGGTGGGCAGGTCGAGGCCAGCCATCGAGGGTTTGAGCACCTGGTTGAGATAAAGGGTTTCGCCGGCGCGGCCCGTCACCTGGAACGGGATGAAATTGTCGAAACCGGGAACGAGTTTGGGTTCGCCGATGACGGTGAAGGCGCTGCCGTGCATGGATTTGTGGAGGGCGAAGCAATCGGCGACGGTGTGTTCGAAGGCGGCCCAGCCGTGGGTTCGCAGCGGCGTGTAGTCTGGGACCGGGGTGGATTCGATGAGGCGGAGGAAGCCGGGCTGGCCGTTGGCGGCAGTGAGCAGGGCGGCGCGTTTGCCGGCGGTGGCGGGTGTGCCCCAGGCGGCGGCGAGGTCCGGGGGGATGAGGGTGGATTCGGTGACGGTGAGGCAAAGTAGGTTGGTGTAATCGGCGAGGGACGCGTCGAACGTCGGCGTGGTGATGGTGCCGCATTTGATGCGGCCGGGGGAATCGAAGGGAGGTTGCACGGGGGCAGTTTGTCCGGACAACTTTGTTGGCGCAAGGGGGAATGGGATGGGGTGGGCGTGGAAGGAAGAAACACCCTCAGCCGGG
>JANPEP010000171.1:0-3894 GCA_031422995.1 Polymorphobacter sp. | reverse complement strand
GGGCGGATGCGGGGTGGGCAGTTGACGACGCTGCTGGAGCGGCCGGTGGGGGTGCGGGCGGTGAGCAACCCCAGCTCGAGCGATGGCGGGATCGACCCCGAGACTTTGGTGACGGCGCGGACGGCGGCGCCGGCGACGGTGCGGACGTTCGGGCGAGCGAGTGCGTTGATGGATTTCGAGGATGTGGCGCGGCAGACGGGGATTGCCTTTGCGGCGCGCGCGACATGGGCCTGGGTGGGGCTGGAGCAGGCGATCCAGTTGACGGTGGCGGGGGCCGGGGGGCAGCGATTGTCGGCGGAGGCGATGGTGCGTTTGCATGGCGCGCTGGGCAGTGCGCGGGATCCCAATCATCTGTTGTTGTTGGGAAACTTGTGGCGGGTGCCGATCGTGGTGACGGCGCGGGTGATGCACGACCCTGCGTTTGAGGCAGATAGCGTGGGCGAGGCGGTGCTGGCGGCGGTGATGGCATTCTTTGCATTCGAGGTGCAGCCGATGGGGCGGGCGTTGCATTTGAGCCAGCTGGTGGCGGCGATGCAGGCGGTGCGGGGCGTGGTCGCGGTGGATGTGGACCGGTTCCATATCAAGGGCTTTGGTGGCTGGACGGCGGCGCAGCTGGCGCGGCGCGGGGCGACGGCAGCGGTGGTGCAGGCTCATATCAGGCTGTTCGATGCGCGGCCGCGGCCGGCGGCGGGGATGCTCGATCCGTTGGTGGTGGCGGGGTTGTTGCTGGACCCCGAGACGCGGGTGCTGCCGGCGGAGCAGGCGTATCTGGCGGCGCCGGGGGCGGATGTGGTGTTGACCGTGGTGGACGCGCTGTGACCGCCTATTCCACCCGGGAGCGCGACCGGCTGTGGAGCCTGTTGCCGGCGTGGCTGCGCGAGCAGGATGCACCCGACCGGGTGGGGGCGGATGCACCGCCGGGGCCGTTGCAGGCGTTGCTGGCGGTGATCGAGGCGCAGGCCGATGCGGTGGATGCCGACATCACGCAATTGGCCAATGATGCCTTTGTCGAGACGTGCGAGCCCTGGGTGATCCCGTATATCGGCGACCTGGTGGGGACGACGCCGCTGTTCGATGAAAGCCGGGTGAAGGGCGGCGACAGTGCGGCGGAGATTTTCAGCGATTTGCAGGGGCCGTCGCTGAGGCCGTTGATTGGATTGGGAAATCGGGCGGATGTTGCCAAGACGATCTATTACCGGCGGCGCAAGGGCACGCTGCCGATGCTGGAGGAATTGGCGCGCGATGTGACCGGGTGGCCGGCGCATGCGGTGGAGTTTTTCCAGCGGTTGCAATGGAATCAATGGCTGAGGAATCATGTGCGGTTGCAGGCGTTGCAGGCACCGGATGTGCGGGCGGTGGAGCCGCTGGATCGGTTGGGCGGGGCGTTTGATGTGGCGTGCCGGACGGTGGATGTGCGGGCGATTGCGACGGATGAAGGCTGGTACGGGATCAAGAAGATCGGGTTTTTCCTGTGGCGGTTGAAGGCGCATCGGCTGGAGCGGGTGAATGCGCGGCGGGCCGGGGGTCCGGGAGATTTTCGGTGGCGATTCAGTCCCTTGGGACAGGATGCGCCGGTGTTTTCGGCGCAGCGGCGCGAGGATGACGAGACGGGGCTGACGGAGCGCAAGCATGTGCCGCAGGCGATTTCGCACGCGACGATCTTTGCGGATTTGAAGGCGGCGTTCGACAGTGCGGATCCGCCGCTGGTGCCGGTGCCGGATTTTTCGGAATATTACGGGATTATCGATCCGTTTGCAGGGCTCGTGCTGGCGGAGGGGCGGGCGATGATGGTGTTCATTGGCGTGGCGCCGGTGCCGCTGGCGCGCATCCGCTGTCGTAACCTGGCGAATTGGGGCCAGCCGGCGGGCGATATTGTCGGGATCGACGTGGAGACTGGGCGGATTGCGCTGGGGCCGGTGGCGGCGGCTGCGGCGGCGGTGGGCGGGGTGACGGTCTGGTATCACGGGGGGTTCCCGGGGGATCTGGGGGGTGGGCCGTATCGGCGGCGGGCCTGGTTGCTGTCGCCGCCGGTGGGGACGGTGATTTTGCTGGTTGACGCATCGCCCGCGCCAAATACGTTTGGCAGCATTGCCGCGGCTCTGGTCGAATGGGTGGTGCGCGGGCGGCCGGATTGCATCGTGCGGGTGCGCGACAACCGGACATATGAGGATGCGATTGCCATCGAGCCGTTCGATGGGCGGTTCATTGCCATCGAGGCGGCGGATGGCGCGCGGCCGCATTTGCGGTTGCCGCGGCCACTGGTGATTTCGGGGAATCATGACACCGCCGGCGTGACTCTGGGTGGGTTGTTGGTGGAGGGGCGGATCGAGATTACCGGTTCGCTGGGGGCGTTGCGATTGATCCATACGACGCTGGTGCCGGGGGTGAGCATTGCGGTGCCCGATCCGGTGGGGCCGTTGCCGGCGCCGCTGCCGAGCGTGGTGGCGGCGATGGTGAAGGCCGATGGCAGCCTCGCCAATGCCGAATTGCGGGTGGAGGCGGCATTTTCGGTGCTGGGGCCGTTGCGGTTGCCCGATCATGCGCGGGGGCTGGTGCTGCTCGATTGTGTTGTCGATGGGGTGGGCACGCCGGCGCTGGCAGGGGTGGCGGCGACGGCGTTCGGCCCGGCGGCGCGGATCGAGCGGAGCACGGTGCGGGGGCCGGTGCGGTTGCGGCAGATCGATCTGGGTAGTGACAGCATTTTCGACGGGACGGTGACGGTGCTGCGCCGGCAGGTCGGGTGCTTGCGGTTCAGCTGGGTCAGCGAGGCATCGGTGACGCCGCGGCGCTATCGGTGCCAGCCCGACCTGGCGGTTCGGCGGGCGATTGCGGCGGCGGGGCCGTTGACGGCGGCGCAGCTGGCGGTGCTGCGGGCGCAGATCACGCTCAGGGTGCAGCCGGAATATGTGTCCGAAGCCTATGGCCAGCCGGCGTATCTGCAATTGTCGGCGCGGGTGGCGGACGAGATTGCGACGGGGAGCGAGGACGGCGCCGACATGGGGGTGTGGTGCCATTTGAAGCAGCCGCAGCGGCTGGCGAATTTGCAGCTGCGACTTGAGGAATATCTGCCGTTCGGCCTTTCGGCGGCGGTTATCCCGGTCAATTAGGGAGTAGCGTCATGTCTGGCGACTATACGCGTTTCACCTTCGAGCCCCGGCGGCGGTTTGTGGCTGTCGATATGCAGCAGGGGCGGGTGCAGCTCGATTCCGACTGGAACGAGCAGGCGGATTTGCAGCGCGAGCGGACGCGATTGCTGACGATGGATGTGCGCAGTGCCGCCTGGGTGCCGGCGGTGACGACGCCGAACGCGTTTCTGGTGGGGGTGTTGCCGGGCGGGAACCTGTCGCTGGAGCCGGGGCGGATCTATGTCGATGGGCGGCTGGCGGAGATTTTCGAGGGCGAGGGCGTCACCTATCTGACGCAGCCGTTTTTGCCGGTGCCGCCGCCGCTGAACCCCGCCATCGACACCATCGTCTACCTTGACCTGTGGGAACGCGAGGTGACCTGGGCCGAGATGCCGGCGTTGCTGGATGTGGCGCTGGGCGGCATCGATACGACGACGCGCATCCAGCAGGTATGGCAGGTCAAGCGCCATGAGCAGCCGGGCCTGACCGATTGCGGGGTGGATTTGAACGCGCTGTTCCCGGCCTCGGCGGGGCGGTTGACAACATCGGCGAATGCGCCGCCGGCGCCGGATGATCCGTGCATATTGCCGCCCAATGCCGGGTATCGCGGCATCGAGAACCGGCTGTACCGGGTGGAGGTGCAAACGGGCGGCGCGCTGGGTGTGGCGAAGTTCAAATGGTCGCGGGACAATGGCTCGATCGTGTCGCGGGTGAGTGCGATTGCAGTGGCGGGCGGCCAGACGCGGTTGACGGTCAACCGCATCGGCCG
>JANPEP010000170.1:0-15949 GCA_031422995.1 Polymorphobacter sp. | reverse complement strand
CGCCCTGCCCCATGTGCTCAATGACGTGTTTTTGCGGGCGGCTGTGCAGGCGGGATACAGGCGCACCGAGGACTTCAACGGACCACAATTCGAAGGTGCCGGATTTTACGACGCAACGATCAAGGATGGCAGCCGGTTTTCCGCGGCCAAAGCCTATCTGACACCCAACGTGAAGGCGCGGGCCAATTTGGAGATTCGCGACAATGTCCAGGTCGAGCGGGTGACGTTCGAAGGACGGCGTGCATCCGGCATCGCCTATCGGCGCGACGGACGGACCGAGACAGCACAGGCGCGCGAAGTCATATTATGCGGCGGAGCGGTGAACTCACCGCAGTTGCTGATGCTGTCTGGAATCGGACCGGGCGCGCATTTGCGGGAAATGGGCGTGCCGGTGGTGCATGATGCCAGCGATGTGGGCGGCAATTTGCAGGACCACCTCGACATGATCGTGCAATATGATTGCTCACAGCCAATAACACTGAACGCCAATTCAAAGTTTTTCAACAAGATCAAGGCACTGGGCCAATGGGTGTTCGCCAAGTCCGGCAACGGCGCCCATATGCCGACGCCAACGGGGGCGTTCCTTTCCAGCCGCGAAGGGCTGGCGGCGCCCGATCTGCAGATCCATTTCATGCCGTATCGCGGCGCGCCGCATGGCCGTGGAACGATGAACGCCAGCCACGGGTACCAGATGCACATCTGCCAGTTGCGCCCGGAAAGCCGTGGCACGGTGCGTCTCGCCTCCCCCGATGCTTTGGCGCATCCGGCGATTGATCCGCGATATCTGACAGCGCCAGAAGATGTTGAAACGCTGTATCGCGGCGTCTGCATGGCGCGCGAGATTGGCCGCCAGCCGGCGTTTGATGCCTATCGCGAGCGCGAGACCTGGCCGGGCGAAGCGGTTCAGGGCCGCGATGCGACGATTGCCGCGATGCGGGAATGGGGGGAAACCATCTATCACCCGGTCGGCACCTGCCGGATGGGCGTTGACGATGCGGCGGTCGTTGATGGCCATTTGCGTGTCAACGGCGTAGAGGGGCTGCGCGTTGTCGATGCTTCGGTGATGCCATATCTGGTATCGGGCAACACCAACGCACCGACGATCATGGTCGCCGAAAAGGCCTTTGATCTCATTGCGCAACGCCGCAAGCTCGAACGCCAATTGGGGATCGCAGCATGAGCGTCACGCCCTTTGAAATCCCCGTAAATGCCGCCGAAACGGCATGGATACGGGATCGCGTCGAAAGCTTTCGGTTTTTCGAGGAACCAGAGGCAGCGGGTTGGGCGCATGGCGCCAATCGCGACTATATGGAACGGTTGCGGCGCCATTGGCTGGACAGTTTTGATTGGCCAGCGGCGGTGGCGCGGCTGAACCGGCATCCGCAAGTGCGAGTCGATGTGGACGCAGGCTATCATTTGCACGCGATTCACAGGCGATCATCGCGCGCTGATGCACGACCGTTGTTGATCGCTCATGGCTGGCCCGGATCAATCCTGGAATTTGACGCCATCATCGAACGGATGGCCGAGCCCGAGGATGCCTCGCAGCCAGCGTTTCACGTTGTGGCACCGTCTTTGCCGGGTTACGCTTGGTCGGACAGGCCGAAAAACCCGCTGGGGCCGCGCGCCGTCGCGGGCCTTTACGATACGCTGATGGGCCGGCTGGGCTATGAACATTATGTCTATCAGGGCGGCGATTGGGGCTGTGTCATCGGCGGCTGGATCGGGCTGGACAGCAACCGAGCAGTGGCGATTCATTTGAACGGATTTGGGCTGCGGCCGGCCGACATGCATCCCGAAACACCTGAGGACATGGCATGGATGCAAAAGGCGGTTGTGACGCGTGAGACGGAAACCGCCTATCTCCAGCTGCAGGGCACCAAGCCGCAAAGCCTAGGGTTTGCCATGATGGATTCACCAATGGGCGTGGCGGCCTGGTTTTCGGAAAAGTTCGTCGGCTGGTCAGACACCGCCGGTGGTATGACCGATCCGCCCTATGGCTTTGATACAATGCTGACCAACATCATGATCTATCTGACAACGCGCAGCTTCCTGACCGCGACATGGATATACCGCGGCATGTTCATCGAAGGCGGCTTCTCCATCCCGGCTGGCAGACGGATCGAAAAGCCGACGGGCGTGGCGGCGTTCCCAAAGGACTTGCTGGCGTTCCCACCGCGATCAATAGTCGAGCGTGGTTATAATGTCGTGCATTGGACCGACATGCCGCGTGGCGGGCATTTTGCCAGCCTGGAGGAGCCGGAGCTGTTTCTCGCCGATCTCAGGGCGTTCGTTTCGGCACTGTGATGGAGCCGATGCCGGAATGGCGCGTCGAACCGGGGCTGCTGCTCTATCTCGATGCGATTGCCGCCATGGAAGCAAGGGTGGAGGCCATTCACAAGCGGTTGGCCCCTGAGCTTGTCTGGCTGGTCGAGCATCCAGCACTTTACACGGCGGGGACGAGCGCGGACCCTTCTGAACTTTTGATGCCAGATCGCTTTCCGGTGTTCACGACGGGGCGAGGTGGAAAATACACCTATCACGGGCCGGGGCAGCGAGTGGTCTATGTCCTGCTCGATCTGGACCGCAGAGGTCGTGACATCAGGCGTTATGTTGCGGCACTGGAGGGTTGGATTATCGCATCTTTACAGGATTCTGGCGTCGACGGACGGATTATCGACGGCAAGGTCGGCGTTTGGGTTGAAACGCCTGCCGGATCGGCAAAAATTGCGGCTATCGGCGTCAGGGTCCGTCGCTGGGTGAGTTACCACGGGTTGGCAATTAATGTGTCGCCCGACCTGGCGCATTTCGGCGGCATTGTGCCCTGCGGTCTGCCAGAGCCGGTTACCAGCATCGCAGCCCTGGGCCGCGGACACGACATGACGACGATGGACCGGTCCCTCAAGACACATCTGCCGGCCATGCTGGCGTCGATTGGTGGCCCGGCTGCATCAATTGCGACCGATATAACCAGCCTGTAATGAAGACGCTTGAGGGCGCGGCAATTTCTGCTAATGTCTACCTCGGTTGGGGGATAAGGGCTGAACCGACCCAACTCGTCCTGGGTCCAGGATTCAACCACAAAGGAGTTTATCATGGCTGACATCGTTTCGAAGCTGAAGACCGCCACGCTGATAGCTGGCGCCGCCCTCCTCGTCGTCGCTTGCGGCGAAAAGGCTGCGGAAACCACCACGGAAACCACCACCACCACGACCGAAGCTGCTCCGGCTGATGCCATGGCCGCTCCGGCTGCTGATGCGATGGCCGCTCCTGCTGCTGACGCCGCCACCGCCGATGCAATGGCGACCGCGCCGGCAGCTGGCGCTGCTGATGCGATGGCCCCGGCTGCTGATGCTGCTGTGACCACCACCACGGAAACCACGACCGAGAAGAAGTAAGCTCGACATCGTCGTTTCAACGGTTAGGAAAGGGTCGCCGCAAGGCGGCCCTTTTTTTGGGGAAGGAAGAATCAATGAGCCTGGAAGCAATCACGGAACAGATGAAAAACCGCATCGGTGCCGGCGGGAATTTCAAGAAATCGGTAAAGTTCGATTTCGGCAGCGACGGCCTTGTTCACATCGACGACAAAGTTTCGCCGGCGGTAGTCGACAATGCTGATGAACCTGTCGATTGCACCGTCAAGGTCTCGATGGCCGATTTCATGGACATCGCCAACGGCAAGCAGAATGCCCAGATGGCGTTCATGATGGGCAAGTTGAAGATTGACGGCGACATGTCCGTTGCCCTGCAGCTCGGCAGCATCCTCGGCTGATAGCCAGCGGCCGCTTTCGCGGCGCTGCACACTGGCGGTCCGGGCATGGCGAGGCTATGCCCGGTCGTCATATCCTGTGTTGAGGGGAGAACCTGTGGTTCAAAGTCGTTTGTCGTTGTCGTTCGCAGCCATTGTCGCTGTCTGCGCCTGCAATCACGCCAACGCCGCAACGGCCAAGAAGCCCATCAAGGCAACAAAACCTGTCATTGCGATGCCAATGGAAAGTGCTCCGATCGCCACTCCGCCGAATCCCGGCGGTTTCATGGTGCCAAAGGCCGTTGTTTTGCGGCCGACGACACCTGCTGAAGCCGAAGCCAACGCTGTGTGGAATATTCGCGCCGCGCTGAACGTCGCTGCGCTCCAGTGTCAATACTCGCCATTTCTGGCGACGGTCCGAACCTATAATGCGATGTTGAAGCACCATTCGGAGGAACTCAGCCGCGCACAAGCGACACTCGTTGCGCACTTCAAACGCTATGATGGCGCCAAGGCCATCAACAGTTTTGATCAATACACGACGCGCACCTACAACAGCTATTCAACCCTGGACGCGCAATATTCCTTTTGTGAAGCCGCAGGGCGTGTGGGTCGCGAGGTCCTGGCAACGCCAAAGGACAAGCTCGGTTTAGAAGCCATCCGGCGCTCTCCCGAAATTCGGGCTGCATTCGCCGAGAAGCCGCTTTCACCGGCATTGGCGGTGATCCCGATGACGCCGCTCATCATCGACGTGATCACAAACCCCGAACTTTGACACTGTCGTTGTCGACGACATGACTTAGGCTGACAGGCTCGACTTGTCGGTCCGCCCCATCGCGTCAGCGGCCAATCAGCTGCGGCGACCCGTTACCTGCACAGTCATCGAATGCCGCAGCCGTATCGACGTCAGATATTACACCTACACAGACAAAGAAAAAGGGCCGCTCCCAAAGGAACGGCCCCAATTCTTGGTTTGTGAACCAGCTTACTGCGGAGTGCAGGGGCCGGTCGACTGGACAGGAGCACCGCTGAAGGTGATTTCCACGCGCCGGTTCTGCGGCTCGCGAACACCATCGGCCGTTTCGACCAGAAGGCGGGTTTCACCAAAGGCCTCCGTCGTCGTCGAGGTATCAGGCACACCCTTGGTGACCAGATAGGCCTTAACGGCATCGGCACGACGCTGCGAAAGACGCATGTTGTATTCGGCAGTACCCGACGTATCGGCGTGACCGGCGAGAACGACACTTGTCTGACCCGTGGCAGCATACTGCTCAGCAGCACGATCGAGGATCGCGGCAGCTTCAGCCGTAATCAGCGACTTGTCCCAATCGAAGAACACCAGGAACGGACCAGGCGTTACTGCGGCAGGCGGGCACGGCGGCAATGGTGCCGGCGGCGGCGGCGGCGGTGGCGGCGGCGCGTCTGGCTCAAAGAAGTTATACGCCAACGTCAGCAACAGGCTGTGGCTGCGATAGCGTGTCTCGGTCTCCAGGCCATTCGTGGTGAACGTAGTGACGTTCGGCACGTTGAAGAAGCGATACTTCAGACCGATGTCGATATGGTCGGTGATTGGCTTGTAAACGCCGGCCAGAACCTGCCAGGCGAACCCGGTGTCACTGTCGTCGTTGAAAGCCTGACCATATTTGGCAATCTGATAGATATGATGCTGAACGCGCGCGATACCGGCACCACCACCGATGAAGCCGCCAACGTCGCCATCCTGGCCACCAAAGTCAAACAGACCGTTGCCCATGAACGACAACACACGAGCGTTGCCATCGGCAGCGTCGGTATAGACGCCCAACGGCGGCACGCCCGTCGTCTGGAACAGACGAATGGCAGGAATGTTCTGCTCGACAGTCACCTGGTCAAGGTTGTTATCCTTGTAGGCAACTTCGAATTCAGCGCGGAACATGCCGAAATCGTAACCGATGTTGCCACCGACATCATAACCGATCTCATGACGGACACGAAGACCGTCTTCAACGACCACCGGGTTACCATTCACAAGACCCGGGCGCGTGATATCGAACAACTGATTCTGCATCAGGTTCGGACCACCTTCGACGCCAACATACCAAGCCTTGTCCCGTGCCAAGGCCGGGCCAGCAAGCGCGGTGGTGGCAAGCGCCAACGCGACAGCAAATTTACGCATTGTCATCCCCTTTCAACTCCGTGTTTCTCTCGAACTGCCAGAACGCTCTAACCCAGCCTGTTGGACAGGTGCAAGTGGCGATTGCAGCAGTTTGTTGCCTTGCGGCCACAGTCGGAGTGGGAACCATCACAATAATGCGCATAAATGCCGATTAAACAACGATACCCTGGTCACGCAGCGCTGAAATCAAAAATCCAAGCATTGCGCGCACTTCGACATCGATCATGGTTCCCCCGACGGCATTCGCAATGCTGGTCGGTGGCGCCCCAAGCACCTGCCGACCGCCAATCCGCAAGCCAGTCACCGGAAAGCCGCCGCTCGACCACACCCCGTCAAACACCGAGAAGCTGGCTTCGTCCGCTATCCACACAAGGCAGCCACGAACCGGGTTAGTGAACGTCCAGCCAAAACCGTCATGGCTGGCGAGCTGCCCGGCAAACCCGGTCCACCCACCGCCGCCCGGGCTGGCGACGATATAGCAATCGCCCGGCGACGCGAGCGCCGGAGGTACAGAAAGACCCCGCGACAACACCGCTGGATGCAACAATCGATCGACCGCCATCACGGCCTCATTGTGAGTCACTTCCTTCTGCGCCTGCCCCGCCGCAAGCATCGGCAACCGGTGTCTGACAGATTCGTTCACGGCAGCACTCCCTTTTCACAAAACCAACGCCCTGCTGCTCCATGCGCCGGGGCCGACGGCGGCGCTCAATTGTGCAACCGCAATCGTCACAACTTCGCCGCCGCCATCGGCAATCCGTGTCGCGGCACCATAGACAAAGCCAGGCACGCTCACGGTCTCTGTCCTTGCCAGTCGCCCATCGAGCCTGATCTCGACGCGATAGGCTTCGAAGGCCTCGCCCAGTGGCGCATCAACAAAATCCGCCCAGCCAAAGCCGACACGACTACGGCGCGTCCAATTCGCCCACACTGCGCCATCGACGTGCCTCAGCCTCAGGTGCGCCGGCGCAAGAGGCATAAGCGCCCGGCCGGTCGCAGCGCCGATAACCGGAACGCTGCCCGTGTCACCCGGCCCGACCGCCCGCACCCGAAACGCTCGGCCAAGCGCTTCTGTCGGCGGATCGAACGGCAGCATTGTCGACACATCTAGCAAAATGAACCGTTCCCCCACGGTGTGCGCCGTCGCCGACGCTTCGGTGCCGCGCCGTCCGCGCAATAATTGCGACAGTCGAAACCGTTGCGCGCCCAAGGCATCGGCTTGCGCGAACTGGATAATCTCGTCACCCACCAGTGCCAGATTGGCGCCCGACAACACCGATACAGGCGTCCGGCCTTCAAGCCACATCGCCTCTCCCGACATCTCGACATCAAGCGAGGCAAATCGATCCCAGCCGTCGACACTGCCCGGACCCAGCACCGAAATGGCAACGCCTTGAGCGGTGTTGCCCTCTGCAACTCCGATGGTTGCATAGCTTTCGCCGCCGTCTCCGCTCAATTCAACGCCGGCACGGCGCCAAGTTGGCGATGCCCCCGATGCAGCAATCCACATGCGCGGCATATCAGAAACTTCGCCCTGCAACGGCGGCAAGTCAAGCAGGTGCAGCAGTGTCGGTCCAACCGGATCATCGTCAAAGCGCAGAGCCCGGCCGCCATCGCCGCTTGCCGCCAACGGCTGCGCCCCTTCGATACGCTCCAGATCCAGGTGTACGACAAAGCCTTCAAACCGTGTCTCTCGTACCCGCCAGACAATGTCGTCATCGGCAAATCGAACCAAGGCGCCGGGCTGCAACGCCACAAAACGCCATGGCAGCCGTACCGTCGCCCGCAATCGCCCGGCATGCCGTCGCGCCAATATCCCCGCCGCCAGGCTCTTGGCCTGCATCGGCGACATCGCGCAGGCAACCGATTGGTGATCGACGCCGTTCGCCGCATCGCGCCGCACGCGCTGCAAGCCGGGCTGATAGTCCCGGCTCACGTCATAAAAAGCCACTTCAACAGCGCCGGCCAGGCTTTCCATCCCGGCGCGCTTGCGGCGCTCGCGGTTGCGACTGTCGCCAGGCGCCCGTGCCTCGCACACGTCCTCGGTAAGCACGTCAGGCTCACCGCCACCGCCTTTGACGGTCAACCCGGCACCGCCGGCAAAGGCAGCTCCAGATATTTCAAGCAAAGGCGCAATTGCATCGGCGATACTGCCGCTGCGCCCCGAAAAATGCCCTGCCATGGTCGGAAACCTGCCCTCCAGAACGACAAGGGAACGCCGATCCACCGTCCCCAGCGCGGCCATCACCTGCCCCACGTCCAGGTGCTCATCCTGATCAGCAATAATCTCGAAGGTCAGGTTCGGGATGCGGTTGCCATAATCGGCCAAAGGCAGATCTTCGAACACCACATAGGCAAGTCCGCGATACGCTGGCGCGCCGCCGGCGCCTTCTGCCGCGGCAATCAAGGCATCGACCGGCTGGGTTTCGGATCCCGTATGCAGTCGCATCGTGACGGGTGATGAAAACACGCCGTCGGCATCGCGGATGACTTTGCCGTCGGCCCATATCCGGGAAATGCCCGCAATCTCGCGCGCCGCCAGACCAACGGCGAACGACGCCGAATAACCATAGCTCGTCGTAGCCGTGCCGCTGCGCTTGCCTCCGCCACTGCGCGTTGCAGTCTCCTTGATGCCGCTGCTCCAGATCAAATTTCCGGCAGCCCGCATCCGCCCGGCAATAAACGGAATCGGTTCACCATACGATGAACTCTGCACGGCCAGATTGCCCATCCGGCCAACTTCGCGCGCCTTGCCGCCGCCGCCGAACAGGCCGCGATCGACCACACCACCCAGCACGGTTCCGACAATTCCGCCCAATGGCCCGCCAAAAATCCGGCCAACAGTTCCCAAAACAAGAGTGGCCATGGCTCAACGCGCTCCCGCCAGGCGCCACGCGCCAACAAGGGTCCAGTCCGGGTCAAGCGGCCCCTCGACAACCCGGCCCAGGCCCGCATGGGCATGAACAACCCCCGCCGGCGTCACCACGGCAAGGTGGCGCTGCCGCGGTACCGGCGCGATGACCAGCACATCGCCTAGTTCGGGCGCGGTCACCAATGCACAGCCTGCTTTCAACAGCAGTGTCTCGACATCCGCCGCATTGTCGCCGCCCAGAAAATAAGCAGGCACCGCCACATCGCCCATCCCGGACGCCGCCGCCGCAATCAAAACAACACCAACACAATCAAGTCCCAGCCCCGGTCGACGACCCTGGCTGCGAAACCTCGTGCCCACGCAACCGCGAACCGCCGCGACGATCGCCGGCCAACGCGGCGCGTCCGGCGCGGAA
Source organism: Polymorphobacter sp. (assembly GCA_031422995.1). Taxonomy (GTDB): domain Bacteria; phylum Pseudomonadota; class Alphaproteobacteria; order Sphingomonadales; family Sphingomonadaceae; genus Sandarakinorhabdus. The sequence continues at coordinate 6,759 of JANPEP010000170.1, read as the reverse complement.
TCTGCCGCGCCGCCAATACTGCCCTCCACCATGACAAGCTCCTGTCTGCTCAAAGCCCCGGAAAACGTGTCAGCACATCGCCGCCAGGAACATGCGGCTCGCCCCGGAAATTCAGACCATTGGCAAATCGCCCGCTGCACGTGACAAAGCGTTTGTCACAACCTTCGCGCATTTCGATCGCCGTGCCGATTGCAACCGTCATCGGCTCGTCCAGCGCCAGCAAATCGCCATCTGCAGCAATGATGCGGCGCTCCACCCCAGCCATCGGCCCCACCAGCACCCGAATCCGGCCCTCGACAAAATCGTCCGCCTCTGCCGGTCCCACCATTGCCACCCGTATCGTCGCGCCGTCCGAAAAACCGATACTGCGCCGCAATATCCGGCCTCGCATCGCCACCCGACACCGCCAATCACCCAGCTCGGCGCGACACTCGGGTGAGTACGTCTCGATCCGCGTCGCCGCCAACACCGCAGTCGGCCCCCGCAGTGTCGCCGTAAAACCGGCATCCGGCCCCGTTCCGCTCTCCACAGTGCCCAGCGTGCCCTGTGCCAGAACCTGTGCTCCCGCGTCCGGCGCCCGCCAATCCACCAGAAACAACCGCACCTCGGCACCATCATAACGTCCGGCCGCCAGATCGGCCCCGGTAATGGCGTCGGCACACAAGGCGCCGGCAACATCCATCGTATCGATATCCAGCCCGTCGCTGCTCACCACGGCCGAAGGCGCCATCCCCGGCGCACTTTCATAACGCATCCCCGCAATCACCAGCGGCCGGTCATGCGTGGTAAAGCCCAGCGCCAATCCATCGCGCCGCACCACCCGCCAACACATCGCCAGCCATGTCAGTTCAGCGCCCAGCGCCACCTCACCCAATGCCTGCGCCATCGCCTCAATCCTCCCGCACTTCGACCAATGGCACCGAAGGCATTTCACCGGCCTGCCAGCCGGCAATCGAAACATCGATCCTGTCGGCGGCAAACCGCACCGGCACATCGAACATGAACCCCGCCGTCACCGCCGCACCCGCCGCCGGCGGCACATCAAAATCCACATGACCCCCTTCGCCCAGGGTCCAGCCGCTGCTGCGCGCCACACCCGCCACTGCAACACGCACACTTCCTGCCACCGGCCGGGTAATGCGCCGCGTCTGGGCATCATCCGGCCAGCCATAATGCTTCACCAATGCGAACCGCGTCGCGCCGCCATCGCCCACCCCCAGCAGCTGGTCAGTGGCCGTTACCTCGGCGCCCGCCCCCGCCGACGACCGATCGAGCGGATCGCTGAACCGAAACCCGTGCGCCTGGCCCCGCCGCGCCCGGAAAAACGCAATCAACGCCGTCAGATCGGCCTCCGACCGTACTCCCACACCCGCATCATAATACAGCCGCGCATCGCTCCACTGGCTGTTGCGTTGCTCGTGCCCCGATCCGGTCACCACCACCTGTGTCGAAAACTCCGGGCCTCCGGTCGCGCCATAACCAAGCTGCAACGGAAACCGCACGTCATGAAACGCCGCCACCTCATTCTCCCCGTCGTCCTCTGAATCGATCCGAAACCCCGTGAACCCATCCCGCGCCACCTGCGGCCAGGCCCAGACAAACGTCTCCGCCACCCCGCGCTGCATCGCCCTCGCCGCCGCCTCGGCAATCGGCACCCAATCAGCAGCCGTCGCCGCAAACCCCGAAAAATAATGCTGCCGGTTCAGCGGATACCCCAGCCGCTCGCCAATCGCCGCCCGCGCCCGCGCCTGCCCGCCCACATCGCCCAGCGTGACGAAATCATAATCCTCCAGCTGCAACACATCGAAGGCCGGATACGCCCATGCCAGCGGCAGATTGGCCCGGATCAACTCCGGCGCCGCCCCGTTCAACACCTGCGGCGCATAAAACAACAACAGTGTCTGCGAATCTGGCTCCGCAGAAACCACCGCATCGCGCAGTGCCAGCGTCGCCCGCCCCAGCAACCCGCCACACCAATCCAGCCAGTCGCGCTCGGCCGCCGTCGCCACTACCCGAATATCGCCGATCGCCGGCGCCACTAGCCCCGTCTCGCTCAAATACAATGCCACCGTCGCCGCATCATACAGGCACGGCTTCCAATCCGGCCCCACCCACCACCAAGGCTCACCGATCTGGAACCGCGGCGCCACCCCGGCCGCCACCGCCAGCCCAACAAACGCCACCGCCACGCCGCGCAGCCACGCCATCGCCGCCACATTCGCCGGCGACAGCAATGACGACGGCGGCACATACCCCGTCGCCGCCCGCGCTCCTTCCGCCGTCCGCTGCGCCCAGGCCCCCGGGCAATGTTGATCCAGCAACTCGAACGACAGCGACAGCACCGGCGCAAACCCCAACGCCGCCGCCCGCCTCAGAAAATCCGAATGCCAGGCCAGCGCCGGCCCACAAACCGGCACCGCCGCATCAACGACATAGCGCGTGCCATCCCACACCAGCCCGGGGAAATGGCTCATCCCTACATAATGCACCAACGCCTCGCGATACCCCAGGGCAAACATAGCCTCGATCAACCGCTCCGGCGTCTGGTTATAACTATCGTCATACCCCCCACACATCCGCAGCTCGTGCGGCGGCACGAACGGATCCCCCGCCAGCACCATCGATCCCGGCCCGTCACAGCGAACCGCACTCAACACCACCCGCCCACGCGCCTTCACCGCCAAGGGCGCATCGCTCCCGTCATGCCCCGGCGGCACCAGCGAGATGAACATCCGGTCGATGTCCCCCGCCCACACCGCATCCGCCTCGCCCGGCAGCAAAAACCCGCCCGCCAACGCATCGAAATCCAGCGTCACCACCGCGTCATCCGGCGCACCCACCGCATAGTTCCACAACCGCACATACCAGTTGCGCATCACCCCAGCTGCGTCCCGCCCCTCGATGGTCAGCACCGCGCCGTTCACACCATCCAGCGGCACAACATCCCCACTCGCCTGCCACCGGAACGAGAGCACCGTCCCGCGATAATCCCGCGCCGTCTCCAACCCCAGCAACGGATGGCTCCACCGGTCGACCGACTCCCAGATCAGCCCCGCCAAATCATTGCGCCGCAAAAATTCGACATCCACCGCCAACCCATCGGCGCCAACCGTCGTCACCGCCGCCATCATCGGCCGCGGAAAATCCACCATCCAATACCGCGGGTCGAACCGCTTCACCCACCGCGTGCGCTGCCGGTCCTCGGCCTTCGCCAACCAATGCTTCATCATGCGTCCGCCCTCGCCAGCGCCTGGCGCACCGCCCGCGCCACCTGGTTCCCGGTCTGCGCCATCAACGCCGGGGTTGCCTCGCGCGGCGCCGCCACATTCACCGTCACGCTCACCGCGCCACGCGCCCCACGCCCATTCGCCTCGATCCGCCCGGCACCCGCAGGCACGAACAATTCCGGCCCGCGCTCACCCACCATATACGGCCGCCCGCCGCTCACCGGGCCGCCGGTGGCCCGCCCCGGCGCCCCGAACAACCCGCTCACCACCCCAGCCAGCGACCCCAGCACGCCGCCGCCGCCGCCACCAAACAACGCCCCCAAATCCGTCCGCACCGCGCTGGCGGCAATATCCGCCAGCGCCGTCAACGCCACCCGCCGCAAATCCTCAAATCCGAACTTGCCGGTCACCGCCGCCCGCGCCAGCGCCCGCTCGATGCTGCCCCCTGCCCGCTCCACGCCCTGCGCCAACGGCCCATCCAGCTCGCGCCGGATATCGCCCACCCCCGCCATGAAACCGCTGGTATCGGCACGCACGCGGATCACCAGCGTATCAAGGTCCGTCTCATCACCGGTCATCGGGAAATGCCTCCATCAATCGCCCCAGCATCGCGCCATCCGCCGGCCCCGCCTCGCCGGCGTCATCCAGCCCCAACGCATTGCGCAGATCCTCCGGCGTCGCCGCCCAGAACTCATCGGGTCGCCACCCCAGCAACGCCGCCGCCACCCGCACAGCCCGCTTCGCCGCGAGAGCGAACGTCACCGCCCGGCCAGCACCTGGCCCAGCAACACCCGCAACGCCGGCGTCACCGAAGCCAGCCCCGCCGCCACCAGCCCTTCCGAAAACCCGGCGCGCGTCAGCCCCTCCGGCACCCCGTCCAGGCAATGCCAGAACAACCCCGCCAGCTCGCCCAACGTCAGCCCACCCGCCGCCGCCCGCTCGACCAGCGCAAACAACGACCCCAGCTCGGCCTCCGCCGCTACCAGCGCCGCAAAACTCGGCCGCAACCGCAACGTCTCGCCGCCGACAACCACCGCCGCCTCACCCCGCGCCGCGTTGGGCGTCATCACGCCGCCACCACAGCGCCCGAGCTTTCCAAGGCCAGCGTATAAGTCCGCTCGCCATTGAAATCCCCGGCATAATCCAGCCGCGTGATCAGGAACCGCCCCGTCACCGTCTCGCCGCTCTCGAAACTCACCCGATAGTCATCGATCACCCCCGACAGCGCATTGGCCTTCAACCGCGCCTCGGCCACCGACCCGGTGAACACCCCGGACCCGCTCAACGAAACCGACCGCACCCCGGCTCCGGACAGCAGCTCGCGCCACCCTCCCGAACCCTGGTTGGTCACCACAACCGTCTCGGCATTCACCGCCATCTGTGTCGTGCGCAGCCCCGCCACCGTCGTGAACCCCGGCGGCACCACGCCATCACCAATCTTCAACAAAAAGGCACTGCCCTTTTCCATCGCCATAAATCACCCTCTCGGTTGCAGCCTCAAACCACCCGCGTCCGCACGCGAAACTCGACAATGCCCTGCGTCCACCCCTCGGCATCGGTCAGCACCAAGGTCCGCAAAAACCGTACGGACACCACCAGATGCCCATCCAGGCTCCCCGCCAAGACACGCAGCGCCGCCTCCGCCGCCCCCATCAGGCCCTTCACACGCGCCGCCCCCGGCCCTGCGTCCCATACCGAAACCGCAAACCGGTGCTCATGCCCCACTTCGGTCTTGGTGCTCCAATCGCTCACCAGGTCCGGCCCCACCACCAGATAGGGCGCCGCCGCATCCACCGGCGGCGCATCGAACACCCCCGTCACCCCGGCCACGCCGGCCAGCGCCGCCACGACCAACCGCTGCACCGCCAGGCTCGCGCTCATTCGCTGTCTCCCGTCACCAGCCCGGCGATTTGCGGGTCTGCCATTCGCGTGCGGCTGCCAAACGCCCGCGCCCGCAACCCCCGCGCCCGCAATCGCACCACCCCGTCCATCATCTCGGCATCCACCCCGGCCACCGCAATCGCCCGCAACACCAGCATCTCGCCGGCATCCTGCACCGCCCGCCGCGCCACCGCGTCGGCCAGCGCCATCGCACCGCGCAAAACCAGATCGACGCTCATGCCACGCGCTCCTCGCAACGCAGCAGCACCCGCTCCGGCCGCCGCGGATCGCGCTCCACCGCCAGCACCGCCAGATACTGGCCCTCCCAGATCAACCGCGACGTCAGCCGCACATCAACCGGCGCCCGCAACGTAACCCGCCAGCGACGCCGCGACCGGCGCGCCTCACCCTCCACACGGCTCCCGAGGCTGGCACCACCATCCGGCACCACCGCCGCAAAAACCGCCCCCCGCGCCTGCCAATAGCCCGCCGAAGCACCCGCATCGTCGCGCAAATCCACCCACGCCTCGATGGCGACGCGCTCATTCAGCGCGCCCGAAAGCTCGTCCATCCCGATCTCCTGTGCTTTTCTCCCCTCTCCCCTCGCGGGAAAGGGCGACTCGCGCGCAGCGCGGCGGGGTGAGGGGGCAGCCGTTCAGTTGAAACACATCCCCCGGTGCCTCACCCCAACCGCATCCGCCGGCGCTTCAGCCCAGGCGCATCCTGCGGCCCCTCACCCCAGGCGCATCCGCCGCCAAGGCCGCCACATCGCCGCCACCGCTGCCGGGGGCGGTCCTGCATCTGCTGCATCCCGGTGGCTGAACAAATGCACCACCAACCGCACGATCCCCTGCCGCAACGGCTCCGGAATCCCGTTCCAATCCTCCGCCAGGCCGCTGCGAAACCGCACCACCGGCCGCGCCACGGCATCGGGATTCGTCAACCGCACCCAACCCGTTCCCGAAAGGTCGATGTCGGTCTCGTAATCACCCGTAACCACCGGCCCAACGCTGCCGGTCACACTGCTGATCGCCACCACCGGCAACACCGCAATCCGCTGCCAGCACGCCTCCTGCGCCAACCGCTGCTCGCCCTCACGCGCAATCAACCATTGCCCGGTAAAGGCTTCGCACAGCGCCATCGCCGTCCGTACGAACCCGGCAATCAAGGCATCCTCGTCATCACGTTCCAGCCGCAAACTCGCCTTGCACTCGGCCAGGCTCACCGCCATCACGCCGCGTTCGGTCGCCACCGCTACCGCACCCATCACCGGTCCTCCACGCGCAACACCAACATCCGCTCGTCGGTGCGGCCATCTGAAAATGTCACCCGATTGGCAATTTGGTACAGCAGCCCCGGCTTTCCACCGGAAAGCGTGGCCACGGTCTTCCCGGCCTCGATCACGCTCGCTTCGACAACAACACCCGCCGGTGTCACCGCCCACGCCGATGCCGTTATCGTCTGCCCCGCCAGATAGCCTGCCGACCAATCGACCGCATAATCGATCGTCGCCCCCGAATCCTTCAAGAAGATCGCCACGCTTCATCCCTTCCCTGTTCGGTTCCGCCAGCATCTGGCGTCGTTGGTTCGCTGCCTCGCCTCAGGCGGGCGCTCCAACTTCGACACTCCAGCCGGCGATGCTTACCGTACC
>JANPEP010000169.1:0-16214 GCA_031422995.1 Polymorphobacter sp. | reverse complement strand
GCCTATGCCGGGTCTTCGGCGGGGATCACGCTGCAATCCGATATCGTTGCAGACTATATCGTTGCCTATGGGTCGGAAGAGCAGAAGGCCAAATATCTGCCGCAGATGATTTCGGGCGAGTTGATCACTGCAATCGCGATGACCGAGCCGGGGGCGGGTTCCGACCTGCAGGGGGTGCGGACCACGGCGAAGCGCGATGGCAACCATTATGTGATTTCGGGGTCGAAGACCTATATCACCAATGGCCAGAATGCCGGGCTGATCATCGTTGTGGCCAAGACCGATCCCGACAAGGGGGCGAAGGGGACGTCGCTGATTCTGGTCGAGCAGGAGCGCGAAGGGTTTTCGCGCGGGCGCAACCTCGACAAGATCGGGCAAAACAGCGCCGATACGTCGGAATTGTTCTTCAATGATGTGCGGGTGCCGATCACCAATTGCCTGGGCGAGGAGAACAAGGGCTTCATCTATCTGATGAGCCAGTTGCCGCAGGAACGGCTGGGCATTGCGATCTCGGCGCAGGCCGGGGCGCAGCGGGCGTTCGACGAGGCGGTGAAGTTCACCAAGGACCGCAAGGCGTTTGGCAAGACGGTGTTCGATTTCCAGAATACGCGGTTCACGCTGGCATCATTGAAAACCGAGTTGCAGGTGGGTTGGGCGCATATCGATTGGGGGCTGAAGCGGCTGCTGGAGGGAAAATTGACTGCGGCAGAGGCCTCGGCGGCCAAGCTGTGGCACACCGAAATGCAAGGCCGGGTTGTTGATGAGGCGCTGCAACTGCATGGCGGCGCCGGTTATATGAACGAGTATCCGATCGCCCGGATGTGGCGCGATGCACGGGTGCAGCGGATTTATGGCGGTACCAGCGAAATCATGCGCGAGGTGATTGCGCGGACGATCTGATTTCGGGTTGAAGGGCCGCCGGCCCCAACCTTCGTAGGCAAAGAAAAGGGCCCGGAGTTTATGCTCCGGGCCCCTTTTTTATGCTGGTTGTTTCAGGCGGCTGGTTTGGCATCCTCGGCAGCGGCGACTGGTATCACGGCTGCGGGGGCATCCGGCGCTGCGGGGGCGGCGCTGTGATAGGCCCCCTTGAGTGCCGGATAGTCCTGAAGCATTGGCACACCGCCCATCGGCTTGTTCACGCCGCGATGGCAGGTGGCGCAATAGACTTTCTTGGGATCACCGGCCGGACCGAGGCGGTTTGCCGGCCAGACCTTGCCGAGGGCGGTGATGTAATTGTCGTTGATGTCACGCACCATGCGGATGCCATACCAGGCGTTGACCCGCTGGGGACGCGATTGCGACCAGTTGGCGAAGTTCTGGCTGTTGTGACAATAGTTGCAGTTGACGCCGAGGCCCTGTGACATGTGCATCATCAGGCCATAGGTTTGTTCCGTGGACTGGATCGAGGCGACATGGTTTGACGGGAAGGTTTTCGTCGCCTGCACCCGGATCTGGTTCTTGCCCTGGAGCAAGGCCGTGAACGGGTCGTTGGGCAGGGATGCATAGGCCACGGACCGGGCCGGTGCGTTCTGGCCGTGGCGGTTGCCGTTCAGCCGGTTTGGCTCGGGCAGTGCCGAGGACCAGTTGGCCGCCGGAACCGGTTGGCCGCGGTGGCAGGTCCAGCAAGTGACGCCGGCGCCCTTTCCGGCATATTTGCTGTTGGAGAAATGCGGTTTCCAGGTGGAATTGATGTTGCGGGTCATCTGCAACATCTTGCGGGCGACGACCTTTGTGTAAAGTTCGTCGGACGCCATGTTGGCCGGGTTGTGACAATAGTTGCAGCCGCCGTTTTCGACTGTGCCATCGGCGGGCGCCACCCAATTGGTGATGGCCGCCATGGTGTAGTTGAATTCTTCGGTGCTGACGTCACCCAGGACCTGGACGTTCTCGTAGGTCTCGCTGGCACGCGGGCCTTCGAGCATATCGGGTGTCAGGGGATAGGGCGCCTCTGGAACCGGCGCGATGACGGGCAGGTTGCTCTTGTCGGCAACGAGCTTTAGCCCGGTGCCGCGCGGGCCGACCTGTTCGACGACCTTGGTGCCGAATTCGCAGCCGGCCAGCATGAGCGCTGGCACGGCGAGAAGCAGAAGGCTGAATTTGCGCATCATTGCGGTGCCCCCGGAAGAGTGGACGGATCGACAACGCCTGTGGCTGGATAGGCCAGCGCAAAGTGATGTTCGACGGCCCAGAGATACCAGTTATCGACAACCGTGCCGGTGAGCAGGATGCCAATACCGCCGGTAAGAGTGGTCAAGACCGCAAACCACCATGCCCAGCGATGGATTGATTCCATCGTGGCGTTGAAGCCCATTGTCCAGCGCCAGAACAGCGCAGCGCGTTCTGACGCAGTACCGCGATCGGTAATCTGTTCGATTTCGCGTTCGCCGCCATAGCGGCCGACGGCCAGGATGGTGGCGCCGTGCATGGCGAACAGCAACGCCGAGCCGTAAAGGAAGACGATCGAGAGCGCGTGGAACGGATTGTAGAACAGGTTGCCGTAGCGGATCGAGAAAGCCGCAGTCCAATCAAGGTGCGAGAAGATGCCGAACGGTACGGCTTCAGACCAGCTGCCCATCGCCAGCGGCCGGATGAAACCAAGGACCAGATAGAGCCAGATGGCGCTGGCAAAGGCCCAGGCGACATGGGTGCCCATGCCGAGTTCCTTGGCCCGGCGATAGGTGCGCGCCCACCACAACAGGATCGAGGCGGTGAGGAAGAAGCCGGTAATCAGCCACCAGCCGCCTTCGTGCAGGGGTGGCAGGACCTTCAGCCCATATTTGGCGGGCGGTGGTTCGAGCGACAGCCAGAACAGCTGACGCACGAACTGGATGGGATCCCAATTGACCTGAGCCCAGAAGTTGAGGCCGATGATGCAGAAGGCCAGCGTGCCGAAGATCAGCGCGGCGAGGCCGAGCTTGCCCAGATAGACCGGGCCGATCTGGGTGCCGCCGAGCTTTCCCATCCAATAGGTGAAACCGAAGGGACCGTAGCGCGGATCATTATAGGGTCCCAAGGGGACGCCGGGTTCGAGTTCGCCGCGTAGCTGAACCTGGGTGAAGATATTCTGGTAAGCCATGATAGTGTCCCCCCTCAGCGCCAGATCGGCAGGTTGAGCCACCAGGTCCACCATTCCGGCCATCCGCGCGACCAGAACGGACCGCTGAGGATGATGCAGACGGCGCTCCAGAATACAGCGTTCAGCGCGAGCAGCAGCCCAACGCGGTGGATGCCGAGTGTGCCGACCGAATAGCCGATGAGATCGCGAAAGAAGGTGTCTTCATATTCGGGCGATTTCACATCTTCGCCTTGGGCGGGATTAACCGCCGAGAGCACAAGCGAGCCGTGCAGGCCGAGCGCCAGTGCCGTGGTGAAGAAGAAGCTGACGGCGAGCATGTGCGCCGGGTTGTAGTGGAAGTGGAGATATTGATAGCCGGTGTTCGACACCCAATCGAGGTGGCTGAAAATCCCGTAGGGAAAGCCCCAGCCCCAGGCGCCCATCAGCACCGGACGGATGATGACCAGCGAGACATAGGCGAAGATGGCGAAACCGAAAGCGACCGGCACATGATAGCCCATGCCGAGCTTGCGGCAGATTTCTGCCTCGCGCAGTGCCCAGCTGCTGAACGCGCCGACGGCACAGATCGTGATAATCTGCCAGAGGCCGCCTTCACGCAAAGGCGCCAGGGCGAGACCGTATTTGATGTCGGGCGGCGCTATGCTGATGAGCCACGGGTTCCACGTGGGGCCGATGGCAGCGCCGTAAAGGATCAACGCGGTCCCGAGGGTCGCGAAGAAGATGGTCGTGACTCCGAAAAAGCCCACGTAAAAAGGGCCAATCCAGAAGTCGAAGAGGTCGCCGCCAACAAGCGTGCCCCCGCGAACGCGATATTTCCGTTCGAAACTCAACAGCGCCATGGCGCACCTCCCCCCGGGCCGATCATGCGGCGCGGGCCTTCTTGTTTGGTGGTGCGGGCGGGCAGGTGCCGGATATCGGACCCTGCCCGTCTCGCCTTACCTCTTACGCAACACATTACCGCTGGCGTGATCAGGCGGACCCGGAGGCCGTCGTCGTCATTTCGGCGGTGGCAGCCGGCGTGGCGCTGGCGCCATCCAGCCAATTGTAGCGATCCGTCGAGAGCAGGATGAAGTGAATGAGGATCGCCAGTGTGAACAGGAAGATCGCCAATGCACTCAAGATGCGCTGCGGATTGAAAGTTTGCCAAATTCTCCACATCGTACCGTCTCCTTAACCCTGTGACACGGCGCGCGTGGCGTCGGCCTGCTGAACGCTCTCGATCGAAGCCAGCGGCTTTGATGGTCCGAGCCACGGGCGCCACGACCAGACGAGGAAGTGGGCGATGATCGCCACAAAGACAAAGAAAGCCGTGCTCACAACGAAGAGCTTGTGGACTTCCTTGGCTTCGGCGTCGGTCAGGTACGTACCTGGCCCAAGCTTGTTTTCACTCATGCATTTTCCTCCAGTTTATCCGCCGCACGGGGCCGGGAATGGCCTCGCCCGACCGGCAGCTTTGCGGCGTTGGAATCCACCGCAAAGAGGTCGAGGTCCAGGATTGGACCAAGGTATGAGCGGGCCGCATTCATGCGGCCTGCGCTTCGAAGAGTTGAGCCGCGGCGTAGAGCCGAGCCCGGGTAACCTGTTTTTCGCCGGCATCACGTGCGGCGCGTTCGGCGGCATCGCGCAGGCGTTTTGCAGCAGAAATGCGAACCAGCACCGGCTGTTTATCGACGAGGACATCGAGTTCGGTGCGGGCATCATCTTCCCAGCCGACCTGTTCGAGCAGGCGCGACGGGGTGGCTTCGGCGCGGTCCATTTGCGCGGCCAGCGGCAGGATGAAGAACAGCGCATCGAACAGCGCGTTGCAGACTTCCTGGACGAGATAGGTCGCGCCGGAATAGCCCATGTAAGGCGTGCCGGTGTGGCGGCGGATGGCGGCGCCGGGGAAGCTGGCCGGCACATAGATGGCGCGGCTGCCATGCTCGGCCATGTACATGCGTTCATTGTAGCTGCCGAACATGATCAGCGGCGGCTTGGTCTTGATGGCTTCGATGACGGCGGCATTGTCGGGCTTGATGCCGGCGCTGCGCATGAAGCTGAAGGTGCAGGGAAGCCCCATGTCGTCCTCGAGGAAGCTGCGCAGGCCGCGGACATAGGTTTCGGTGGCGACAACGGCGAAGCTGGCGGTGCCGAAGAAATCCTGGGTGACTGAGCGCCACAGGTCCCAGAGAGGCTTGATGGTGGTGTGCTTTTCCTTTTCGATGAACGGTTCGGCATCGAGGCCGGTGAGTTTGGCGAGTTTGCGCAGGAAGAGCGTGGTGGAGTTGAGGCCGATTGGCGCCTGGAGATAGGGGCGTTCGAGCGCCTCGCAGAGTCCCCTGCCCCATTCGCGGTACATGCAGACATTGACCTCGGCATCGGCGAGGCGACGGATATCGGCGAGGTGGCTGCCAAGCGGGAACACCATGTTGACCTCGGCGCCGATGCCTTCGATGAGGCGGCGGATTTCGGCGAGATCCGACGGCATGTTGAAGGTGCCGTACATCGGGCCGACGATGTTGACCTTGGGTTTGGCGCCTTCCTTGCGCGGGCGCAGGGCCGGGACTTTTTTCGGGCCGAACTGTGTCCACAGCCAGGTGAGGGCGCGATCGCCGGCCTGCCATTGGTCTTCATCGATGGTGCGCGGCAGAAAGCGCTGGATATTGGTGCCTTCGGGCGTGACGCCGCCGCCGATCATTTCGGCAATGCTGCCGGTGACGACGACCGCGGGGAGCGCCGGATCAAGGGTTTTCCAGGCGCGCTTCATGGCGCCTTCGGTGCCGTCGCGGCCGAGCTCCTGCTCGCCGAGGCCGGTGACGACGATGGGCAATTCGTGGGGCGGCAGGCCGTCGGTGTAGTGGAGGACCGAGGTGACGGGCAGGTTTTCGCAGCCGACGGGGCCGTCGATGATGACTTGCAGGCCCTTTATGGCGGTGAAGGCGTAGACCGCGCCCCAATAGCCACCGGCCCTGTCATGATCGAGGATCAGCGTCATGAGCCGATGAAATCTTCAGCTTTGGCGGCGGCAACCATCTTGGCGGCGTATTTGGCCTTGAATTGCGGACGGTCGGTGGGGGTGTCTTCCCAGATGCCGGCGGAATAGCCTTCGCCGACGCCCTGGAAGAATTCGCGCATCGTGTCGAAGCGGGCCTTGTTGCCGAGGGCGCCGTTGATGACTTGCGCCAGGCTGCCGGCGCCGGCGGGGCCCATCAGCGGGCGGGCGGAAATGAGGTTGGTGAAATACAGCGCCGGGATGGCACGCGACTTGGCGTGCTGAACGACGGGCGTGGTGCCGATGGCGAGATCGGGACTGAAGGATTCGACCGCGGCAATGTCCTGTTCGAGGCTGGCGCGATATTGGATGTGGACGCCCTTGGCCTCCAGCCATTCACGATCGGGATCGGACCAGCGGGTTTTCGGGCAGGCAGTGCCGACATAGGGGACTTCGGCGCCCGATTCGATGAGCAGGCGGGCGACGAGGAGTTCGGAGCCTTCGTAGCCCGAGACGGTGATGCGGCCCTTGATCGGCTTGGCAGCGAGAGCGGCGGCGATGGCGGGGAGGAACTTGTTCTGGGCGGCCGCGACCTTGTCGGCGCTGATGCCGCAGGCGTCACCGATGGCGGCGAGCCAGGCGGCGGTGCCGTCGCGGCCGACGGGTGCGGAGCCGATGACCTTGCGGCCGGCAGCTTCGAATTCGCGCACCGAGGCGGTGTAGAACGGGTGGATGGCGGCGACGGCGGCGCAATCGAGGGCGGAATAGAGCTCGCGCCATTCGCGGGTGGGAACGACTGGCCCGGCGGCGAGGCCCATCGGTTCGAGCATCATCGAGATGCCGACGGGATCGGCGGGGAACATTTCGCCGAGCAAGGTGATGGTCGGTTTGTCGGGGCGTTCGGCGGGCGCGGCGACCGGCCCGGCCATGGCTTCCTTGCGGGCATAGGCCAGCATGGCGCCAGCGAGCACGTCTTTCGCTTCGGCATGGGTGGGGACACCGAAGCCGGGGACATCGATGCCGATGACGCGGACGCCGTTGATGACATCGGGCAGGAGCTGCAGCGGCACGCCCGAGGCGGTGGGCACGCAGAGATTGGTGACGACGATTGTGTCGTAGAGTTCGGGATCGGCGAGTTGATGGACGGCGTCGCGGATGTCTTCGAACAGCTTGCCGGTGACGAGCGATTCGGAATTGAAGGGCACATAGCCGACGGTGCGGCGGGCGCCATAGAAGTGCGACGTGAAGGTCAGGCCATAGACGCAGCAGGCCGAGCCCGAGAGCACGGTGGCGGTGCGGCGCATCCTGAGGCCAACACGCAAACTGCCAAAGGCCGGGCACATCGATTGCGGCTGATCGTGCGGGCCTTTTGGATAATCGGCGGCGTAGCGATCGAGGATTTCGGACTTGCCGGCCTTGGCCGCAGCGTCGCGCATCGTGTCGGCGCCGGCGTGGCAGCCGGCTGTTTCAGCAACCGGTGCAGTCGGCACGACCATGTCAAGATCGATGCGATCAGACATTGTCGTAGACGACCTCCAGGGTCGGCTTGATGATGAATTCGCCGCCGCGCATGTCGGACTGGCTGGCGGGTTTCAGCGTGTAGTTGCCGCCGGTATCTTCGGGTTTGAACAGCGCCAACAGGCCATCCTGGTCGAGCGGGGTCGGGCGCACCGGCGGGGCGGTGGCGACGTTTTCGGCGAGCTCCTCGAACAAGGCGCCCCATTGGCTCTCCGAGGTGCCAATAATCTGGTAGTTGGCGGATTTCTTGCGGATATCTTCGTGCGCCGGGATCGAAATCAGTGTCGGGATGCCGACCGCATCGGCGAACGCCTGGGCTTCGCCCGAGCCATCATCCTTGTTGATGAGGATGCCGGCGACGCCGACATTGCCGCCCATCTTGCGGAAATATTCGACCGCCTTGCAAACATTGTTGGCGACATAGAGCGATTGCAGGTCGTTGGAGGCGACGACGATGACTTTCTGGCACATGTCCCGCGCAATCGGCAGGCCGAAGCCGCCGCAGACGACGTCGCCGAGGAAATCGAGAAGGACGTAATCGAAACCCCAATCGTGGAAGCCGAGTTTTTCGAGGGTTTCAAAGCCGTGGATGATGCCGCGACCGCCACAGCCGCGACCGACTTCGGGACCGCCAAGCTCCATGGCGAAGACGCCATCGCGTTGAAAGCAGACGTCTTCGATGCTGATTTCTTCGCCAGCGAGTTTCTTGCGCGCCGACGTCTCGATGATGGTCGGGGTGGCCTTGCCGCCGAACAGCAGTGACGTGGTATCGGATTTGGGATCGCAGCCGATGAGCAGGACGCGCTTGCCCTGCTGTGCCATCATGTAGCTGAGATTAGCCAGCGCGAAGGATTTGCCGCTGCCGCCCTTGCCGTAGATGGCGATGATCTGGGTTTCCTTGGTGACTTCACCGGTGTGGACCGGATCGGGCTCCATGTCGGCCTCGGCCCTGAGCGCCATGGCCTCTTCTAGAAGGGCTTCGATACTCACGCGGCATCTCTCCAATCAAAGACCATCTTGAGGCAGCTCGCGTCCGAAAAGGCTTGCGGATAGGCGGTGGCAGCATCGGCGGCCGGAACGCGGTTGGTGACCAGGCCGTCGAGCGAGAGCCGGGCGGTTTCGACCATTGCGATGACGGCGGCGAGATCGGCAGGCAGGAATTCGGTGGCAATGCGGAAGCGCGATTCGCGGCGGAATGCCGGGGCGAACTGAAAGCTTAGCGGCTCGGCATAGAAGCCCGCGAGGACGATTTCGCCGCCGCGAGCGGTGCGCATGATAGCGGCATCGAGGATCGTCGAATCGCCACTGGCATCATAGACGCTGAGGTAATCGCGGCGTTCGTCCTGATCCGGCGTGGTAACCGAATAGCCTTCGGCACCCATCATGCGGGCTGCGTTGATTTCCCACACGGTTGGAGCCTTTCCGGCGGCAACCGCCATGCGCGCCAGCAGCCGGCCCAGCACACCATGACCGATAATCAGATCGGGCATAGCGCCGCCAACGAGGGCGTGTTGGGCGGTGGCGGCAAGCGACATGAGGACCGCGGCATCGCCAAGGCCATCAGGAATTTGCAGGACGCGCGCCGATCCGGTGATCAAGAGGCTGGCGGAGCCGCCAAAGAGGCCCCTTGCACCAACGAATTTCGACGAGCCTGGCACGAAGACCGTTTCGCCGATGCGGCTTTTGCCATCGGGGCCGGCGTCCACGACGCGGCCGACGGCTTCATAGCCGGGGACGAGCGGATAACCCATGCCCGGGAAAGCCGGCATCGAGCCATTAAACATGAGCTTTTCAGTGCCCATGGAAATGCCACTGAAATCAACGGCAACGACGAGATCGTCACCTTCTGGCGGTGTCATGCCGAGACGACGGAGCGCGACTTGCCCCGGAGCCTCCACAACAACTGCCAGTGTTTCCATTCCCGCTCCCCAGGCAAGACGACGATCTTGGTCGCCTTCCTTCTTGAAGCCATCCTAAGCCAACGAAAACGGATGTAAAGCTGGCTTGACGCTTTTTGGCGTCAAATAATTTTGACACTCCCTTTTGCCGCAGGTCAGCGGGTGGCGACGAGCAGCCGCGTGACCATCGGCAAGGCGGTGCGAACCTCGCGGATGCGGGTGAAGCCGACGGTTTGCAGCATGGAGCGATAGGCAGCGGCGGTGCGCGGGCGGCCGGAGCCCATGGCCCAGAGGTAGAGGCCGAAATAGGCATCGCCCATCGCTTGGGCGCCGGGGGTGCCGGCCATGGGCTCGGCGATGAGCAGGGTTCCACTGGGGGGAAGTGCAGCATGGATTGCGTTGAGGAGCGCAGTGACGACGGCGTCATCGTGATCGTGGAGGATGCGCACGAGGCTGATGAGATCGGCGCCGGGCGGGATGGGATCGTCGCGGAAGCTGCCACCATGGGCGGTGATGTGCGCCAGGCCGCGAGCGGCGAGCACGGTGCGGGCATGGGCGGCGACGGGGGGCAAGTCGAACAGCGCCAGGCCAAGCGCAGGGTGACGGGCGGCGACTTCGGCGAGGAAGGCCCCATGGCCGCCGCCGATATCGAGGAGTTGTTTGTGGCGGGAGAAGTCGAACGCCTGAAGCACTTGTTCGGCAACCATGGGTTGCGAGGCGGCCATAAGGGCAGAATAGGCCTGAGTGCCGGGATCGGCGGCGGCAGCGGGATCACCACGGCCGGCAGCGGCGGAATAGGTCCAGAAGGCAGCGAGTTCGCCGCCCCCCCTGCCCCGGCGCAGCATGGCAACAGGATCGGCGAGATCGGCATAGAACAGCTTGTGGTGTTCGATCATGGCCAGCGCGCCGGTGTTGTTGGCAAGTGCGGCGCCGCGTTGGCCAAGGGTCCAGCGATCATTGCCGAGCGATTCCACCAGATCGACCGAGGCGGCGGCAGCGAGCAGGCGCTGCATGGCGGCAGGATCGAGGTTGGCAGATTCGGCAAGCGCCGAAGTGGATTGCGGTGCCTTGGCGAGCGCCGCGATGATGCCGAGATCGACGGCGGCGGTGAGGGTTTTGGTGTAGACGAAACCGGTGATGACGCGAAACATTTCGTTGGCATGATGGCGGGCGGTGCCGCGCAAAAGCGGCAGGCGCATCGACAGCCGCTGGAAACCCGGGTTGGACAGCACGCTGTTGCGCCAGATCAGCCAGCGTTCCCGCAAGGGCGCCTTATTTTGGGGCGCTTTATTTCGGGGCGCGTCATTTTGAGGTGCGGTCATTGTGTCATGGACTCTGGACAGTCGGTTGCGCGCGGTCAATCATGCGCGGGAATGGAGTCGGGGTTTTGGCGCGCGAAGACGGGATCGTCATCATTGGAGCCGGGATCGGTGGGTTGTGCGCGGCGGCACAGCTTGCCGGCGCCGGGGTGCCTGTGACGGTCGTTGAGCGGATGATGGCGCCAGGTGGCAAATTGCGGACGGTGGATTGCGGCGGTGCCACGGTGGACGCGGGCCCGACGGTGTTTACCGCGCGATGGGTGTTCGAGGCGTTGTTCGAAAGTTTGGGCGAGCGGTTGGACGACCATCTGACGCTGGTGAAGAGCGAGCGATTGGCGCGGCATGCATGGGGTGATGGGTCGGGTTTGGACCTGTGGGCCGATCCGGAACGCAGTCGGGATGCCATCGGTGTGTTCGCAGGGGCGGCGGAGGCGCGGGGGTATGACGGTTTCCGGGCCGAGGCGGCGCGGATCTGGAACGCGTTGGAGCATCGGTACATGGAGGCGCCGGTGACGTCGCCGGTGGGGCTGGCGATGCGATTCGGGCTGTCGGGCATGGGCGAGATGATGGCGATCAACCCGTTCCAGACACTGTGGGCGGCGCTGGGCAAGCATTTCAAGGACCCGCGGTTGCACCAGCTTTACGGGCGCTATGCGACCTATTGCGGCGCCTCGCCTTATGAAGCGACGGCGACATTGATGTTGATCGCGCACCTGGAGGCGCGGGGGGTGTGGCTGGTTGATGGCGGGATGCACAAGGTGGCAGAGGCGATTGCCGGATTGGCGGCGGCACGCGGTGCGGTGTTTCGTTATGGCGTCGATGTGCGCGAGATCAGGACGGCGAAGGGCCGGGCGGCAGGCGTGGTGCTGGCCAGCGGCGAAGTGATAGCGGCGGGTGATGTGCTGGCCAATTGCGATGCGAGTGCGATTGCCGACGGGCGCTTTGGCGCGGCGGCGGCAGGCGCAGTGAAGGGAACGCGGCCGGGTGACAGGTCCTTGTCAGCCTTGGTGACGATGATGACGGCGGACGCCGAGGGGTTCGAGCTTGATCGGCACAATGTGTTTTTTTCGGATGATTATGCGCGGGAGTTTCGCGAGATTTTCGGGCAGCAACGCCTGCCTTCGGCGCCGAGTGTGTATGTGTGTGCGCAGGACCGGGGGATCGGCGTTGCCCCCACGGGTCCTGAGCGGTTTCAGCTTATCGTCAACGCGCCTGCCACCGGAGACGGGCGCGCGCCAACATCTGGGGAGATATCGGCATGTCAATCAGCGACCTTCGCGGCCCTGGAACGTTGCGGGCTGAGGTTGCGACCCAAGGTGATGGTGCCGGTGGGGCCGGCGATGTTCGAGGGGCTTTTCCCTTCGACGGGTGGAGCCCTTTATGGTCGGGCCTCGCACGGATGGCGGGCCAGCTTCCGCCGCCCGGGGAGCCGTACTGGCCTGCCGGGCCTTTGGCTCGCGGGGGGATCGGCGCACCCGGGCGCGGGCGTGCCGATGGCGGCCTTGTCCGGCCGCTTGGCGAGCGCTGCGATCCTTTCGGCCCGCGCTTTGACAGCGCCGTCGCGGCCAATGGTTATCGCTGGTGGTATATCGACGCGGAAAGTGACGACGGCAGCTTCGGCCTGACGGTCATTGCGTTCATAGGCTCGGTTTTTTCGCCCTATTACAAGGCCAGTGGGCGCGGCGTGCCGGAAAATCATGTCTCGTTGAACGTCGCTTTGTATGGCCCGCGCGGGCGGCGATGGGCGATGACCGAGCGCGGCAAGGGGGCGTTGTGGCGCGACCGGTCGACGCTGAAGATCGGGCCGAGCCAGGTGCATTGGGATGGCAATGCGCTGGTCATCGATGTCGATGAAGTGGGGGCGGTTTTTCCGCTGAAGACTCGAGGGCGCATCCGATTGACGCCCGAAGTATTGGGACAGCGGCGGTTTCGGCTGGATCCTTCGGGGCGACATGTGTGGGAACCATTGGCACCGCGCGCCCGGGTGGAGGTGGCGTTTTCGGAACCGGATATTGCGTGGAGTGGCCAGGGCTATCTTGATGCCAACCATGGCAGCGAGCCGTTGGAGGAAGGGTTTGCCGATTGGCAATGGTCGCGTGCCCATTTGAAGGGCGGCGAGACGGCGGTGATTTACGAAGGCAAGCTGCGCAGTGGCGATGATTTCGGCATGGCGCTGCGCATCGGCAATGACGGCAATGCCGAAGTGATCGAGATGCCGGCGCCGGTGGTTTTGCCGCGCACCGGATGGCATGTGAACCGGCTGACCCGCGCCGATGCCGGGCATACGGCGAGTTTGCGCGCAACCTGGGAGGATACGCCTTTTTATTCGCGATCGGCGCTGAGCAGCCGGATGTTCGGCGAGGATGTGGTGGCGGTGCATGAATCGCTGTCGCTCGACAGGTTCCGGTCGCCGGTGGTGCAGTGGATGCTGCCGTGGCGGATGCCGCGAAAGGTTTGAGGCGCCTCAGTCTTCAGGTCGTTTGTCGTCGTCCTTTGGAGTTTTGTCGCGCAGGGACCAGAGCTGGTAAATTGTGAAGATGGCGACGACGCCGAACGTCATGCCCATTTCGATGAGGCCGAGATATTTGGCTTCGATCATTTCGGCGTCCCCTTTGCGGCTTTTACGGCGGAAACGGCCGGAAGGATGCCGGTTTCGCGCGCGAAGTCGAGAATAAGGGCGGCATGGGCTTCGGGGGCTTCCTCGTGTGCGAGATGGCCGAGGCCGGGTAGGATGAGGGCGCGGGCATTGGGCAGCCGGGCAGCGACCTTGTGGGCCGTGGCGACGGGGATGGTTTTGTCGTTTTCGCCATGGGCGAGAAGGATGGGGAGGTCGAGCGTGGGAAGCGCGCGTTCGAGGGGTTCGAGGTCCCAATGTGCCATCAGGGCGAGCGCACCACCGATATGGCCCGAGGTCTTCAGCAGGCGTTCGTAGAGAAGGACGCCGCGCGCATCGAGGCGTGAGCCGGTGGAACGGTGGAGGAAGGCGGCGATTTCGCCGGGGACCCGGGCGCGCATGGCGAAGAGTTCGGGCATCAGCGGATTGACGAAAAGCATGCGGGCCATGGCGGGGAAGAGCTTTCCGGCGAGGCCGGGGAAAGGCAGGAGGGCGCCGCCGAGGCTGATGATCGCGCGGGGGCGGGCAAGGTTTTTTTCGGCCATGGTCAGGGCGATGGCGGCGCCGGCGCTGTGGCCGATCGTGAGGGCGGGGGGGAGATTGAGGGCTTCGGTGAGGGCGGCGACAGCGGTGGCAACACCCGTGGGGGTGGCGCGACCGAGGCGGCTGGTGAAGCCGTGGCCGGGTAAATCCGGGGCGATGACTGTGAAGTGGCAGGATAGGTGCGAGGTAAGATCACGCCAGCTGTGGGTGGCGGCGCCGGTGCCGTGGAGAAGCAGCAGGGGTGGTCCGGAGCCGGAGACCTGCACGTGCCATTTGAGGCCGCCGGCGGTGATGAAGCGGCTCGATTCGGCGTTGGGCCAGTCCTTGCCTTCGATTTTCCAATTGGGGGCGCTCATGTCGCGGCGTTGACCGCGGCGACGACGGAGCGGGCGTCCATGCGTGGGAGGGCGACGTAGCGCGCCGACATTGCGGTGGCGAGTGCAGAGCCTTCGGGGCGAGGGCGGGCGCTGCAATCGATGAAGACGCTGGCGAGGCCGGTGGCGGCGAAAGCGCGGGCGCTGGTGAGGGCGGCCTCCTGCGGGGTGAGTTTGTCGGTGCCGCCGACATTGGCGCGGCCATCGGTGAGGACGACGACCAGGGGTGTGCGGCCGCGGGCGCGTTCGGATTCGGCGAGGCGCCGGGCGAGATCGAGGCCGGCGGCCATGGGGGTGCCGCCGCCGCCGGCGAGCGCGGCGAGCTGGCGTTTGGCGCGAGCGAGGGATCTGGTGGGGGGGAGGCTGATTTCGGCAGTGTCGCCGCGGAAGGCGATGAGGGCAACTTCTGCCCGTTTTACATAGGCTTGGGCGAGGAGGAGTTCGACGGCGCCCTTGGATTCGGACAGCCTGGCGAAGGCAGCGGAACCTGAGGCGTCGACGGTGAAGATGGTGGTGGATTCAGTACGGGCGACGAATCTGCGGATGCGGAGGTCGTCGTGGCGGATGTTGAGGCGGCCATCAAGTCTTTGAGAACGAACGCTTTGCCAGGGGGCTGCGGCCTTGATGGTTTCGATTATGGCGAGCCTTGCACCCCGACCGGGGGCGCCGGTGCGGACGCCGGCGGGGCGACCGGAGGTGAGGCTGCGGAGTTTGGCGCCGCTGCGGCCGTTACCCTTGGATTTCAGGGGCTTGCCGGAGGCCAGCGCGTCGAGGAGGCCGGGGGGGAGGGCGGTTTCGGCTGCATCCAGGACGAGATCGGTGAGGTCCTGGGGTGTTTCCTGTGGGGTGTTGTCGGGGCCTTCGTCGCTGGGTGGCGGGGGCTCGGGGGGGTGTTCGTCGGGGGATTCCTGGGGTGGCGGCGGGGTTTCGCCGGGCGGCAGCCGGGTGGCGCGTGGTCCGAGGACGAGCGCGGCGGCGATTTCGAGGTCGGCGGCGGTGATGTGGGTGCGGTTGTTCAGCGCTGCGTGGGCGTGGGCGAGACGTTGGGCCTGGATGGGGGCGCGGATCGAGGCGATGCCGAGGGTGTCGGCGGCGGTGGTGAGGGCGGTGGTGGAATCGGGGATGGCACTCGTGTCATTCCCACCCCCGACCCCTGCCGTTTCGGGAGGGGCAAAGATTGCATCGGCGAGGAGGATGGCCATGGGCAGGCGTACGTCGGTCAAGTCGAGATGGATTGCGAGACGGTCGGCGAGAGCGGGGGCTACTTGCTCGTCGGTGTCGGGGTCGCTTTCGTCGAAGAGGACGAGGCGGGGGCCTTCTTCGTCGAGCGCAGTGGCGAGGCGGGCGGCGAGGGATGGCGAGAGGCGTTCGGCCATGGGGATGAGGAGGATGCCGGTGCCGATGTCGCGCAGGATCCCGGGGCGGTGGATGGGGCGGCCGGCAGCGAGGGTGGCAGTGAGATCGAGGCCGCCGTCGAGCGCCTCGGCATCGGCGCTGGCGGGGAGGCGGCGCAGGGTGGCTTGCGCAACGAGGAGTGGGGTCCAGGCGTCGCGGACAGGGCCGGGGCGGGCGCGGAGCAGGAGGCCGCCGAGATTGGGGGCGGCGACGAGCAGGGTGATGGCAGTTTGGGCGAGATGCCAGCGAGTGGCGCTGGGGTCGCCCATCGCGGCACTGCCCAGCGGCCCCTCCCGTTCCGGCAGGGGAGCAGGAAGGAGGGAGGCGAGATTGTTCACCCGGGGATGAGTTCGGCGACGGCGCGGGTGATGCGGACGGTGGAGCCGGTGTCATCAAGGACATTGCGGCGCAGGCGGTGGCGCAGGGCGAGCGCGGCGACTTCGGCTATGTGGTGGCGGTGGACGGATTTCTTGGCCGAAAGCGCGGCGGTGGCGCGAGCAGCGCGC
>JANPEP010000168.1:0-32742 GCA_031422995.1 Polymorphobacter sp. | reverse complement strand
CAATCCCCCGCCGCCATCGCCGCCGATTGCGGCCTCGCCGAAGCCGATGTCCTCGCCTTCTTCACCCTGTTCGCCGCCCACCCCCGCACTGTCACCGCCTGGAGCCAGGGCAGCAACCAGTCCCAAAACGGCACCGACAATGTCACCGCCATCCTCAACGTCCACCTCGCCACCGGCCGCATCGGCAGGCTCGGCGCGTCGCCCCTGTCCCTCACCGGCCAACCCAACGCCATGGGCGGCCGCGAAGTCGGCGGGCTCGCCTCCACCCTTGCCGCCCATATCGGCTTTGACGACCCCGCCGGCGAGGCCACCATCCGCCGCTTCTGGAACGCCCCGGCGCTGGCCACCAAACCCGGCCTGAAAGCCGTCGATCTCTTCGCCGCCCTGGGCGCCGGCAAGATCAAGGCGCTATGGATCATGGCGACCAACCCCGCCGTTTCCATGCCCGAACTCGCGCGCGTCCGCGCTGCGCTGGCCGATGCGCCCTTCGTGGTCGTCTCCGACATCACCGAACACACCGATACGCTGGCCTTCGCCGATGTGCGCCTGCCGGCCCTTGCATGGGGAGAGAAGGACGGATCGGTGACCAACTCCGAACGTCGCGTCTCGCGCCAGCGTCGCTTCCTGCCACCGCCCGGAGAGGCGCGCGCAGATTGGTGGGCGCTGGCGCAACTCGCCGCCCGGCTTGGCTTCGCACGGGATTTCGCCTGGGACTCCGCCGATGAAATCCGCGCCGAACACTTGGCGCTGACGGCGCTGACCAACACCCTCCTCACCATCCCCCACTCCGAAACCCCGGCGCAATGGCCCGCGGGCACCCCCCGACTGTTCGCCAACGGTGGTTTCCCCACCGCCAACGCCAGGGCGCGCCTCATCCCCCTCACACCTCCCACCATCGCCGCGCCAGACCCCGCCTATCCCTTCACCCTCAACAGCGGTCGCATCCGCGACCAATGGCACAGCATGACCCGCACCGGCCGCGTCCCCCGCCTCGCCGGCCACCGGCCAGAACCGTTCGTCGCCATCCACCCCGAAGATGCCGCCAACCTCCCCGATGCCAGCCTCGCCCGCATCACCACCGCTCATGGTAGCGAGCTTTTCCGCGTCCAGCACGATCCCGGCCAACGCCGCGGCAGCCTGTTCGTCCCCATCCACTGGAGCCGCAGCCTCGCTGCCACTGGCCTCAGCAACGCCCTCGCCACAGCAAACCCCGATCCCCATTCCGGCCAACCCGCGTTCAAGCACAGCCGCGCCGCCATCACGCCCCATGCAACCGACTGGCAAGGCTTCCTGCTCACCCGCCATCGCGTCGAACCCGCCGCCGACTGGTGGGTCCATGTCGCCACCGACGCCTGCCACCGCACCGAAATCGCTGGCACCGGAACCCTTGCCGCCGCCGCCGACATCCTGCTCCCCGCCACCGCCGCCCAAACCATCAC
Source organism: Polymorphobacter sp. (assembly GCA_031422995.1). GTDB lineage: Bacteria > Pseudomonadota > Alphaproteobacteria > Sphingomonadales > Sphingomonadaceae > Sandarakinorhabdus. The sequence goes on along the minus strand of JANPEP010000168.1, from coordinate 31,303 downwards.
CGAACTGCAAGACGGCAACCGCACCCTCCGCCGCGCCATATTCACCGGCACCCGCCTCGACGCTCTCCTCTTCCTCAGCCAATCCAACCTTCCCTCCCGCGACTGGCTCGCCGCGCAATTCGCTGCCGCCGAGGCCGATCCTTCCCTCCTCGCTGGTGCCCCCGCCGGCACGCAAACAGACACGGGCCCGCAAATCTGCGCCTGCTTCGCCATCGGCCTCAAAACCCTCACCGCCGCCATCCGGTCCCAAAACCTGTCCGACGTCACCGCCATCGGCACCGCGCTGGGCGCCGGCAGCAATTGCGGCAGTTGCAAACCCGAACTCGCCCGCATCCTGCGTGACCTCCAGGAGACCATCGATGCCTGATTCCGGGCCTGAACCCCGCATCTGGCTCGTCGGCGCCGGCCCCGGCGACCCCGATCTGCTCACCGTAAAGGCGCATCGCCTGATCGCCGCGGCAGACATCATCCTCCACGATGCCCTCGTCACGCCCGAAATCCTCGCCCTCGCCAACCCCGCCGCCGAGCTTATTCCCGTCGGCAAGCGTGCTGGCGCCCATGCCATGCCGCAGGCCGCGATAAACGCGCTACTCGTCGCCGCCGGCCGCCGCGGCACCATGGTCGTCCGGCTCAAGGGCGGAGACCCCACCATTTTCGGCCGCCTCACCGAGGAAATGCAGGCGCTGCGCCGCGCCAACCTGACCTTTGAAATCGTCCCCGGCATCACCGCCGCCTGCGCCGCCGCAGCTGCGGCGCAAATCTCGTTGTCGCAGCGGGGCAGGGCGCAGGCCGTCACGTTCGTCACCGGCCACGCCCAGGCCGATGCTCCGCTCGATCTCGATTGGCCGGCTCTTGCTGCCGCCAACACCACGCTGGCAATCTACATGGGCAAATCCGCTGCAGCCGGCGTCAGCGCGCAACTCCGCGCCCATGGCATGCCGGGCGACACCCCTGTGCTCATCACCGAAAACGCTGCCCGCTCCGATCAACGCGCCTTGGCAACCGATCTCGCGCACCTTGCCGACGCCGCCATCGGAACCGGCCCCGCCGTCATCCTCATCGGTGCGGCCGTCGCCATCGATGCCCTCAACCGCACAACCAGCGCGACAGCGGATCCCACAACAGCCCCGGCGCCCGCCCGCCAACCACCATCCCGACATGGCCTGCATCCAGCCGCATGGCCATACCCGGCCCAGCAGACGTCATCGCTGCCGCTGGAGGCACAATCCGGTCCCGTCCAGCAATGATATCCAGAATCGGCACCCCCAGCGCCAACGGGTCAATGCGGCGCCCGGCCACCACCCAACCCCCACACCCCGTCACATCATCGCGAAACATGTCCTCCGCCAACCCCCGTGCCGTCGCCAGCGACAGTGGCTCGCCGCTGTTGGACCAATCCTCCAGCGCCGCAAACGCCGTCAGCTCGCAGCCATCGCCCGCCGCCAACCGTGCGTATTTTGTCGCCAGGCCATCCCCATCCAGACCCCAGAACGCCGGCTGCAACAGCTCGATCGGCAACACCCCCAACTGCGTCGACAACGGCCCCGCGCCCGCCCACCAATCCGCCAGCCCGGCCCTAGCTTCGCCATAGCCGCCAAAATGCCACGGCGTCGCCATCAACGCCAGGCGCGTCACCTGCGGACCCAGCAACGCCGTCGTCGCAACCGCCAATGTGCCCCCCAGACAATATCCCACCACCGCCACCGGCTCCCCCAGGCTCTGCACCAATGGCACCAGCCGCTGCGCCACCAGCTCCTCCAGACCCAGCGCCTCGGTCGGCCCCCAATCGACCAGCAACGCCCGCATCCCGCGCGCCGCCAAGCCGTCCATGAACGAATTTCCTGGCGCCAGATCGAGCACTGTCGGCGGGTTGATCAGCGATGGCACCACCACCACCAGGGGCCCTTTCCCGCCATGGTCCCGCAATGTCACGCCGGCCACCCGTCCGGCTTCCGGTCGCACCCTGCGCAACACCCCCGGCGCTGCCGCCTGATACCTGCGCAACCCCTCCAGAACCACCGCCAGCCGCGCCCGATCGCCGGCACACGCGCGTGTCACAATGTCCAGAAATACCAGCAGCGGGTGCGGGCCCCGTGCCCGCAAAACGCCTCCGCGTTGCAGTGCAACATCACTCTGTGTTAGGGGCGCTGTATCCATTTCTTCGGGAACTATCATGGCCGACGCCCCTTCATCGAAAGCTGGTCAATCCGACAGCCAAAAGCCCGCACAGCCGGTCATCATCAAGAAATACGCCAACCGCCGTCTCTACAACACCGAAACCAGCAGCTACATCACCCTCGAACATCTCGCGACAATGACGCGCGAAGGCCGTGATTTCCAGGTGTTCGATGCCCGCAGCGGCGACGATATCACCCGCTCGGTGCTCACCCAGATCGTCATGGAAGAAGAATCAACCGGCCAGACCATGCTGCCGGTGCCGTTCCTGCGCCAGATTATCTCCATGTATGGTGATTCGATGCAATCCGCCGTCCCGCATTACCTCGAAGCATCAATGGCGGCCTTTGCCGAAAACCAGAACAAATTCCGCGATGCTGCGCTCAAGCCGTTCGAACAACTCGCCAAGCAAAATCTGGCGCTGTTCCAGGCCGCCACCGAAATGCTCACCGGCGGCCGGGGTGCCGCCGCGCCAAAGCCCCAGGCGCCGGTTCCGGCCAATAATGACGCCGAAATGGCCGCGCTAAAGGCGCAACTCGCCGCACTCCAGGCCAAACTCGATACCCTCGCAAAGGATTGAGGATGTGCTGGCGGCGTGGCCGCTTCGCAACATCCCGGTAACTTTTCGTCCTCAACCTGTCGTTTGCACTGCGCTACCCGCTTGCCCGTAACCGGCACCGTCGCTATGAGCCGGGCCGGGGAAGGGATGCCCGCTGACGGGTGTCCGGTCCGGTCTGCTGTGTTGCCTCACGACACGCGCGTCGCGGCAATGCTGCAACCGGGAGGGTGGAGTGCTTTTGTGATGGATTCGTCGGCAGCTGTGCGTGGTGCGGACAAGAACGAACCGGTCGAAGAAGTATCCGGCCGATATGACATCGATTTGCCGCAGGGCTATCGCCCGACAGCGGGCGAAGTCTTCATGAATCCGCAGCAACTGGTCTATTTCCGCCGCAAGCTGCTCGACTGGAAGGAATCAATCCTTCGCGAGGCCGCCGGCACGCTCGAAACGCTCAAGGCCGAACCGCTGCGGGAACCCGATGTCAACGATCGCGCCAGCAGCGAAACCGATTGGGGCATCGAACTGCGCACTCGCGATCGCCAGCGCAAGGTCATCAGCAAGATTGATTCGGCGCTGCGCCGTATCGAAACGGGTGACTATGGTTATTGCGAAGTCTCGGGTGAGCCGATTTCGCTGCAACGCCTTGAAGCGCGGCCGATCGCAACAATGACCCTCGAGGCGCAGGAGCGCCATGAGCGGGATGAGAAGATTACACGCGATGAATAGAGCCGCGCGGCTGCGCGTATTTTAGCATCGCGCAGCCGCGTTGCGCCTAATGCAAGCTCGAAATCGCTTCCTTGACCTTCAGCTTCTCGCGCTTCAACCGCGCCAAACGTGCCTGATCAGGCAGGGGCCGACGCGTTTCGGCATCGACCGACGCATCGAGCGCGGCATGGCGGGCATTGAGGCTGGCGAGATGAGCATTGGCCATCGTGTTCTCCCTGTTTTGGCGCCGAACTTTCTGTCGGCCCCGGTGGGTAGAGCGACAGATAAAATCATAGACGGCAGCCCTTGTCCAAACCTGCATTGTCGCAGGCGTCAGGCCGGTATCTTGTTGCGTCCGATGGGGTGATGCCTCCACATATGGTACGCGTCACCCAAGGCGCCACGATGCCGGCAAACGACTCGGGGACCAGGCAGGAGTTGAACGACGTGGACGAGATCGAAATCCGGGCGCGCATCGAAATCGCCCGCCGCGATCATCGCGATCTCGACGCCGCCATCGATGCCCTGCGTCTCATGGCCAATGTCGACATGATCCAGTTGCAACGCTTCAAAAAACGCAAGCTCAAGCTGCGCGACGAAATTGCCATGCTGGAAGACCTGCTGATTCCGGATATCATCGCCTGATGGCGACTCCGCTGGCATCCGCAGTCTTCACGGCCTTCGCGCTGTTAGTCGCCGGCTGCGCTACAACCAATTACAGCGCTGTGGATCATGCCCAGGCCTGTCGGGCCGCCGCCGAATCGATACAACATGGTGATGCCGATCTGCGGCAATGTGATCTCGCTGTAACCAACCGGCAAATTCCGGCCAGCGCCCGCGTCGCCAGCCTCGTCAACCGGGGCATATTACAAATGCAGGCCGGCAATCTTCAGGCTGCCGTCGCCGATTTCGATGCCGTCATCGGCGTTGCACCATCGTCTGCCGAGGCTTGGATCAACAAGGGCATCGCCCTCAGTAGGCAAGACGGCCAGGAGCGCCAGGCCGTCGCCATCCTCTCCCACGGCATCGATCTCGGCCCCGCCCAGCCAGCAAAGGCCTTTTTCGCCCGCGCCATGGCCTGGGAGTCGCTCGGTCGCGCTCGTGAAGCCTATGAAGACTATAGCCGTGCCGCCCAGCTCGATCCCGAATGGACCGAGCCGGGCGAACAACTGCGGCGCTTCAAGGTCGTCCGCCGCAAGACCGCCTCTGGCTGAGTCAGCCAAAGACGCACAAGCCCCGGCCTATTCGGCCGCGATCTGCGTCACTTTCGCCGACACCAGGTCAACAGCGTCACTGATCTCGACCTTGCGCGGCTTCTTGTGCTCCGGAATCTCGCGCACCAGTTCGATATTGAGCAAACCATGCTCATAGCTGGCGCCCGTCACCTTGATGGTGTCGGCAAGCTGGAACCGCCGCTCGAACGCCCGCTTGGCGATGCCGCGATGCAGGAACACCTGCCCCTCGCCCTCGGCTTCGGCCTGTCCCGCACCGGTAACGATCAGGGTGTTTTCCTGCACTGTCAGGTCGATTTCATGGCGCGCAAACCCGGCGACCGCCATGGCGATGCGATAGGCACCATCGCCCAGTTTTTCGATGTTATACGGTGGATAGGCGGTTTCGCCGCCATCGACGCGGCCAGCAAATTCGACCAGCCGATTGAGGTTTTCATATCCGATCGACGACCGGAGCAGGGGGGAAATGTCGAACGCACGCATGGGCATGTCCTTTCAAAAGCGTATTGCCACATCTGTCCCGCCATATGAGGCCGGGACTGTCACCGCCCCGATTGGCAACGGCGACCATCCGAATCTTGGATTGCTGCCGGTCGAGTTCAAGGGCCCGCAATGCAGGAATTTTTGAAAAATTCTGGCGCATGGGCCAGCGACCATGCCATGAAATTGCCGATGCCGAATCGCGACCAAACCCCTCTCGACGCCCTTTACAAGGAAGCCGTTGATCTCGCCGATCGCGCCCGCGGCTGGTTCGATGGCCCCGGCATAGCCTGGCGCGCGGCACTGCCTGTCGATGCCCAGGCACTTGTCGCCACCGAAAGCCTGGCCATCACGGCCCGGCTGATGGCGGTCATGTCATGGCTGCTCGATCCCGCCCAATCCGATGGCAATCCCGCTCGCCCCTTCACGATCGCCCCTGATGGTGAACTGCATCCGGCCTCGCCGCTCGCCGGTACGCCGGGCGGCGAACTCGCTATGGCCTCGCGTCAACTCATTGCAAAGGTTGCAGCGCATTCCGCACCGCCTCAGTCAGAAACCGGGCTGTGGCGCTGATGGCCCTGTTTCATCTCGCAATCCCGGTTGACGATCTCGCCACAGCGCGTGCCTTCTATGGCGGCGTGCTCGGCTGCCCCGAAGGCCGCTCTTCCGAAACCTGGATCGATTTCGATTTTCACGGACACCAACTCGTCGTCCACCACGCGCCCCGCGCCGTCATCATCCGCAACGCGGTCGATGGTGATGCCGTGCCCGTCCCACACTTCGGACTTGTCATGGACTGGCCCGAATGGGAAATACTCGCCGCCCGCATCACTGCCAGCGGCACGGCATTCGAACTGCCGCCCCACACTCGCTTTGCTGGAAAACCCGGCGAGCAGGGTACATTCTTCCTGTTTGATCCGGCCGGTAACGCCCTGGAATTCAAGGCGATGCGAAACCCGGCAAACCTGTTCGCCAAAAATCCCTAAAGCGACCGCACCAATTGCCGCACAACGGCAATCCACGGCACATCAAGCACCAATTGCCGCGCGCCCGAACTTGCCGGCAAAATCTGCACCCGTCCCGCATCGGTCGCCACCAATCGGCCAAAGGCAAAGCGCCCGACCGGCCGCGGCGCCAAAACGTCGCGGTTGATGGCCCGGCCAAAATCCTCCGGCCCCAGTTTTTCTGCCCACAACGCGTCGCCGGCGCGATAATCGCCCTGCGCGACATCGACGATGATGCCCACCATGTCGCTGCCCGGTGTCGGCGACAGCAATGTCATCGGCTTGCGCGGCGCATTGGCGCCATCGCTGGCAAGCACGGCAGCGACCGGAAGGTCGGCGCGGCCGGGCAGGGTGACGAGATCGGCAGCTTCCACTTCCAATGCGGCGGCAATCCGGTTCAACCATCCAACCGAAACCGTCCGCGTGCCGGTTTCCAGCCTGCCGATGGTCTGCGCCGTCGTCGGTGGTGCGCAACGCTCGGCGACTTCGTGCAACGTCAGCCCCTTTGCCTTGCGAACCTCGCGAATACGCGTCAGCATTCTGTCTTCCCCGCCCAAATTTGAACCACAACGGTTCTCTCTGTCCTACAATCCGCAGATTGTGGCAAGTGCCTCTCTGTCGCATTGAGGAGAGATTAACCATGAAGGCACATAAAAAAGCGTCGCAAACCGATGATATCGCCCCGGATACGCGCAATCGCCTGCTCGCCACGCGCCGCCTTTCACCCGCGGACGTCATCGACAGGCACCTCGTCACGGTCAACCTCGCCGAATCGCCGCTGGCCTGGCTGGCACGGCGGGGGATGGTCAGCGCGGCACAGTTCAAGGCCAGCGAGCGTCTGCGCCATGATTTCATGGTGGCCGGCCAGGCGCCGCGCGTCACCATGCGCTGGGATCCATCGCCGATCGGCCGCTCGGCCCCTGGTGATTTCGATCCCACCACCGCCCAGATCAGCGCTCGCCAACGCTTCGATGCCGCAGTCACCGCCGTCGGCCCTGGCCTCACCGATGTGCTCTGGCGCGTCATTTGCATGGGGGATGGGCTTGAAACCGCCGAACGCGCGCTCGGTTGGCCCAGCCGCGCTGGCAAACTCGTGCTCAAGCTGGCGCTCGACCGCCTTGTCACGCATTACAGGCTCGACTGATTCGCCCATCGCCCACGAGGTTCCCATGCGCATCCATCCGCTCCTGCCGCTGTTCCTGCTCACCGCCTGCGCTGGCAGCAATGTCACGTCGATGGGCAAAACCGGCGGTGCCGCCCCGCCGCTGATCATCTCGACCGATCTTGTCGGCAACACCGGCAATCCCATCGGCACTGCCAGCGTGCGGCAGGAGCCAGAGGGGACGCGCGTGCTGGCGACCATTACCGGACTGCCGCCCGGCACATACGCCCTGCATCTTCATGCCGTCGGCCGCTGCGAAACGCCGGATTTCATCACTGCCGGCGGCCATTTCAACCCGGCAATGAAGCAGCACGGCAGCCTCAACCCGATGGGCGAACACGCCGGTGATTTGCCCAACATCGAAATTGGTGCCGATCGCAAGGGCAGCTTCGATGCCCTGCGCCCCGGGCTGCGGCTGGTGGACGGCACATCACCGCTCATCGATATCGACGGCGCCGCAATCGTGCTTCACGCCGGGCCAGATGATTACAAGACCGATCCGGCGGGCAACGCCGGTGCCCGCATCGCCTGCGGTGTGCTCGCGCATGGCCGGCAGCGCTTCGATCCGGGCCAAACCAAATAACGCTGGGGCGATCGACGGGGATTGAACCCGCAACCTCCGGTACCACAAACCGGCGCTCTAACCAATTGAGCTACGATCGCCACAAGCGCTAACGCGAACAAACCTCGCGAAGGCGATGCAGATAGAGGAGCAGCGCTGGCGGCGCAAGCCATCCCGAAACGGCGTTTTCAGCTTTCCACGTCGCGACAGTTCATTTATTGCGCAATCGAGTAATTTCCTTAAACCTGACAGCCAGGCGAATCCAGATGATCTTCGATGCCCTCGATTTCGATGCCCATGAAGCCGTGCATTTCGCCCATGATGCCGCCACCGGCTTGAACGCCGTCATCGCCGTGCATTCAACCCACCTCGGCCCGGCCGCCGGTGGTTGCCGCTGGTGGACCTATGTTGATGATCAGGCAGCGCTCACCGACGCGCTGCGCCTGTCACGCGGCATGAGCTATAAAAATGCCATGGCCGGCTTGCCGATGGGCGGCGGCAAGGGTGTCATCCTGAAATCCGAAGCCGCGCCGAAAACCGAGGCACTGCTCGAAGCCTTTGGCCGCGCCATCGATGGCCTTGGTGGCCGCTATGTCACCGCCGAAGATGTCGGCATGGCAGATCATGACATGCTGGTCATTGCCCGCCAGACGCGCCACGTCTCGGGGCTTCCCGTGTCCGGCGGCGCGGCCGGCGGCAACCCCGGCCCCTCCACCGCCGAAGGCATTTTCGTCGGCATGCGCGCCGCTGTCGCCCACAAGCTTGGCCGCCATGATTTCAAGGGTGTCCATGTCGCGCTCCAGGGCCTTGGCAGCGTCGGCGGCGCACTTGCCGAAAAACTCGCGGTCGCCGGTGCCGTGCTCACCGTCGCCGATATCGATGCTGGCCGCGCCCGCGCCTATGCCGCCCGCCTCGGCGCCACCGCCGTCCCCGTCGCCGATATCGCCCGCGTCGCCGCTGATGTGTTCAGCCCGAATGCCCTCGGCGCCGGCCTCGACGCGGCCACCATTGCCGGCCTCAACGTCGCCATCGTCGCCGGCGCCGCCAATAACCAGCTTGCCACCCCCGATGATGGTGCCCGCATCGCAGCGCGCGGCATCCTTTACGCCCCCGATTATGTCATCAATGCTGGCGGCATCATCAATGTCGTCGCCGAATATCTGGGCGGCCGCGGAGGCGGCCATCAAGCCGCGGGTGACGCCGCTTCGGTCGCCCAGGCCATCGCGCGCATCGAAGGCCGGCTCGCCGATATCTTCGCGGAAGCTGACCGCAGCGGCCGACCGACCGATGCCGTGGCCGATGCGATGGCGCGGAAGCTGATCGGGCGGGGCTGACCTTATTCCCTCGCCCTCTGGGGAGAGGGCGACTCGCGCGTCAGCGCAGCGGGGAGAGGGGTAGGACGCACTCGCGCTTTGGCAAGTAACTAACTGATAAGGTAGGCTATTCTGCCTTTATGGGCAGCAAGGCCTGGCTCCGCTCAAAATCCGTTCTTGGCCGCACTTTCCTCACTTTCGTTGGCGTTGGCGGGGAGGAAGAAAACAAGGAAGCAAGAGCATGGCCAAAGCCCATGCCGACGTCAGACGAGTTCGGTCGGCATAGCCGCCCGCCTCGCTGGCCGTGCTTGCGCGAGTACGCGCGCAGCTTCGCTGCTTGCTGGCCGCGCTGCGCTCAATAATCCCGCTTCCACCGCAAATTCACGCTCGTCCCGCCAAGCGTCGCCACCTCGGAAAGGATCGACAGCGACCGCGTCAACGACACTTCGATATTCGTTGCCGTATACCCCTGCGCGTCGGTCACCAGCTCCACATAGACGTTGCGGCCGATATATTGTCCCGCCGCCACCGAAGTCCCGCGGCCGCGGGTCTGGTCCGCCGGCAGGATGCGCAAGCGGTCGATGCCCAGGCCCTTGCGAACCGCATTGATCGGATTGAGCCCGCCGCCGCCGCCACGCAGTGACGCCAGCGCTCCCGCCAGTTGCACGGCCTCGGGCGCAGAAAGATTGGTCACCGATTCGCCGAACAGGATGCGGCTCAACACTTCATCCTCCGGCAACGCCGGTACCGAGCTGAACGCGATCTGTGGCCGCGTTGCCGTGCCGGTAATCGCCAATTGCGCGGTAAAGCCGTTGGAGCTGCTCTCGGCGACAATGTCGATCAACGGATCCGGCGGAAACACGCCCTGGAACCGGATGTCGCCGCGCGTCAGCGTGAACCGCTTGCCGGCAAAATCATAATCACCGCGGATCAATTCGACCCGCCCGGTGATTTCCGGCGTCGTCGCGCCGCCCTTGATCCGCAGATCGGCGCGCCATTCGGTTTCCAGCCCCATGCCTGAAACGAACAACCGCCGATCGGCGGTCACCTGCACATCCAGCAGCCAGCGGGTCTGCGGGCGATACGTCGCCACCCGGCGGCCCAGCACATGCGTATTCTTCTCGGTCACCACCAGCACCGGCACCTGCGTCGCTGCCGTGCGGCCAATGCGGAACGTCGCGCGCTCCACCTTCAATTTGCCCGAAACCACGCCGCCATATTCATCGGTGGCGATCCGGATATTGCCCGTCGCGGTGCCACTCAGGTCGTCCCGACCCAGCACCTGGGCGTTCTTCAGCTTCAGCCTGATGTCCATCGGGAAACTGCGCTCGGCCGAAAGATCGATGCCGCCAGTGCCGCTTATGCTGCCCCCCGGCCCGGCCCGGCCCGAAAACCGTATCAGCTCCAGTCGCGAATTGGTAAACCGGGCATCCAGCGAGGCCTGGTCCACCACCGCGCCCAACATCGTGCTTTCCACCCGTGCGCCCTCGCTGCGCAATGTACCCGTCAGCTTGGGATCACCCAATTTCCCGCCCATGTCGGCAATAATCGACAAAGGCCCGCGCACATCGATTGCCTCGATGCCAGCAAGTCCCCAAAGCGCCTCGGCGGGGCCATTGTACCGGAACTGGGCAAACACCGGGCTGTCCAGCAATCGCGCCATCACCGAACCACCACCGCCCGGAATCGGACCCAGTTTGGCCTGTGCCCGTCCCTCCACCTTGCCGCCGCGCACGATCACGGCCTTTGCAACGCCGCCCGCGGGCGTCAATTCCGCATTCAACCCCAGATCGATCGGCATCGATGCTGATGCCAACCCGGCACGCGACAGGCTGTTAAGCCTCAGGCTGGCCGTCCCCGTCGGCACGCCATTGGCCGGCACCTGGATATCAACCGTCCCCGAAATGCGCCCACTCAGGTCGAGCGCCGGATACGCCACCGTCAGCAACGACAGTGCCACTCGGTCGAACCGTGCCTTCAACGCCTTGTCCTTGCCGAACTTGCCCGAAATCTCGGCCTTGCCATCGGGCGTCACAATGCTGAACGGCGCTAACACCCAACCATCGGCGCCGCGTGTGGCCACCGCCGGGCCACTCAAGGTAATCGCCTTGTCATCCAGCTTGCCATTGCCATTGATCTCGATCCGGTCGGGATCGAACATCGCCGACATCGCCACCGAAAATGGAATATCCGTCCGGCCGCTGGCGCTCGCCTTGGCGCTGCCATGGCCGTTGGCATAGCTCAGAACGCCCTGGAATTTGTCGATGCGCAAATCGCGCCGCACGATGCCGGCGAAATCGAAACTGCCCGTCACGCTCGGGCCACTGCGCGGCAACAGCACGTCCAGGTGGATGCTGCCGCTGTCGATGGCAATCGGCACCTCCAGCGCCAGCCGCGCCTCCTTTGCGGTCGCTGCGATGTCGATATTCTGTACGCCATCCTTGGCGCCCAGCAGCGCGACACCCTTCAACCCCGCTCCGGCAAAATTGATCGCCCCGGCAAACGGTCCCGCTGGCGTCTGCACCACGCTGCCGCTGCCGGTCATCCCGGCGATGGTGGCGCCGGTAATGTCGATCCGCAACGGCTTCTCGGCCGTGCGGATCAGGCCCTTCGCCGTCACCGGCCCAAAGTTCGATTGCCCGCTGGTTTCAAAACTCCATCCCCCGGTCGCCGGCGCCAGTCGGCCCTTGACGGCTTCCAGCCCGATGCCAAGCCCCGGCTCCATCAGAACAAAATCAATCGTCGGCGTCATCGTCGGCCCCTTGGCCACCAGCGAAAACCGCCCATAATCCCGCGAAACGCCATTGGCGCTCACGTTCAACATACCGTTCGCTGCCCGGCTGCCATTGGCCGTCATATTCAACCCCGGCGACACCAGCCGGGCATTGCGGAACACCAGCGACAGATCACCACCCAGCTCGAACTCGGTCGAAAACTGCGGCAACCCGCCCGTCACTGCGGCGACCGCGCTGTTGTCGAGCCGGGTCACCCGCACATCGGTCCGCCCTGTCACCCGCACACCTGCCGGCGCCGGCACAATGCGCACATCGGCGGTGATATCGGCCACGCCCAGCCCCGGCACCGGATAGCGCGGCAGCCCGCCCCGCACCGTCACCAGGAAATCACTGCCACCGCCCACCGCAATCGTCGCCGTGCCGTTCAACCGGTCCGAACGGAACGCCAGCCCGTTGGACGTCATCCGGCCACCGGCAATCGTCAACGGCCCATCCACCCGCACATTGGTCAACAATGGATCCACCGACGGCCCAAATCCCGTCAACCGCGCTGCCGTCGCGCTGATCGGCACCACCAGCGGCTTCGCACCACTCCGCACAATCCCTGCAACCCTCAGGTCGATGGCCGCCGCATTGCCCCATCCGATCATCGGCGCCGTCAGCCGATAATCGATCAACATATCCTTGAATGTGCCCGCCACCCGCGCGGTCAGCCTTGCATCACGGGCCCGAAGACGCGGGTCGACCGCCGCCGGATTCAACAGCCTGGCATTGACGGTTGTCGCCTCGATGCGCTCGTCGCTGAAATCCAGCTTGCCGCGTGCATCCACGGCCAACGCCCGGCTGCCCAATTGCGCCGTGAAATCGGCGCTGCCGTCAACAATCTTGGCCGCCGCATCGATGGTCACCTGCGGCAACAGCAATCGCGCCGCCGGTCCGCTCATCAACCGCGCCGGCATCGCGGCACCCTTCATGCTGAACAGCCCGGACCTTGCCGTGATGTTGACATCGGCCAGCGGCCCGCCACCCAGTTGCGCCACCAACCGGCCTTGCCACACCTGCCAGCTGCCATCGCCGCTCAATCGCACATCAAGCGGCTGTGTCAGCCCCAGCATCCCGCCGATCGCACCGCCACGCGGTGCCGCAATCACCGCGTCCATGTCGAACTTGTTGCGGTCCGGCTCGGCGTCCAGCTTCAACCGCACCGTGTCGCCGCCATTCGCCGCGCCAGACTCCGAAAGCGTGAGCGCCGTCACATCAAGCATGGCGCGCCCGGCACGGATATCGGCGCTGCCGCTCACCGTCATCACCCGCCGTTGGCCGGAAACCGGTGGCTCGAGCACCAGCCGATCGATCTTGAACCGCGCAATATCGAAATCGAAATCAGGCAATATGCGGTCACTGGGGTTCAGCTTGGGCAGCCGCAGCACCCGCACCTCCGGCGCCATGATCGATCGCGCCGTGAACGTCCCGGTGATCAGATCGAACGGTCGCCAATCCAGGTCGAGCCGCGGAATTTCGGCAAACACCCCCTTGGGGTCACCAACCTTCAAATCATGGATGACCGCTGCGCCAAAAATCGACCCATCGATCCGCCCTGCACTGATGGTCATCCCCGATTCGGGTTTGAACAGCGGCAGCTGCCGGACCACAAACGCCCGGCCACTTTCGGTATCAAGCCAGCGCACCACGCCATAGCCCAGACCCGTCAGCAGCAACACCAGCAGCAGCACCAGCGACAGGACCTGCCCGATGCCGCCGCCCCGACGCTGGCGGCGCTCTGGCAACGGCAGTGGCGTTGGTGCCGGCACCGCCGTTTCAGGATTTGCCGTCTCCACGCTCAAAACGCCTGGCCGATGGACACGTAAAACGCGATCTTGGGGTCGCCCGGTTCGCGGGTGATCGGCGTTGCCACGTCGATCCGCACCGGCCCGAAACTGGTGAAATACCGCACCCCGACGCCGGCGCCATAACGCAGCCCGCTGAACTTGGGCAGCGATGTTTCATACACCTGCCCGGCATCCACAAAACCCACGACGCCCAAATCATTGCCGAACGCCTGGAACCGGTAACGCAGCTCAAGGGCGGCCTCCACCAGGCTGTTGCCGCCGGTCGGCGAACCATCGGCATCCTTGGGCCCCACCCCCTGGAAATTGAACCCGCGCACCGATCCGCCGCCGCCGGCATAGAATCGCCGGTTCGGCGCAATGCGACCGCGGCTGGCGCCGGCAATGCCGCCCAGGTGCACGCGCCCTGCCACCACCAGGTCGCCGAATGGCTGATACGCCGTGGCTTCGATCTGGCCCTTCACATAGTTGAAATTGCTGCCGCCGCGCAGCGTGAATTCCGGCGACACACGCCCCGTCAGCCGGAAACCCTTTGCCGGATTCAACAGATCGTCGGACTGGTCCCACGTTACCGCACCGGGCAGCGCGATGATGAAATAAGTGTCGTTGGGATCGTTCGGCGCCGAACGATCCTTCTGGCGTGTCACCAACGCCTCGGCACCAACCGAATAGGTAATGGGTTTTTGCCAGAAAATGTTTGATTCGCGGTTTATCGCGCCGCCAAAACCAAATGTCGTCGCATCAAACGCGTCCTGCTGTTCCGCCGAAAGCCCGGCACGCAACGTCAGCGTCTGGTCGCGCTTGCGGAAATTGCGCCGCCGCATTTCGGCCGTCAGCACCTGCTCGCGTTCGGCCGCCACGCCGCGCACGGTAAACGCGCCCTCGGGCACAAACAGGTTGCGGTGGGTCCAGCTGCCTTCGACGCGAATGCCCTGTCCGGTCGAATAACCGCCGGTCGCTGCCACGCTCCGCACCGGCGCCGCTTCGGTCACCACCAACAGGTCGACGATCTGTGTGCCATCGGCATTCATCAAACCGGTTGCCACCGGCCGCACCGATACAGTGGCAAACAATGATGTCTGGATCATCGCCCGGCGCAAATCGTCGCGTTTGGCATCGGTATATGGATCGCCGGGCTTGAACCGCCCCAGCATCGCCACATGGGCGTCGGTAAAGCCCTGGGTCTCGCCTTCAATGCGAACGACGCCATGCACGCCGCGCGCGCCCAGCGTGACCGATTGCGTCAACGTCCCCGTCCGGCTGGCATGATCGATGACGATATCGGGCTTGCCGATGACGGCAAACGGGTATCCGGCATCGGACAGCCGCACCGCCAAACCATCCTGCGCCGTGTTCACCCGCGCCGCGTCGATTGCGTCTCCGGCCTTCACCCCCAACAGCGGCTTCACGGTATCGGTCGGTGCCGGCCCCTCTGCAGATATGACGGTAACCGCCTCGAACGTGTACAACGGCCCCGGATCAACCGTCAGGCTGACCAGCAGGGGTGCCCCGGTCCGCAGCGGTGGCAACACCACGGCCTGCGTATTGCCCCCATAATAACCGATTGATCGCAGCAACTGATCGATCAGGTCGCGATCCTCGGTGATCCGCCGGTTGATCTGCGCCAGGTTCGCCGGGTCGTTCTTGCGCGTCCACAGCGATGAAAGGCTGCGGAATTCGTCATCCAGGCCCAGCGCCGACAGCCCCTTGATTTCCACGCCATAACGCACTTCGCCCGCCGCCTCGGCCGGCTCGCCATCGGTGGTCGATTCCACCGTCGGCCAAACTACATTGCCCGGCAACGGCGCAAAATCCTCCAGCCGCGGCTCTCCCGTCGGCATCGGCAATGGCGGCGATGGCACGTCGGCTACTGTCGCATCATCCGGAACAATTGCCTTCTGCACGGTCTGCGCCACTGGCACTTCTTGCGCCGCCAAGGTCGCTGGTGCTTCCTGCGCCGCCAGCGTCGCCGGCAGCAGTGGAATTACAAGCACGGTCGATGCGCTCAACACCCGGCGCATTGCCCGGAAAAGATTGATGTTGGCCACAAGCACGCACCGGTCCTAGCCGAGTGCAGCGCCTCCGCAAAGCCGCCGCGGCATCACCGGGGCTTGGCGCCGCACCGGTCGCCGTGCCAAAGCACCCGAATGTCGATCCCATCCGATAAAAATCCACCGTCCAGCCCATCGTCGGCGCCAACACCAGCGCCATCTCGGGCGCAAGAACCAGCGCCAGCAACAATGCGCGGCGGCGGTTTCTTCATCGCTGCCGGCCTGATCGTCGGACCCATCGTCGGCGCGGCCTTTGGTCAGACCTCAATCGGCCTTGTCGCCGGCTTCGTCATCGGCGCCGTGGCGGCAATCGTCCTCACCATCGCCGATCGCCGCCGTTCCCAGGGTCACGACCTCTAATTCAGCCGCCGCCCGACCCACACCACCCGGCCGATGACGCTCACTGCCGCCGGATCACAATCGTCCCAGCTCGGATAGGCATCATTGTCGCTGCGGATCGTCAATCGCCGCGTCGCCGGATTGACTGACAATCGTTTCACCAGCAACGCGTCGTCGGTGCGCAACACGTAAATGCCATCACGCAACCGCTCCCGATCGTCGGTATCGACCAGAATCTGGTCGCCATCGGCCAATGTCGGCAACATCGAATCGCCTTCAACGCCGATCACGGACAACGCCTCGGTCCGCCCGGTCGCCACGGTGCGCACCCAATTGGCCTGAAACGCCAGCGCCGCCAATGGTGCCTCGCTGCCCGGCTCGGCACCCGCACCGGCCGATGCACCAATTGCCAATTGCGGAATCAGCACATAATCCTCGGCGCGCTGTACCAGCCCCGGGCGTGACACCACCGCCCTGGGCGACCCCTCGTCCGGACCGCCCAGCAGGCGTTCGGCAATGCCAAAATGCTGCGCCAGCACACGCCTGTCGGTTTCCGACAGGCGGCGTGGGACGCCGCGTTTGACGAATTGCTGGATGTAAGTCGGATTGCGGCCGAGACGCCGCGACAGCGAGGCATAATCCTCGCCACGCGACGCAATCAGCTCGTCCAACCGCTTCCGGATGGCGATACTGTCCATAACTCGCGGCACCTCCTCTCCCGGTCCGCTTGAATCGGACTGTATCATAGTTTTTTTCCTAGACTAGTAGGATTAAACGCAGAATGAATGGGGAAACCCGCCGAATCGGACTTGTTTCGGCCAACAGCAGGAGAAGGGTTTATGTCACTGTTGCTAATCGTTGAACGCCATTTGCGCCGCCGGGCCGTGGCGCCGTCGCGCTTCGGTCGAGAGGTCGCTGGCGATCCGCGATTCGTTTTTGATTTGCGCCGCGGACGTGAGCCGCGCCCGGCAACAGCAAAGCGCGTTATCGCCTTCATCGCCGCCACGGAAACCGCCGGTCCTGCCGGCAAGCAGGATGTCGCCTGATGCGCCCCAATGCCAACCATGTGCAATCCGCCCTGCTGCGCGCAATTACGGCCCAGGCCGGCCTTGTCGCAAATAATAGGCAAAAAGCAATCTTGATTGTGGAACAGATAATTTCCAGCGATTGGGCCAGTGCTACCTTCCTCGGCGCAACCCATGATTTCGCGCTCAGGCTCGATGGCGATCCGCTTGTCGTCAATGCCGCTGTCGCCGCGCTTCATGATGGTCTCGCCGAACGCGACATCCCCGTCGCCGGCCATATCGTGGCGGAAATCGCTGTTCGTTCGGATCCTGTCGTCTGCATCAATAACAGCATGGTTTCGATTTCCTTAACGGTCAACGCCCTAACGATAATCGACTGAATCAATCCCGCCTGCGGCAAAGTTGAGCACTGCTCAAAATATCCTTGCACCCATGTTCGATGGCTCTATTGATATGAGTCGGAATCAAATTGGGCGGGGCAAGAATGCGGCGGGCGTGGAAAACAGTCGGATCCGCCGGGGCATCATGCCTTGCCGTGCTGTTGCTGTCGGCCTGCACCAACAACGCTGTTCCGCCAACCGCCATTGAAACCGTCATTCCGGTCACGCTGGCGGCGGCCTCCGCTGCCGATGGCCAATCCAGCCTCGGCATAAGCGGCATCGTCCGTCTCAAGCGCGAAACGCCGCTCGGCTTCAATACTGCCGGTCGCATCGCCGCAATCACCGTTCATGAAGGCGACGAGGTTGCGCGCGGCCAAATCCTTGCCCGGCTCGATCCGACCAGCCTTGTCGCCGTGTCCAGCTCCGCCCGTGCCGAGGCGGCGCGCGCCGATGCCGATTACCGCCGGCTCGCCAGCCTTTATGCCAAGGGCTGGGTCACGGCGCCCCGCGTCGAAACCGCCCGCGCCGCTGCTGCCGCGGCCCAGGCCCGCGTCTCCCAGGCGGGCTTCGACGTCGGCCTTGCCACCATCCGTGCCCCATCGTCCGGTGTCGTGCTGCGCCGACCCGCCGAACCCGGCCAGATGGCAACCCCGGGCCAGACCATCCTGTTGCTCGGCGAACGCGCCGCCGGCTATGTCCTGCGCCTGCCGCTCGCCGATGCCGATCTTGGTCGCATCCGCGTCGGGCAACGCGCCACCGTCACCATCCCGGCATTGGGCGCTGCGCCCATCAACGCCATCGTCTCCGAAATCGGCGCACGCGGCGATGATGCCACCGGCACCTTCCGCGTCGAACTGGCATTGCCGCAATCCAATGGCCTGCGCTCCGGCCTCATCGGCGCTGCCAATTTCCGCTTTGCCGGCAGTTCTCCAACCGGCGGCGCAGTTACCGTTCCTGCCACCGCCGTCTTCTCGGCACGCGCCGATGAAGGCTTTGTCTATGTCCATGATGCCGCCACCGGTCGCGTGAAACTGCGTCAGGTCGCGCTCGGTCCACTTGGCAATACGGCGCTCACCATCACTTCCGGGCTGCGCCGCGACGAGATGGTCGTTACCTCCGGCGCCGATCGGCTGCGTGATGGCGTAAAGGTCCGCGTCCAGGCCCCGGCGCGCGGCTGAGCCAGATGGGTTTCATCGATTTCGCGGTCAAACGCTGGCAGATTACCCTCGTTGCCTTTGCGCTGCTGTTCGCCATCGGCCTGTCGGCCTTCATCACCATCCCGCGCTCGGTCGATCCGCACTTCCCGTCGCCGTTCATCAATATCGTTGCCACAGTTCCCGGCGCCGAACCGTCCGACATGGAAACCACCATTGCCAAGCCCATCGAGGATGTCCTTCAGGGCCTTGATGGCATCGTCCGCGTCCAGTCACGCTCCACGGATTCCACCGCCGTCATCACCGCCGAGTTCAGCTGGAGTGGCGACCCCGAAAAAAATTATGACGAAGTCGTGCGCGAGGTAAATGCCATCCGCGGCACGCTCCCCAGCGCGTTGCAACGCCTCGAATTTCAAAAAACCCGCACCACCGAAGCTGCTGTCGTGCAATTCGCGCTCGTCAGCGACACCGCCTCCTACCGCCGCCTCGAAAAACTCGCCAAGGACTTGCGCGAACGCCTCAACCGCGTCCCCGGCGTTCGCAACAGCCGCACCTGGGCCATCCCCACCCCCGAAGTCCGCGTCGCCATCGATTCCGGCCGCCTCGCCCAACTCGGCTTGCCCGTAACTGCTGTCACCGATGCCTTGCGCAGCGGTTCCACCGATTTGCCCCCAGGCGCCGTCCACAGCGGCGACCAACGCCTCAATGTCCAGGCCGGCGGTGCCTTTCGCAGCGTCGATGAAGTTGCCGATGAACCCGTCCGCGCCGCAAACGGCACCGTCGTCCGCGTCAAGGATGTTGCCGATGTAGCGTGGAATTACGAGGAACAGCCGCACTACGCCCGCTACAATGGCAAACGCGCCGTCTGGGTGACCCTCACGCAAAAGGACGGCCTCAACGTCCTCGATATCCGCAATGGCGCCATCGCCGCTGCCGAAGACTATAAAAAGCTCCTGCCCCCCGATGTGAAACTCGAAACCGGCTTCGATCAATCCTTCGACATCGCCCGCAAGCTCGATCAACTCGGCCGCGACTTCGGTATTGCGCTGGGCCTTGTCCTCATCACTCTGCTACCCCTCGGCTGGCGCGCCTCCGTCGTCGTCATGGTGTCGGTGCCACTCAGCCTGATGATGGGCGTCGCCGTCCTCGCCTTCACTGGCTTCACCCTCAATCAACTCGCTATCTCCGGCTTCATCATCGCGCTCGGCCTCCTCGTCGACGATTCCATCGTCGTCACCGAAAACATCGCCCGCCATCTTCGCGAAGGCGATGATCGCACCACCGCCGCACTCACCGGCACCCGCGAGATCGCCGTCGCCGTCATCGGCTGCACCTTCGTGCTGCTCTTTGCCTTCCTGCCGCTGGCCTTCCTCCCCGAAGGCGCCGGCAAATTCACCCGCTCGCTCCCCGTCGCCGTGCTCGGCACTGTCGCCGCCTCGCTGCTGGTGTCGCTCACCATCGTACCCTTCCTCGCCAGCCGCATCTTGCCGCGCAACGAACCCGAACACGGCAACCGCGTCCTCCAGGCCATCCAGACCGGCATCCAGCGCTTTTACGCCCCCACCCTGCACTGGTCGCTCACCAACCCGTGGAAGGCTATGGCCGGCGCCACTTTGCTCGTCCTGTCCGGCCTCGCGCTGGTGCCCTTCATCGGCTCCAGCCTGTTTCCCCCCGCCGATGCTTCCTATTTTCTCGTTACCGTCACCGCGCCCGAAGGCGCCGCCATCACCCAGACCGATCGCGCCGTCCGCTTCGTCGAAAACGCCACGCGCGGCGAACCCGATATCACCAGCGTCCTCGCCAATGTCGGCCGCGGCAACCCGCAAATCTTCTACAACCAACGCAGTTTCGACCAACGCAGCAACATCGGCGAAGTCCTTGTCAACCTCAAGGAATGGGATTCCATCCGCGGCCCCGCGCTCGTCGACCGCCTGCGCAAACGCTTCGAATCCAGCCCCGATGCGCAACTCGTCCTCAAGGTCTTCCAGAACGGCCCGCCCGTCGATGCGCCCATCCTCGTAAAGGTCGTCGGCCCCGATCTCGATGTGCTCAAACGTCTCGCCGGCGAGGTCGAAACCACCATGCGCAAGGTGCCCGGCACCCGTGACGTCACCAATCCTGTCGCTGTCGATCAACCCCGCCTCGATCTCGGCCTCGATGCCGGCAAGGCCGCGCTGCTCGGCGTGCAACCCGGCGCCCCCCGTCGGGCGTTGCGCCTAGCCCTGGTTGGTGAAACCGCCGGCCGTCTGCGTGATCGTGAAGGCGACAGCTACAATGTCGTCGTCCGCCTGCCACAGGACACCCGCCACGAGGTCTCGGTGCTCGATAATGTCTTCGTCCCCAGCACCAATGGCGCAATCCCGCTCCGCCAGATCGCAACTCCCCGCCTCGATTCTGCCCCGCCGCGCATCAACCGCGAACGCCAGCAACGCATCGTCTCAGTCCAATCGCAAGTCGCCCCGGGCTTCCTCACCGCAAAGGTCAACACCGCCGTCTTCCAGGCCATAAAGGCCGTCAAACTCCCCGAAACCTATCGCTTCGAAGTCGGCGGCGAGGCCGAAGTCGCGGCGCGCAGCTTCGGTGGCCTCGGCCCCATCGTCGCCATCGCCGTCTTCGGCATCCTCGGCGTCCTCGTCATCGAATTCGGCCGCTTCCGCGAAACCATCGTCGTCGCCGGCGTCATCCCGCTCGGCCTCTTCGGCGGCCTCGTCGCGCTGTTCCTCACCGGCAATTCATTAAGCTATACCGCCGTCATCGGCTTCGTCGCGCTCATCGGCATCGAAATCAAAAACTCGATCCTGCTCGTCGATTTCACTACTCAACTCCGCGACAAGGGCATGGGCCTGCGCGATGCCATCGAACGCGCCGGCGAAGTCCGCTTCCTGCCCGTGCTGCTCACCAGCATCACCGCCATCGGCGGGCTCCTGCCGCTCGCGCTTTCCGGCTCGGGCCTCTACAGCCCGCTCGCCTGGGTCATCATCGGCGGCCTCATCTCGTCCACCCTGCTCAGCCGCATCGTCACCCCGGTCATGTACCTCCTCATCGTCCGCGGCCATGAACTGTCGCCCCACCCCCATACGGAGGGTGCCGCGCCTGCCACGCCATGATAGCGTCCCGCCATCGGGAGATTCGCATGGCAGACTATGACCTGATGATCCGCGGCGGCGAGGTCCACGACGGCCTCGGCAACCCCGGCCGCATCGCCGATGTCGCCATCACCGGCGACCGCATAATCGCCATCGGCACCATCCCCGGCACCGGCGCCCAGGAAATCGACGCAACCGGCCACCTCGTCACCCCGGGCTTCGTCGATATCCACACCCACTACGACGGCCAGGCGACCTGGGAACACCGCATGACTCCCTCATCGGGCCATGGCGTCACCTCGGTGGTCATGGGCAATTGCGGCGTCGGCTTCGCGCCCTGCAAGCCCGACCAGCACCAGATGCTCGTCAGCCTGATGGAAGGCGTCGAGGACATCCCCGAAGTCGTGATGACCGCCGGGCTGCCGTGGAACTGGGAAACCTTCCCGCAATATCTCGATGCCCTCGATGCCCGCCACCTCGATATCGACATCGCCGCCCAACTCCCGCATTCGGCGCTGCGCGTCTATGTCATGGGCGAACGCGGCGCCCGTCGCGAGGCGCCCACCACCGCCGATCTCGCCGAAATGCGCCGCCTCACCACCCAGGCGATCCGCGCCGGCGCGCTCGGCGTCACTACGTCGCGCAACATCCTCCACCGCACCCGCGCCGGCGAACTCGCCCCCAGCCTCAATTCCCCCGAAGACGAGCTGCTCGCCCTTGCCGCGGGCCTTCGTGATGCCGGCACCGGAGTCTATCAACTCATCGCCGACATTTTTGGCGAGGCTGACGACGAATTTGCCCTCATGCGCCGTGTCGCCGAAGCCGCCGGCCGGCCATTGTCCTTCACCCTGCTCCAGATGGCGACCGGCGACGAAGACGGCTGGCGCAAATACCTCCGCGCGCTTGAGGATGCCAACGCCGCCGGCGTCACCATCCGCGGCCAGGTCTATCCGCGCCCCGTCGGGCTTTTGTTCGGCCTCGACCTGTCGTTCCACCCCTTCGCGCTGCATCCCAGCTTCCGCCCGCTCGCCGTTTTGCCGCTCGCCTAAATGTTCGCCGCCATGCGCGACCCGGCCCTGCGCGCCAAACTCCTCGCCGAAACCGCCGACGACACCAATCCCTTCTTCCTCCAGATCGTCGCCGCCTCCACCGCCAGCTTCCTGATGGGTGAACCCCCCGTCTATGATCCAGCCCCTGAAGACCGCCTCGATCGCATCGCGCACGCCCAGGGCCGCACGGCGGCAGACGTCGCCTATGACCTGCTCATCGAAAACGACGGCCGCAACATCCTCTTCCTCCCCGGCGCCAACTATCGCGACGGCAACCTCGATGCCGCCCGCGAGATGTGCACCCATCCCGATACCATCATCGGCCTCGGCGACGGCGGCGCCCATTACGGCCTCATCTGCGACGCCAGCTTCCCGACCTTCTACCTCCAACATTTCGTCCGAGATGCCGCGTCGATCCCGCTCCCCGCCGCCATCCGCTCGCTCACCGACGTCCCGGCCCGCGCCGTCGGCCTCGCCGATCGCGGCCGCCTCGCCCCTGGCTACAAGGCGGATATCAATATCATCGACCTGCCCAGGCTGACCCTTCACGCCCCCGCCATGGCGCGCGATCTCCCCGCCGGCGGCAAGCGCCTGAAACAGGACGCCACCGGTTACGCCATGACCATCAAAAGCGGCACCATCACCTATCGCGGCGGCGCGCATACCGGCGCGCTACCCGGTCGGCTGGTCCGCGGTGAGCAGGCCGTCCCCGCCGCCTGATCAACCCGCCACGCGCCGGGCAACCTCCAGCAACTGGTCCGCAACCACCCCCCAGCCGTCGTGAAACCCCATCGCCTCATGCTCGTGCATGGTCTTTTCGTCCCAATGCCGCGCCGCCGCCCGATACTGCGTCCCCCCGGCGCCATCGTCGGTAAATTCGAAAATCCCCACCATGAACGGCTTCTGCGGCTGCCAGCCCGCCGTAAAGGCATTGGTAAACACAATCCGACGCGGCTCGCTCACCTCCAGGAACACGCCCGGCATGTCACTCGTCTCGCCGTCAGGCCCGTGCATCGTCACATGCGCCGCGCCCCCGGTGCGAAAGTCCCAATCGATGATCTCGGTCGTCCACGGCCTGGGGCACCACCATTCGGTCAAATGGTCGGTCCACGCCCGCCAGATCGCTGCGGGCGGCACGTCGAAATGCCGCTCGACCGCCAACTCGAACAGCGCGTTCGATGCCTCCATCATCGTCAATCTCCGTTGAACGCCGCTTCCAGCGCCGCGATATCGAGCTTCACCATCTCCATCAGCGCACCCATCATGCGGTTGATCTGCGCGGGGGTTCCTGTCCGCTGCATCTCCATCACCGCACGCGGCACGACCTGCCACGAGATCCCGAAGCGGTCCGTCAGCCAGCCGCATTGCACCGGCGCGCCGCCGCCGGCGAGCAAGCCGTCCCAGATGCGGTCGAGTTCCGCCTGATCGGCACAATCCACCGACAACGAAATCGCCTGCGAATGCGGAAAATTCGGCCCGCCATTCAGCGCCTGGAACGGTTGGCCGCGCAGCGTGAACTGCACCAGCATCGGCGTTCCCGCCGGCATCGGCATGTTCTCCCCATAATGCGAGACGCCATCAATCGATGAGTCGGCGAAGATACCGACGTAGAACCGCGCCGCCGTCTCGCCGTCTCGGTCGAACCACAGGCAGGGGGTGATATTCCCGGTCATGCCCCGGCCTCCTGCAACGCTGCGGCAAGCTCTGCACTCGTCTTGGGTTCGCCCATCGGCGTCGCAATCGACCAGACATGCCCGAACGGATCGGTCACCATGCCATACATGTCGCCCCAGAACATGGCCTGCGCCGGCATCGTCACCGTCGCCCCGGCCGCCGCAGCCTTGGCAATCGCCGCCGCCGCATCGGGCACATACATGTGCAATGTCACCGAACTGCCCTTCAGCGTCGTCGGCGAAGCAACCGGCATATCGGGAAATTCATCGACCAGCATCACCAGGCCGCCGTTGATCATCAGCGCCGCATGCATCAACAGCCCGCTCTTGCCGGGCAATCGCACCATCTCTTCTGCACCGAACGCCGCCTTGTAGAAATCGATCGCCGCCGCCGCCCCATTGCAAACAAGATGCGGCGTCACGCCCGGCATCGTCTTGGGTGCCAAATCGCTCATCACGAATCTCCTTCCCCAAACAGCAACATCAGATACCGACGCAGATGCGCGATGCTGGCAAGCGCCGGCGCCGTATCGCCGCTCGCCTTGGAAAGAATGAACCCACCCTGCAAAACCGCCTGGGTATGCAGCGCGAGACTCTCGGCGGTCGTGCCCACCACCCCCCGCGCCGCAATCGCCGCAGCAAAATCCGCCTCCAACGTCTCGGCATGGCCAAAGATGCTGCGCCGGCACGCATCGCGAATGGCGGGGCTCGTCTCATGCACCTCCTGCACCATCGTTCCGGCAAGGCAGGTGAATTCGGCCGGCTCTCCGGCAATCAACGCCTTGCGATAGTCAACATACCCCAAAACCCGCGCCACCGGGTCGGGATCCCGGTGCCATTCACCGCCGCCAAACAACGCCCCGGCATGTTCCGACCACGCATCGGCCGCCGCCACTCCCAGCGCCTCCTTCGAAGCGAAATGATGAAAGAACGCCCCCTTTGTCACCCCCGCATGGGCACACAGCGCATCAACGGAGGTGCCGGCAAACCCCTGCCGCCGAACAAGCTCGGTTGCGGCATCGAGAAGGCGGGCGCGGGCTGACATGGGATGAACATACCGACTGGTCGGTATGCAAGTCAACCCCGCTCAGTTCGCAGCGTAACTGCTTCTCCCTCCCCCCACGTGAGCGAAGCGAAAATAGAGTGGGGAGGGGCGTGGGGGCAGTGGGGCAGGGGCCTGTTTCAGAATCCGCAGCTTGTTATCGTTCGTGCGGCTCTCGCAATCTTGATTGTTTCGGCACGAAACAGGCGAAAAAAGGTGGGCCCTTACGATCCCAAAGTTATTGCTCGTAACAAGCGCGGCAGAGTGTAGCGGAACGGCAGCTTCCCACCACAAGCAGTCATTTTTGAGCGCAAAGACGAATGACCGAAATTGGGTCGATAGCGGTCGTTCCGAAACACCTTACCTACAAGCCGCATTTTGGGCCGAAAGCAGAATAGCAAGAGGCATGGGCAAAGCCCATGCTGGCGCCGGACGGGTTCGGCGCGCTTCGCCCGCGCCGCCCCGCCGATCGGTCTTGCGCCTGTCGGCGCGCTGCTCCGCTGCGCGCTCGCGGCGCTTCGACATTGCACGCCCGCGCCGCCACGCCTATCCACCTCTCCATGAAACGCTTCACCGGCCAGGACCGCTCGATCACCGACAAATGGCGCCCCGCCACGCTTGCAGTCAGGGGAGGCACCGCTCGCTCCGATTTCGGCGAAACCTCCGAAGCCATCTTCATGACCTCGGGCTATGCCTATGACAATGCAGAGGAAGCCGCCGCCCGCTTCCGCGGTGAACGCCCCGGCATGACCTATTCGCGCCTGCAAAATCCCACCACCGACATGCTCGAACGCCGCCTCGCCCTCCTCGAAGGTGCGGAGGCCGCCCGCGCCACCACCACCGGCATGGCCGCGATGACCGCTGCCCTCCTGTGTCAACTCTCCGCCGGCGATCACCTCGTCGCCGGCCAATCGCTGTTCGGTTCGTGCCGCGTCCTCGTCGATACCATCCTGCCGCGCTTCGGCATCGCCACTACCACTGTTGACGCCCGCGACACCCAGGCCTGGGCCCGCGCCCGTCAGCCCAACACCCGCGCTTTCTTCCTCGAAACGCCCTCCAACCCCGGCCTCGAACTCACCGACATCCGCGCCGTCGCCGATATCGCACATGATGCCGGCGCCTGCCTCGTCGTCGACAACGCCTTCGCCTCCCCCATCGTCCAACGCCCCCTCGATCTCGGCGCCGATGTCGTCGCCTACAGCGCCACCAAACTCATGGACGGCCAGGGCCGCGTTCTCGCCGGCGCCGTCCTCGGCACCGAACAATGGATCAACGACACCTATCTCGCCTACGCCCGCCACACCGGACCCAACCTCTCGCCCTTCAACGCCTGGGTCGTCCTCAAATCATTGGAAACTCTTGACCTGCGCGTCACCCGCGCCTGCGAAAACGCCCTCAAGGTCGCCAGCTTTCTCGAAACCCGCGTCCCCAAACTCCTCTACCCCGGCCTCGCCAGCCACCCCCAACACGCCCTCGCCCGCCAACAAATGACCGCCGGCGGCACCATCATTGCGCTGTTCGTCGATGGCGGCCGCCCCCAGGCCCACGCCCTGCTCGATGCTCTCGACCTCATCGACATCTCGAACAATCTCGGTGACAGCCGCAGCCTGATGACTCATCCCGCCAGCACCACCCACGCCAGCGTAACACCCGAAGTGCGCGCGCAAATGGGCATCACCGAAGGCATGCTCCGCCTCTCCATCGGCCTTGAAGACCCGCGCGACCTCATCGACGATCTGGCACAGGCGCTCACCCGCGCGGGCCTTTGATGATCATAGATCTGATCTTCCCCTACACTGCGACAACCCGCTTTGGCACCGGTTCGCTCACTGTGCGTGTCGCGCCGCGCTATCTGCCTGATCAATCGGACCCCCAGGCCCCGCGCCACGTCTGGAGCTATCATATCCGCGTCGAAAATCACGCGCTCGAAACCGTGCAACTGGTTGCCCGCCACTGGCGCATCACCGATGCCCATGGCCAGACCGAATCCATCGATGGCGAAGGCGTCATCGGCCAGCAACCGGTCATTCCGTCGGGTGCGGCCTTTGATTATGTCTCGGGCTGCCCGCTGGCCACGCCGTCAGGGGTCATGGAGGGCCATTATGACATGATCTGCGAAAGCGGGCCTTTCCGCGCCAACATTCCGCCTTTCGCGCTCGAACACCCCGGCCTGAAACCCCGCCTGCAATGAAGCGCACGCACCTGCCGCTCAACGCGTTGCGCGTCTTCGATGCCGCCGCGCGCCATCTGTCGTTCACCAAGGCCGCCGATGAACTCGCCGTAACCCCCGCCGCCGTCGGCCAACAGATTCGCGCGCTTGAGGACACGCTGGGCGTCGTCCTGTTCAAACGCATGACCCGCAACCTCGAATTGACCCCTGAGGCGGAACGCTCGCTCCCCGCCCTGCGCGCCGGCTTCCTGCAATTCGAAGAATGCGTGCGCCTGCTCCAGGACGCGCAGGGTTCAAAAGTCCTCACCATCGCCGCCCCGCGGGATTTCACCGCCAAATGGCTCGCCGCGCGCCTCGCCACCTACACCGCTTCCAACCCCGAAATCCGCTTCGTCATCACCGCCATCGATGGACCCCCGGATTTTACCCAGGCCAATCTCGATCTCGCCATCGTCTATGGCGGCGAACCAACCGAGGAGGGCATCCACGGCCGTACCCTCACAACCGAAACCCTCGTCGCCATCGCTTCCCCCGGCGCCACAACCATCGCCGCCCCCGCCCCCCCCTCTCATCTGCCCCGCATCGCCCACCCCGGGGATCCCCAGGACGCCGCCACCCCCAGTGCGTTGACCGTCGGCGATGCCGGCCTCGCCCTCGATGCCGCCGCCGCCGGCCTTGGAATCGCGCGCGTGTCCGCCACGCTCGCCGCGGCCGATATTGCCGCCGGCCGGGTGGTCGCCATCGGCGATCCGCAACCTACCACCGATGCCTGGTGGCTCATCGCTCCCACCCCGCAATGGCGTCAGGCAAAGGTCCGGGCAATCGTCGAATTCCTGCTCGGCTGACGAGCGGCGGCATCCAATCGCGGATTACACTCTTGTCACGACGCAGACTGCGCGCATTTTTCCAATTGCACCAAAACGCAGACCGCAATATCGGGCATCCAGACCTTCGCACTGGGGAGTAACACTTCGATGAATCTGCGTTTCGCGCTTTCGGCCGCCGCCCTCGCCGCTGGCCTCACGGCCGCCCCGGCCTTGGCCCAGGCCGCCGCTCCCATGCCCGTCGGCAACGCTGCCGCCGGCGAAAAGGTTTTTGTCCAGTGCAAGACCTGCCATGTTGCCGAAAAGGGCGTCAATCGCGTCGGCCCGTCGCTGTACGGCGTCGTCGGCCGCAAGTCCGGTATTGCACCTGCCTATAAATATTCCGCTGCCAACCTTAAAAGCGGCGTGGTCTGGAACGAAGCCACGCTTTACAAATATCTCGAAGCCCCGATGAAGTTCATGCCCGGCACCAAAATGGCGTTCGCCGGCCTGAAGAAGCCGCAGGATCGCGCCGACGTGATCGCCTATCTGAAGACCAAAAAGTAAGGCGCAGCGCGGCCGCGAGCAGCGAAGCTGCGCGCGGACTCGCGCCAGCCAGGTCGGCGGGGCGGCGGAGTTCGTCTGTCGAACCCGCCCGATGGCGTGGGCTTTGCCCACGCCATTTTTATGCCTACCCCATCAAAAGTCGTAACGCATAAGTGTCGGGAAATTTTACACTTCCGAAAAGTCCCATCTCTTAACCCCTTGATACTGTTCACTGCGACATAATGGCACAATTTTTGCATTGATGTCAGCATGACCCTCGTCAAACGACGCAGGGCCAAACAGGGGGAGAAAATCAGTGTCAAAATCAAAAATACTCGGCGTTGCAATCGCAGCGGCAGCATTCGCAATGGCCGCACCTGCCAGCGCGACCAGCTTTGCCTGGACCCAGGGCTCCGATGGCGACATCTGGTCCCAGTCCATCACACCGGAATATGCCAACACCATCTCTTTCAGCGGTGAAGACTCGAGCTATGGCACCGGTCTGTTCGGACCGATGGCACACAGCCATAGCCAAGCGCTGACCTGGTCGATCATCCTCAATATCAATGGCGTCGATCAGACGGTTTTTTCACAATTCTTCGCTGGTGACGATCAAACCGCGCTCAACTCGCTCGGGGTCATCAGCTTCGCTGGCGGCACCGTCTCATCGGTCGGATTCAGTTGCGATAATTGCTCGTTCAACACCTTTCACCAGTTCAGCGACACCCGTATCGAGCTTGGCACCGGCGCCGTTCCGGAACCGGCGTCCTGGGCGATGATGATTGCCGGCTTCGGCCTCGTCGGCGCCGCCGCCCGCCGCCGCCGTGGCCAGTTCGCGGCCACCGCCGGCTAAGCCTCCGCCTTCTGACACAAGCGGGGTGTGCTGCCATTGTGCAGCACACCCCGTTTTCGTTTCAGGGCCCGCCATTCCCTCCCGCACCGCACCATGCTACGGCGCTTCCCATGCTGACCATGAACGCCGTAACTGTCCGCCTCGGTGGACGGACCATCCTTGACAGTGCCACGGCGAGCCTGCCGCCCGGCGGCCGCATCGGCTTGATTGGTCGCAATGGCGCCGGCAAATCCACCTTGATGAAGGTCATTGCCGGTACGCTCGATCCGGACAGCGGCAGCGTCGCCATGCCCAAGGCGGCGCGGCTCGGCTATGTTGCCCAGGAAGCGCCGGCAGGGCAGGGCACCCCCTTCGAAACCGTCCTCGCCGCCGATGTCGAACGCGCCGCGTTGATGCTGGAGGAGGAATCGCACCCGGACCCCCACCGCGTTGCCGAAATCCATGATCGTCTCATCGCCATCGACGCCTATACCGCCGCCGCCCGTGCCAGCCGTATCCTCGTCGGTCTGGGCTTCGACGAGGAAGCCCAACACCGCCCGCTTGACAGCTATTCCGGCGGCTGGCGCATGCGCGTCGCCCTCGCCGCGCTGTTGTTTTCACAGCCCGACCTGTTGCTCCTCGACGAACCCTCGAACCACCTCGATCTCGAAGCCACCATGTGGCTCGAATCCTTCCTCAAAACCTATCGCGCCACCATCGTCGTTATCAGCCACGAACGCGACCTGCTGAACAACGTCGTTGATTACATCCTGCATCTCGAACAGGGCAAAATCACGCTCTACCCCGGCGGTTACGACGATTTCGAACGCCAGCGTGCCGAACGCCTCGCCCAACTTGCCAGCGCCCGCGAGGCGCAAGCCACCCAGCGCGCCAAGCTCCAGGACTATGTCGCCCGCAATTCCGCCCGCGCCAGCACCGCCAAACAGGCGCAATCCCGCCAAAAGGCGCTGGCAAAGATGCAGCCCATCGCCGAGGCCGTCACTGATCCGTCGCTGGTCTTCAACTTTCCGTCGCCACCGCCGCTCAAACCGCCGCTGGTGATGATCGAATATGCCACCGTCGGTTACAATGACCGTCCGGTGCTCGAACATATCGACCTGCGGCTTGATCCCGATGATCGCCTCGCGCTTCTGGGTCGCAACGGCAACGGCAAGACCACGCTCGCCCGGCTGCTGTCGGGCCAGTTGAAGGCCATGGAAGGTCATGTCGCGGCCCCCGGCAAACTCCGCGTCGGCTATTTCACCCAATATCAAGTCGAGGAGCTCGACAGCGACGACACCCCCTTGGAGCATATGAGCCGCCTGATGCGCGGCGCCAACCCGTCGCAAGTCCGCGCCCAACTCGGCCGTTTCGGCTTC
>JANPEP010000167.1:0-6082 GCA_031422995.1 Polymorphobacter sp. | reverse complement strand
GATGGTCGCGGCCACCCAAGGCAAATAGGCAGGACACACCATGGATTTCACCGGCAAGACCATCTGGATCACTGGCGCCTCATCGGGCATCGGCGCCGGCCTCGCCACCGCCTTCGCCCGCGCCGGCGCGCGGCTGGTGCTTTCAGGCCGCAATACCGAGGCTCTGGCCGAAGTCGCCGGCCGTTGCCAGGCGCAGGTGCTGCAACTGCCGTTCGAAACCACCGATCTCGCGGCGCTGCCGGCCATTGTCGCGCAAGCCGAAGCCTTCACCGGCGGCATCGACATCCTCGTCAACAACGCTGGCATCTCGCAACGCAGCCTGGCGCTCGATACCGATTTTGATGTCTATCGCACCATCATGGAGGTCGATTTCTTCGCACCGCTGCGGCTGACGCAACTGGTGCTGCCCGCCATGGTCGCTCGCGGTTCCGGCGCCATCATCAACAACGCCTCGGTCGCCGGCAAGGTCGGATCGCCGCTGCGCACTGCCTATTGCGCTGCCAAACACGCCATGGTCGGCTGGTCCGATGCCCTGCGCGCCGAAACCGCTCAATATGGCCTGACGGTGCATGTCGTGACGCCCGGGTTCGTCGCCACCCACATCGCCGACAATGCGCTGCTCGGCGATGGCTCGGTCAAGGGCCATGACGCGAATGATCCCGTCAACCAGGGCATCAGCATCGACGAGGCGGCAACCATCATCCTCGATGCGCTGGCCACCGACACGCCCGAAATCCCGGTCGGCCGCACCGGCGCCCCCGAAATGGCGCTGCTCGACCTGATGCGGCAGAATCCAGCGCAATTGTTTCAGGTGATGGCGAACATGGCGCCCAAGGTCCCGCGCGGATGATGCCGCACCGGCGGATCACCGGCCGCATCCGCTACACCTCCAAAAAGTCCGATCGTTTCGACCAGGAACGCGGGCGGGAGGATTTTGCCTTCACCCACCATGCGACAGGCGCCGTCACCATCCGCGCCCATTGCGAGATCGAGGAACCCGCGCCGACCGTCATGCGCGATATCCTCTATTCGCTCGATGCCCAGGGCCGACCGATGGATTGCCACGTCCGGATCAGCCTTGATGATGAATTCCTCGGCACCGGCTGGGTGCGGTTCGATCATGCCGCGGGCATCGCGGAATGCGAAAGCTTCGGCCCCGGCATCGGCCGCCTGTCACAAAAAATGCCCATACCCCAGGGCCTTGCCGGCTTCGGCACGCATCCGATCGTCGGCGATGGCTATCTCACCCGCTGTATGGATGTCACCAAGGGCCCGCACCGCCGCCACATCACTGTGCTGTTGCCATCCCCCGATCATCGCGGTGCCACTCCGCCGATGCTGGCGCGGGTTGATATCCACCTCGAATATATGGGGGAGGCCGAGCGCAGCGTCACCGCCGGCACCTTCCAATGTCGGCATTTCCGCTTTGTCGACGAAGCCGCGATGGGCGGCACCCAGCACCCGCCCTATGACATGTGGGTGACGGCGGATGATGATGCGATCTTCGTCTGCGGCGGCGTCGGCGGCTATATGCAGACCTGGTATGAATTGGTGGAGCTTGCGCGCTGACCATTTTTTCGCTTGGAAGCCCGGAGAAACCCGTCTAGGAGCCAACATAGGTGGAGTGGATCAGATCCTTCACCCTTCGACATTGCAGCTTTGGCAGCGAAATCCTCCTTCGGCCCATCATCGGATGCGTCAGGAAAATCCGCCGGGAAACAGTGCCGAACTTGCCAGCATCACGGCCAAGGCCGTCCGTGAATACGGGGACGCTAAGTTGATCAGGAACAATCAGAACCGGCGACGCCGCGGCGGCAACAATGGCCCGCGCCCGCAGCAAATGGGTGGCGGCAACAATTACGGCAACCGGCTCGACAACCGGCAGCGCGGCAACGCCAGCCAGTTGCTGGAAAAATACCGCTCGCTCGCCCGCGATGCCCAACAGGCCGGGGACCGGGTGACGGCAGAATATTACCTGCAATATGCAGACCATTATTACCGCGTTCTCGGTGACTATCGTGACAAGGCGCCCGAGCAGAATCGCCAGCGCGGTCGCGAATTTTATGATGACGAAAATTCGGGTTATGCCGCCAATGGCGATGATGCCGAAAACGGCGACGACGAAGGCGAAGATGATCGCAGCGACAACCGCAGCGACAACCGTGGCGACAGCCGCAACGAGAACCGCAGCGAGAGCCGCAGCGAGAATCGCAACGACGACAGCCGCGACGATGGCCGCAACGATACCCGCACTGAAACCCGCCCGGATGCCCGTCCCGATTCCCGCAGCGATGAAAATCGCGGCAATTGGCGCGACGACCGCCCGAACCAGAATCGGGATCGCAATTTTCGTGATGGCAATCGCGAACCACGCCGCGACAATGAAGCCAACCGCGACGGAAACCGGGATGGCAATCGTGACGCCAACCGTGACGCCAACCGCGAAAATTATCAGCGTGAGCCACGCCGCGAGGGCGAAGCCAGTCGCGATCGGCCACCCTATGCTGGCAACCGCAACCGCGAGGCCGAAGGTGACCGTAACCGCGCCGAAGGCGACCGTAACCGCGCCGAAGGTGACCGTAACCGCGCCGAAGGCGACCGGAACCGCAACGACCGCAACGACCGTCGCGACCGTGACCGCCGCCCGGAATCACCGCGCCCGGCCTTTGATGCAGGCTCGGTGGGTGAAGGCCCGATTCCCGGCCTGCCCGGCCCTGCAACGCTTCGGATGACACGCAGCGTCGAAACACCGGCCGCCGAGCGTGTTTTGGCCGATGAAGCGCGGCCGGTCCGCACGCCGCGTGCACCGCGCCGCGAAGCCGCAGCACCGCCCGCACCTGTCGAAGCCTTTGCTGCCGTGCCTGCCGTCGAAACCGATGATGCGACGGCCCCACGCCGCCGTGGCCGGCCCCGCAAGGTCGCCGAACTGCCCATCGAGGGATAAGGTCTGTGTTGCGCAGCCTCGCGCTTCTGTCGCTCGTCGCCATGCCGGCGCAAGCCATTACGGCTGCTCCGGTTGGGGAGGTCGAGGCGCTGCGCCGCACTGTGACCGAACAACAGGCGCGTATCGACGCCCTGACGGCGCGGCTCGATGCGCTTGATGCGAAGGCGGCGATTCCGGTTCCGGCTGCGGCGCCCGCCGTCGCACCCGTCGCCGCCGCGCCGGTCCTTGTGGCGGCCCCCGCCAAGCCGCCGGCGGGTGACAATGTCATCACCAAATTCCGCGGTTCCCCGGAATTCACCACCGCCGATGGCTGGCGCTTCAAGGTGCGGGGTCGCATCCAATATGATGCCTCCTACATCGAAAACCCCGGCAACAGCATCAACACCAAGGACCTGGGCTTTACCACGCGCATCCGCCGCGCCCGGCTGGGTGTCGAAGGCGATATGCCCGGCGGTTTCACCTACAAGGCCGAGGTCGATTTTGCCGACACGCTCTCCCGTGCTGCCGATGTGGTGCTGATCTGGCATGGCAAGGAGGTGATTGGCGCCTCCGATCTGGAATTGACCCTCGGCCATTTCGAACCGCTCGATGGCTTTGAACAGATTACCAGCTCGCGCTACACCAGCTTCATCGAGCGCGCCGCCTTCAACGAAGCCTTTGGCAACATCCGTCGCCTCGGCGCCACTGCGACCTACATCTCGCCCGGCAAGGAGCTGCGTGTCTCGGCCGGCGTCTTCAACGACACTATCAATGCCGATCGTGCCAATGACGACCTGCTGCTTTCAAGTCGCGTCACCTGGTCGCCGCACGCCGGCAAGGCGCAACTGCACTTTGGCGGCAATATTCAGTACCGCCGTTACCAGACCAACGATCTCGTCTTCGATTATCGCGCTCGGCCGTTCAGCAACGATACCAACACGCGCTTCGTCGATACCGGCAATCTGGCACTGCGTGACGATTTGATCGTTGGCGGCGAATTTGTGGGGATTTCCGGTCCCTTCCATGTCGCGGCCGAGGCCCAGCACATTACCGCGCACACCCTGCGCCCGGGCGAGTTGCTCGAAAATGGCGATGCGTCACGCGGCCTGCGCACCAATGGCGACCCGGGTTTCTTTGGCATGCACGCCGAGGTCGGATATTTCTTCACGGGCGAATCGCGCGCCTACAAGGACGGCCTGTGGACGCGCACCCGGGTCCGCAATCCTGTGGGACAGGGCGGGAGTGGTTCCTGGTCGGTCAACCTGCGCTATGACTGGCTCGATCTGACCGACAGTGTCGGCGCGCCAGGCAGCCTCGCCGCCGCTGATTTCATCGATGGCGGGCGCCAAAGCGGCTATCTCGCGGCACTGGTCTGGCAACCGATGGATTACATCCGCTTCACCATGCAATATACGCATGGTGTGGTGACCGGCGGGCCGTTCCAGGCCCAGGTCAACCCGGACAGCTTGCTGCCGCTGTCCGATCGCCATTTCAACTTCGATGTTGCTGCGATGCGCGCCGCCTGGGATTTCTAATCCTCGTCCTGCAGCTGGTCGCTGACCGCTGCATCATGCCCTGATCGATTCGAAACAAACGCCAGGCCCATCAAGGCGCCGGCCAACAACAGTGCAATCAGGATACCGCCGGCCATCGCGATGACGAAATGCAGGTGGAACGGCACGCCGTCCTGCCGCATCTTCCACACCGCGATGCCGGCCGTTCCGATCGCCACCAGTGTCATCAAGGCCATCAGGCGTCTGAAGCGCTTCCAATGGTCTCCGGCAGAACGCTGTGCCGAGGCGATTCGTGGGGCAGGGGCGGGGTTCATGCTTTGCCTTCCGGCGCGAATCGCGCAATGATTGGCCCGTCGGCGCACGAAACGCCATTGGGGAGTTTGTCATGATCGGATCGATCCTGACCGGCAAGAAGCCACTGATCTCCGTAACGCGGGATACCGCGGTGAGTGCCATAACAGAACTCCTGCACGTCAATCGAATCGGCGCCGTCCTTGTTGTGGAGAATGATGCCATCCTTGGCCTGGTCAGTGAACGTGACATCTGCGCCGGACTGCACACCCACGGCGCGGCAATTCTCCAGGCGACCGCCGGGGAGATAATGTCGTCGCCGGTGGAGACGGTCCTCCCGAGTGAAACCATCGTTCGCGCCATGGAAACCATGACCGACCGGCGGTTCCGCCATCTTCCTGTTGTCGAGAACGGTGTCATCCTCGGCCTCGTCTCCATCGGCGACCTGGTAAAGGCTCGAATCGACCAGGCCGAATCAGAAGCTCGGGCGATGAAGGACTACATCGCCAGCTGAACGGGCTGATTCCGGGCGCATACAGGGTCAGTTTCAGCCAATGGCTCAGTCGCCATGCTGCCAAAACCCCTAATCCCTACTGTTTGAGAGGGCTTTTGCGGTCGAATTTCAAAAAAACGTCATCATTGGTGATTTAGGGGTTGCGCCCCGAAAGACCCCCGACTAGATGACCACTCCCGGCCGACGAGCACTTCGGTGCCACGCCAGCCGGGCCGGCCAAGGCCTCTGGTTCTTCCCTTGTTTTCAAGGTGTTGAGCAAGAAAGCCGAAAGTCGGTTCTTTCGATGGACGCCGGTTCAACCGGAAAAAATCTGAAAGAAAGGAGTTGACGGGGAATTTCGAACGGCCCATAAGCCGCCCCTGTCGCCGGTAGCGAGGTTCTTCGGAACGCGCCGCCGACCTCGAAAACAAACACTGGTCAGGAACCTGGTAAAACAGGGGACGGTCCAGTGTCGCTCTTTCTCATCGTAGGTTGAATGAAGGGACATGTGGGCGGCGGTCCACAGTCCGGGCAATTTAGGGTCCGGGTGCTGTGGTTAAACACGCTGCTTATATGTCCTCAAACGTTACCACAAAGCACTATCGCTTCGGAGCAATCCGAGGCCGAAAATGCCAAGTTAAACGTTGTGCAGACAGATAAGCTCCTAAAACGGGCCTTTTGTTTCGGTTGGCTTCGGCTGGTCGGGGCGACTGGTTCGATCATGAACTTGAGAGTTTGATCCTGGCTCAGAACGAACGCTGGCGGCATGCCTAACACATGCAAGTCGAACGAGACCTTCGGGTCTAGTGGCGCACGGGTGCGTAACGCGTGGGAATCTGCCCTTAGGTACGGAATAACTCA
>JANPEP010000166.1:0-1673 GCA_031422995.1 Polymorphobacter sp. | reverse complement strand
ATCGCCAGCACATCATCGGGAAACGCCATGTCCTCGCCAACGATCACCCCGCCAATCGCAATCCGATAGGCAAAGGGCGACAGTGTAAGGTCATCGCGCACCCGCACCGGCGGCAACACAAACCCCAGCTGCTTGGACAATTGCCGCCGTATCCCGGTAATCCGCGCCATCAACAGCGCCCCGCGCCCCTCATCGACCAACGGCACCAGCCCGAACCCGATCTCCAGGCTCGCCGCCGCCACGTCCGAAACCTCGGCCCATTCGATCGTCGACGTCACCGGCGCCGCCACATCCGCGACAACCGCCGCGTCGGGCGTGCGCAGCTTCCACGCAATCCACCCGGCCCCCGCCGCCGCCGGCAGGATCACCAGCGCCGGCATCCCCGGCAACAGCCCCAACAACCCCAAAATCACCGCCACCGGCGTCCATGATGCACTCTGCGCAAACTGGCTCGAAACCTGCCCCGCCAGGTCCATTTCCGAACCCACCCGAGTCACCACCATGGCGGCGGCAATCGACAGCAACAGCGCCGGCACCTGCGCCACCAACCCATCGCCGATCGCCAGCAACAGATAGACTTTTGCCGCCTCGCCTACCGCCAGCCCGTGCTGCACCGTCCCCAGGATCAACCCGCCGATGATGTTGATGGCCAGGATCAAGATCCCCGCCACCGCATCGCCCTTCACGAACTTCGACGCGCCATCCATGCTGCCATGGAAATCCGCCTCGGTCGTCACCTCCAACCGCCGCGCCCGTGCCTCATCGGCGGTCAACAACCCGGCGTTCAAATCGGCATCGATCGCCATCTGCTTGCCGGGCAAGGCATCCAGCGTGAACCGCGCCGCCACTTCCGAAACCCGCCCGGCGCCCTTGGTGATCACCACCAGGTTGATGATCATCAACACCGCGAACACGAAAATCCCGACGATATAATCGCCGCCGACCAGGAACGCCCCGAACGCCTCGATCACATGGCCGGCGGCGGCAGTGCCCTCATGCCCATGCACCAGCACCACCCGCGTCGATGCGACATTCAACGACAGCCGCAGCAAGGTCGCAAACAGCAGCACCGTCGGAAACGCCGAAAAATCCAGTGGCTTGCGCGTGTTGATCGCCACCATCAAAACGATCAGCGAAATCCCGATATTGAGGATGAAAAACAGATCGAGCAGCCCCGCCGGCACCGGCACGACCATCAACAGCACCAGCATCAGGATCGCCACCGGCAACATCGCCGATCGCGGATCTGCCCGCCGCAGCATGACCGCGATCAAGCCCCCAACTCCGCCAGCAGCATATAAGCCATCCGCGCCCGCGACGCCTCAACCGGCAAAGCGGCAACCGAAACCGGCAAACCCCTTCCCCTCTCCCGCTGACGCGAAGGCGTCGCCTCCGGCTGCGGGAGAGGGCGACTCAGCGCTGTAGACGCGAAGGCGACGCCTACGGCTGCGCTGAGCGGGGAGAGGGGTAGCTCTTCCCCGCTCCCCTCGCGGGAAAGGGCGACTCGCGCAGCGAGCGAGGTGAGGGGGCCTTCCCCCGAGGAAACCCCCAACTTCCCCGCAAACCGCTCATAAACCTCCCCAACTCACCGCGCCGCCCCACCCGCGCCAAAAAATACTCCACGGTTGGCCGCCTCCTCCCCATGCAACAACACAGCCGCCGCCACCCCCGGC
>JANPEP010000165.1:0-1523 GCA_031422995.1 Polymorphobacter sp. | reverse complement strand
GACAACCGCTTGCACCGGTGTCAGCCACAGCGGGAAGCGGCCGGCATAATGTTCGATCAGGATGCCGATGAAGCGTTCATAGCTGCCCAGAATGGCGCGGTGGAGCATGACCGGGCGGTGGCGGGCGCCGTCCTCCGCCACGTAACTGGCGTCGAGGCGTTCGGGCAGCACGGTGTCGGTCTGGATGGTGCCGACCTGCCAGGTCCGGCCGATCGCGTCGGTCAGGTGGAATTCCAGCTTGGGCGCATAAAACGCACCTTCGCCGGGGAGTTCTTCCCAGCCCCAGTCGGGCGTGTCGCGGCCAGTGGCCTTGACGGCATCGCGCATGGATTGTTCGGACCAGTCCCACATTTCATCGGTGCCGAAACGCTTGTCGGGGCGCAGCGCCAGCTTGATGGCATAGTCCGAAAAGCCGAGGTCCTTGTAAACGACATCGAGCAGATCGCAGAAGCGCGCGATTTCGCCGACGATCTGGTCTTCGCGGCAGAAAATGTGCGCGTCGTCCTGGGTGAATTGGCGGACGCGCATCAAGCCGTGGAGCGCGCCATGCGGCTCGTTGCGGTGGCAGCAGCCCATTTCAGCCAGGCGCAGCGGCAGGTCACGATAGGATTTGATGCCCTGGCGGAAGATGAGGACGTGCGCCGGGCAATTCATCGGCTTCAGCGCCATCCATTGCGCCTTGTCCGAAATCACCGGGCCTTCGTCATCGACGTTGGGCACTTCGTCCGGAATGACGAACATGTTCTCGCGATATTTGCCCCAATGGCCGGATTGTTCCCATTGCCGGGCGTCCATGATCTGCGGTGTCTTGACCTCCAGATAGCCGGCGGCATCAAGGCGTCGGCGCATATAGGCCTCCAGCGCGCGATAGATGACAAAGCCGCGCGGGTGCCAGAACACGCTGCCATGGGCTTCGGCCTGAAGGTGGAACAGGTCCATTTCGGCGCCCAGCTTGCGGTGGTCGCGCTTGGCAGCTTCCTCGAGCCGCAGCATGTGCGCGTCGAGTTGCTTCTTGTTGAGCCAACCGGTGCCGTAGACGCGGCTGAGCATCGCATTGGCCTGGTCCCCGCGCCAATAGGCGCCGGAGACACGCGTCAGCTTGAAGGCGGCGGGGTCGAGCTTGCCGGTGGAGGGCAAATGCGGCCCGCGGCACATGTCGAGCCAGGCGTCGGGGCCCGCGCCGGCGCGATAGATGGTCAGCGGCTCGTCGCCCTTCAACTCATTGGCCCATTCGGCCTTGAAGGTTTCGCCGTGCGCCTTGAAATACTCGATGAGCTGGGCGCGCGTCCACTCCTCCCGCACCAGCGGTTCGTTACGGGCAATGATGGCGCGCATTTCGGCTTCGATCGCCGGCAAATCCTCGTCGGTGAACGGGCGGTCCCTTGGCGCGAAGTCATAATAGAAGCCGTCGTCGGTCGAAGGCCCAAAGGTGATCTGCGTGCCGGGGTGCAGGCTTTGCACGGCTTCGGCAAGGACGTGGGCGAAATCATGCCGGGCGAGATCGAGCGCGTCGGCTTCGTCCT
>JANPEP010000164.1:0-4634 GCA_031422995.1 Polymorphobacter sp. | reverse complement strand
GGGCCTTCGATTCCGAAAATGGGGGCGACGGATTTTGCCTATGGCCTGGCGCGGCGGTTCGGGATGAGCATCGTCGAGCCGCGGCCGGCGCTGGTGCCGTTGACACTGGGCGGGGACGAGATTCTGTTTCGCGAGATTTCGGGCGTGGCGGCGGAGGTGGTGGCACGGTGTGGAAAAACCGCGTTTCGGGAGGCGGCACTGTTCACGCATCGTGGGCTTTCAGGGCCGGCGATCTTGCAGGTTTCGAGTTATTGGCGGAACGGCCAGGCGGTGGGGGTGAATTTCCTGCCCGATGCGGCGCCTGGGTGGTTGGTCGCGGCGAAGCGGGTGCGGCCGAAGAGTTTTTTGAAGGTGCAACTGGCGGCGGTGTTGCCGGATCGGTTGGCCGAGATGTTGTGGCAGCGGATCGGGATCTATGGCGATTTGAACAGCATTTCGGATGCGCGGCTGGGCGATGTCGAGCGGTTGCTGGCGGATTGGCAGTTCGTGCCGAATGGCAGCGAGGGGTATGCCAAGGCCGAGGTGACGGTGGGGGGGATTTCCACCGATGGGCTGTCTTCGCGGACGATGGAGGCCAAGGGGGTGCGGGGGCTGTATGCGATTGGTGAGGCGGTGGATGTGACGGGCTGGCTTGGGGGGTATAATTTCCAATGGGCCTGGGCGAGTGGCTGGGCGGCGGGGATGGCGATTGGCGAGGGCTAGCCTTGGGATTGCGGCTCTCGCGGTCGGGGCGCTGCTGCTGGCCGAGCGGTTATGGTCGAAGCGAGTGCGGACGCAGGAGGAGCCGGAGCGGACGGTGCGGAATTTGGCGCTGGGGGCGATGAGTTTGGCGGTAGTGGCGGGGGTGGAGCGACCACTGGCGCGGGCGTTGGCGGTGCGGGTGGAACGTGAGGGGTTGGGTCTGGCGCAGGCGTTGCCGGGGCACGGCCCGGTCGTAACGCTGGTGCGCGATGCGGCGGCGATGCTGTTGCTCGATTGGTCGATGTATCATTGGCATGTGGCGACGCATCGCGTGCCGCTGTTGTGGCGCTTGCACCGGGTGCATCATGTCGATGCCGACATGGATGCATCGACGGCGTTGCGGTTTCATGTGGTGGACATGATGGTTTCGGTGCCGCTGCGTTTGGTGCAGGTTCGGGTGTTCGGGGTCAGCCCGCGGGCGCTGGCGATTTGGCAGGGGTGGTTTTTCGGGTCGGTGCTGTTTCATCATGCCGATGTGGAATTGGGGTTCGACCGGGCGCTGGCCTGGGTGGTGACGACGCCGGGGATGCATGACATTCATCACCGAGCGGACGCGGCGGCGCTTGATTCGAATTATTCGGCGGGGTTGAGTGTGTGGGACCGGCTGCATGGGACATTTTCGGAGGTGCGGCCGGATGTGGGGATTGGAGTGACGGGCGACCAGGGGTTTGTGGCGGCGCTGCTGATGCCGTTTGAGGGGGACTGACCATCGCGATTTCCGTGCCTGTTGCGCCGTTGGTGAAGCGACCGTTTTACCGTCAGCTGTATTTCTGGGTTATTGTGGCCATTATCGGCGGCGGGATCATCGGGCATTTTGCGCCTGAAACCGGCGTGGCGTTGAAGCCGTTGGGCGATGCCTTCATCAAGCTGGTGAAGATGGTGATCGCACCAGTGATTTTCCTGACCATCGTGACGGGGATCGCCGGGATGCGCGACGTGGCGAGTGTTGGCCGGGTGGCGGGGAAGGCGTTCGCGTATTTTCTGGCGATGTCGACGCTGGCGCTGGTGGTTGGGCTGGTGGTGGCGAATGTCGTGCAGCCGGGGGCCGGGCTGAACATCGATCCGGCGACGTTGCAGACCGGCGAAGTGAGCGCCTATGTCGCCAAGGCGCATGATGCGAGCATCACCGGGTTTTTGATGGGCATCATTCCCGAGACGGTGGCGGGGGCGTTTGCCGATGGCAATCTGCTGCAAGTGCTGTTTTTCTCGATCAGTTTCGGGATTGCCCTGGCGTTGGTGGGGGAGCGGGCCAAGCCGTTGATGCTGGTGTTCGAGGCGGCGGGGGCCGGCGTGTTCAAGCTGGTCGAGATTTTCATGAAGGCGGCGCCGGTGGGGGCGTTCGGGGCGTTTGCCTTTACCATCGGCAAATATGGGCTGGGATCGGTGGCCAATCTGGCGGCGCTGGTGGCGACATTTTACCTGACGGCGTTGCTGTTTGTGTTGGGCGTGCTGGGGCTGGTGGCGCGGCTGGCGGGGTTTTCGATTTTCACGCTGATCCGGTATTTGAAGGCCGAATTGCTGCTGGTGCTGGGGACGAGTTCGTCGGAATCCGCCTTGCCGAGTTTGATGGAGAAGATGGAGGCGGCGGGGTGCCCGAAGCCGATTGTCGGCCTGGTGGTGCCGACGGGGTATTCG
This sequence comes from Polymorphobacter sp., assembly GCA_031422995.1. Lineage (GTDB taxonomy): Bacteria > Pseudomonadota > Alphaproteobacteria > Sphingomonadales > Sphingomonadaceae > Sandarakinorhabdus. The sequence goes on along the minus strand of JANPEP010000164.1, from coordinate 2,258 downwards.
TTCAACCTGGACGGGACGAACATTTACATGACGCTGGCGGCGCTGTTCATTGCGCAGGCGACGAACATCGATCTGACTCTGGGAGAGCAATTGTTGCTGCTGGGGGTGGCGATGATTTCGTCGAAGGGCGCGGCGGGGGTGACGGGGGCAGGGTTCATCACCCTGGCGGCGACATTGTCCATTGTGCCGAGCGTGCCGGTGGCAGGGATGGCGCTGATTCTGGGGGTCGATCGATTCATGTCGGAATGCCGGGCGTTGACGAATTTCATCGGCAATGCGGTGGCGTGTGTGGTGGTTTCGCGCTGGGAGGGCGGCGTGGACGAGGCGCGCTTTGCGGCGGTGTTCAAGCGCGGCGAGTTTGGGGATGCGGGGGTGGTGCTGCCGGTTGAGGGGGATGCGGATTAGGGGCTTTTCGTCGGGTAAGGTGGACCGCCACCCCGCTCGCGCAAGAGCGCGAGTCGCCCTCCCCACAGCCGCAGGCGACGCCTTCGCGTCAACGGGGAGAGAGTAGGGAGAGAAGCCCTCGCCAGCAGGCGGGAGAGGGGCTTATTTGGGGCGGTAGCGCATGAGGCCTTCCTGCATCACCGTGGCGATTTGTTCGCCGGTTCGGGTGTAGACCAGCGCGCGGTTGAGGCCGCGGCCGCCGCCGGAGACGGGGGCGTCCTGGTCGAACAGCAGCCAGTCGTTCATGTCGGGCGTGGCGTTGAACCAGATGGCGTGATCGAGGCTGGCGACCTGGAGTTGCGGGTTGCTCCAGGCGATGGCGTGGGGGAGCAGGGCGGTGTCGAGCATGGTCATGTCGCTGGCATAGGCGAAGAGGGCGCGGGCCACCGGGGGCGTGATGTCGACCGTGGCGGCGGCGCGGCACCAATGCTGGGTGCGCGGCGGGTGGGCGACGGGGTTGAAGGGGTCCATCTTGTCCACGGCGCGGAATTCGATGGGGCGTTCGCGAGTCTTCCACAGGGTGCGGAAGGGTTCGGGGGCGCTGTCGGCGTGGATTTGCGCCCATTCGGCGTCGCTTTGCAGGGTTTCGGGCGCGGGCGCTTCGGGCATTGGGAAGCTGTGGGTGAGGCCGGGTTCCTGGACCTGGAAGCTGGCGGCCATGTTGAAGATGGGGCGACCGTGTTGGATGGCGACGACGCGCCGGGTGGTGAAGCTTTGGCCGTCACGGTCACGTTCGACGCGGTAGACGATGGGGTGCTTGGGGTCGCCGGGGCGGATGAAATAGCTGTGCAGCGAATGGCAGAGGCGGCTGGGGTCCACGGTGTTCGACGCGGCCATGAGGGCCTGGGCGACGACCTGGCCGCCATAGACGCGTTGCCAGCCGGCGTTGGTGGATTGGCCGCGGAACAGATCATCCTCGAAGCGTTCGACATCGAGGAGGGTGAGGAGGCGGGCGACGCTGCCGGCGTGATCGGGGGTGGTCATGGGCCTGTGACTAGCGCTGCGGGTGGCGGCTGTCACGCAATTCGCGGGCTGGGGCGGTTGCGTGCTTGACAGCGGGGAGGGGGGTGCCTATCCCGCCGCTTCCGCAACATACGCGGGTGTAGCTCAGTTGGTTAGAGCGCCGGCCTGTCACGCCGGAGGTCGCGGGTTCGAGCCCCGTCACTCGCGCCACCCTCCACAAGGGGTCGTCGGCGGTCCCAGGCAGCAAGTTCATAGGCAATCGAGGCTTCGACGAGCGATTCCCACAGGGTTTCGGCGAGGCCTGGAGGGAGGTTTGCGGCTTCTGCTGCGGCCGAGGCGTTGGCGATGACCTGGGCCTTGCGCGCTTCGTCGCGGACGGCCGAGCGATCGGTCTTGATGCGGGCGGCGGCGTCCATGAAGGCGAAGCGGCGGGCGAGGAGGGCGACAAGGTCACGATCGAGCGCGTCGACGCCGGTGCGGACCTGGGCCATCGTGAGGCAGGCTTCGGGGGTCACTTGGGTTCCTTGGGAAAGGTCCAGCGGCCGGTGTTCATCCAGAGGAACAACGGGCGCAGCGGCAGCAGCCAAGCGATGCCGAGGACGATATAGGCGATGACCATCAGGGCCTGAGGCAGCGACGACAGCGCATCGGCGAACGACGACACCAGGCCCGCATAGAGCGTGAGGTAGAGGAGCAGGCCGATTACGCCCGCGGGTTTGCGCCAACTGGGTTCCATGGGGTCTTTTCTGTTGGGCGGTGCCGGCCCGCGCCCCCGCCCGGCCACCCAATGGATTTTACTGAACGGGTGGTGGGGCGGGAGCGCGGGCCGGGGCCGCGCAGATAGGCGCACA
>JANPEP010000163.1:0-2673 GCA_031422995.1 Polymorphobacter sp. | reverse complement strand
CAACTCGATGTCATCGCCCGCGAGGCCGATGTCAGCCAGCAGCTCAACAACCTCCGCTCCCAGGAACTCGAGCTCCAACGCAGCCGCCTCGAAAACCGCCGCAACCTCGCCGAAATCGAATGGCAGATGCGCAAATCCGGTCGCCAGCTCGATCGCGATACCAAACTCGCCGCCGGCGGCTGGGTCTCGGGTCGGGCGCTGAAGGATTCCGAAGACGAAGCCCGCTACCTGCGCGAACGCCGCAGCGTCACCGCCGAAACCATGGCCACCGAAGAACGCCTCCAGGCCAGCCAGCTCGCACAACTCCGCAGCGCCGCCTCGGGTCTCACCGCCAATCTCCGCCTCGCCCGCGCCAGCCTTGATGCACTCACCATCCGCGCCCCCGTCGCCGGGCAACTTTCGGGCTTCAATCCGCAAGTCGGGCAAAGCCTCAACCGCGGCGAACGCCTCGGCCAGGTTGACAGCGCCGGCCGCAACAAGCTCGTTGCCGACATCGACGAATTCTACCTCGGCCGCGTCCAGCCCGGCCAACGCGCCAGCGTCGAATGGGCCGGCAAACGCTACCCCCTCACCGTCGCCAAAATCTACCCACAGGTCAAAGGCGGTACTTTCACCGCCGATCTCACCTTCAAGGGGCCAGAGCCCGCCGCCCTCCAGCGCGGCCAAACCCTGCAACCCAAACTCACGCTCGGCGATCCCGCTCCCGCCACCCTCGTCGCCAACGGCGCCTTTTATCAGGACAGCGCCGGCGCCTTCGCCTTCGTGCTCGCGCCGGACGGCAAGTCTGCCGAAAAGCGCCCCATCCGCCTCGGCCGCCGCAACCCCGACAGCATCGAAGTCATCGGTGGCCTTACCCCCGGTGACCGCGTCATCACCTCTGCCTACATCGGCTTTGCCGACAAGACCCGCCTCAAACTTTCTGGAGACTCCAAATGATCCGCCTGTCGGCCCTGCGCAAATCCTATCGCACCGAAACCGTCGAAACCACCGCGCTCGACAATATCGACCTCCATATCGATGCCGGCGAGTTCGTTGCCATCATGGGGCCATCGGGCTGCGGGAAATCCACGCTTCTCAACATGATCGGGCTGCTCGATCGCCCCACCGGCGGCAGCTACCATCTCGAAGGCCGCGAAGTCGCCGCCCTCCCTGAACGCGACCTCACCGACATAAGGAAGCGCCGCATCGGCTTCATTTTCCAGAATTTCAACCTCATCGACGAACTCTCGGTCCGCGAAAACGTCGAACTCGCGCTGCTCTACCACGGCATCAGCAGCGCCGAACGCCGCGCCCGCGTCGATGCCGTGCTCGACAAGGTCGGCATCGCCCACCGCGCCAACCACCACCCCAGCCAGCTTTCGGGCGGCCAGCAACAACGCGTCGCCGTCGCCCGCGCCGTCGTCGCCGCGCCGCCACTCATCCTCGCCGACGAACCCACCGGCAACCTCGATACCGCCCATGGCGAGGAAGTGATGCGCATGCTCCGCACCCTCAACGAGGAAGGCGCCACCATCGTCATGGTCACCCATTCCCCCGCCCACGCCGATTATGCCGGCCGTGTCGTCAACATGCTCGATGGCCGCGTCCTGATCGAAACAAGGCGCGCCGCCTGACTTTACCCCTCTCCCGCTTGCGGGAGAGGCGAGAGACGCGCCAGCGGCCCGGGTGAGGGTGTTCCCATCTCCCCAGCATATGGCCCCAGCCAAGGACCACAAAATGCTCCAGAACTACCTCACCACCGGCCTTCGCGCCCTCAACCGCAACCGCATCTTCGCCGCCATCAACATCCTCGGCCTCGCCATCGGCATGGCGGCCTGCATCCTGCTCCTGCTCTTCGTTCGCTACGAAACCAGCTATGATAAATGGCTCCCCGGCCATGAAAACGCCTATCAGGTGCAAACTTCGTTCCTCGGCAACAACACCGGCCGCTCAAAGCAATCGCAGATATCGGCCTATGTCGTCGGCCGCTCGCTCGCCAAGGACTTCCCGCAAATCGACAAGGTCGCCTATGCCGCCGACGGCCAGCCGGTGATAATTCAAAATGGCGTTGCCACGACCGGCAAGGTGCTGACAGCCGAGCCTGATTTCCTCGAAGTCCTGCAACTGCCGCTGGTCAGCGGCGATGCCCGCACCGCGCTGCGCGGTGCCACGTCGCTGGTGCTCACCCAGTCCGAGGCCGCGCGCCGCTATCCCGGCATCGATCCCATGGGCAAGACGCTGTCGATCGTCAGCGGCGGCAAGACCATCGATTACACCGTCACCGGCGTGCTGCGCGACCTTCCCAAAAACTCCCACCTCGCCGTGTCGATGATCGCCGCGTTCAGCAAGCTGCCCTATGCCGACCGGCCGGATTTCTTCACTCGCTACGGCTGGAACGCCGGCTACAACTATATCAGCTTGCGACCCGGCGCCTCCGTCGCCGCCATCAACGAAGCCACAAAGGCCTGGGAAAAACGCAACATTCCCAAGGAAGCCGTCGGCGATGCCGTCGTTAGTGAAGGCGATGATGTCGATTGGAAGCTCGTCCCCGTCGCCGACATCCACCTCGCCGGCGGCGTCGATGGCAACACCCCCAGCAACGACCCCGAAAGCATCGCCACCTTCGCTCTCGTTGCCCTGCTGATCCTCGCCATGGCCTGCATCAATTTCACCAATCTCGCCACCGCCCGCGCC
>JANPEP010000162.1:0-2264 GCA_031422995.1 Polymorphobacter sp. | reverse complement strand
GCCGATCAGCCTGCGCTCGGGCCGCTTCGGCGCCTATGTGCAACGCGGTGATGGCGAAAAACCACCCCGCGCCTCGATCCCCAAGGACGCCGTCGTCGCCGGCCCCGAAGATCTCGATCTGGCGCTGCGCCTGCTGTCGCTACCCCGCACCGTCGGCACCCATCCCGAAACCGGTGAACCGATCACCGCCAGCATCGGCCGTTATGGGCCATACCTCGCCCACGCCGGCAAATATGCCCGGCTCACCTCGACCCTCGAAGTCTTCGAAACCGGCATGAACGCCGCCGTCGTCAAACTCGCCGAAGCCGCCGCCGCCGGGCCGCGCGCACGGGGGACGATGGCGCCGTTGCGCGAAATCGGCCCGCACCCGGTATCGGGTGCAGTGATGAAACTGATGGCCGGACGCTTCGGCCAATACATCACCGACGGCACCACCAACGCCACCGTGCCCAAAACCGAAGACGGCATGACGATCAGCATTGAGGATGCGGCGGCGCTGATTGACGTGCGGGCGGCGATGCCAGCCAAGGCCGGCAAAAAACCCGCGAAGAAAGCAGCGGCGAAAAAGCCGGCTGCGAAGAAGCCCAAGCCGAAAGCCAAGGCTGTCAAATAAGGGCGTGGACGAAAACCGGGCGGGGATTTGCGTCCCCGCCCGTCATCGGTTGACGCGGCTTGGTGTCAGACAGCGATGACTGTGCTGCGGCGACGCACCGACAGGCCGACAAGGCCGAAGCCGATGACCAACAGGCTCCAGGTGGCGGGTTCCGGAACCTGCGACACGACGAACGTGCCGACCGAGAACTGCGTATAGCCACCGGTGTTGGCCTGGATTAGCTCGTACTGGGTCGCCGTGTCCGAAAACAGGTTATATTCAAAACTTGAGGAGTTGAACAACACGCCCGGGTTGGAGAGATAGGGCGCGGTGACAAACAGGTTGTTGTCATAGATGAAGCGACCGGACGCCGAAACCTGGGCATTTGGCGCGCTTGGGTTCGGTGTCAGCGAGGTGATGAGGTCGCCAAGGACATTGCCGGTGATGCCGGTGATGCTGTAGCCGCCCGACCCGTTGACGAAATTGCTGGTGGTGATGAAGCCCGAGGCGTCGAGGTTGGCGCCAGAAGTGGTCTTGTAGTTATAGGCGAAGGTCAGCGCTTGTGACGGCGTTGCGGCGATTGCTGCCAATGCAGCGGCAACGAGAAGTGCGATTTTCATTGCGATGCCCTTTTTTTGCGTAATCTGCGCTGAAAACATTATGCATGAATCGTGCCAATTCACTGCGGCATGGAATTTCAATATTTTGGCAACATGCCAAAATCCGGGGTGTAAAATGCGCCGACAGTTTTCGGGGCGTTTGGCAGACAGTTTCTTGCAATGGCCTGAGGGCGCGGATAGCATTTGGTCCGAAATTCAGTCGGGGTGGCGTGAGGAAAATGCGGATGATCGGCATCGCCAGATGGGCGTGTATGCTGCCAGCGCTGGCGTTGGTGACCGTTGCTGCGGCCGGCACGCAGACGCCCGGCGTTGCCAACAAGCCGCTATCGGTGATTTTGCAGATGGTCGAGGCCAAGGGCACCCGCACGGTATTCAGCGCCGAAAACCATCGCGGCCTGTGGGAAGTCGTGTCCTGCGAACGCCGCCAGATGGTGTGCCGGGAGGATGCCATCGACGGGGTTTCAGGCGCCGTAAGGCGAAGCGAGCGCGAGCTGGTGCTTGATTTGCGGCCACCGGCGACGGCCAAGCCGGCATCGGGGATTGCGCGCGGTATCGAAGCCGCCGGGCTTGGCGACATCCGCGAGCTGGAATGGGACACGCGGGCGTGGGAGGCACGGGTGCGCAATGCCAATGGGCGCGCCGAATTGCAGGTCGATCCGATGACCGGCGCGGTGCGGCGCTGCGAAGGGCCCGGCTGCCGCCGATAACGGCCGGGAGCCGTCTTCCACAGGCTCTATCCCGCGTCCCTGTGCTCTGTATGATGCCTGGGCGACCGCACGTAAAAGCGGCGTGGGGAGTGACGCATCATGCGCGAATATGATTACATCATCGTCGGAGCCGGCAGCGCCGGTTGTGTGCTGGCCAATCGGCTGACGGCGGATGGCACGGCGACGGTTCTGCTCCTCGAAGCTGGGGGCAAGGATACCAATCCGCTGATTCATATTCCCATCGGTTATGCCCGGACGTTGAAGGACCCCAAGGTCAATTGGCTGTATGAGACCGAGGTTGATGCCACGTCGGGCGATCGGGCGCATGTGTGGCCGCGTGGCAAG
>JANPEP010000161.1:0-15873 GCA_031422995.1 Polymorphobacter sp. | reverse complement strand
CAGCTGGATGTGAAGCCGCAGATCAATGCCGGCGGGACAATCAAGTTGCAGATCCGCCAGGAGGTGAGTTCGATTGCCGGGCCGGTGTCGAGCACGTCCCCGGAGCTGATCCTCAACAAGCGCGAGATCACCACGACGGTGACGGTGGATGATGGGCAGATCATCGCGTTGGGCGGCCTCATCGACGAGAATGAGCGGCGGACGATCGAGAAGGTGCCGTTGCTGGGCGATATTCCGGTGGTGGGGGAGTTGTTCAAGTCGCGGTCGCGGAACAAGACCAAGACCAATCTGATGGTGTTCATCCGGCCGACGATCGTGCGGACGGCGGCGGATGCGCAGCGGCTGTCGGCGGAGCGGTATGACTATATCCGCGATGCCGAGGCGGCACAGGGCGGATCGGAGACGACGTCGCTCGATGTGCTGGTGCGGGATTATCTGCGGACGGCGCCGCCGGTGAGGCCGGACCCGCGGTTGGCGCCGAGCCCGAGTCCGCCGCCTTTGCCGGTGCCGCCGGCGCCGGTGAAGCGGTGAGCGAGGTGGCGGCCCCCACCCTGCCCTATGCCTTTGCCAAAAGGTTCGGCGTGGTGGTGACGGGGGCGGATGCCGCGGCGGTGCATATCGGGTTGCGCGGCGGTGAGGACCCGCGGGTGTTGAGCGAGGTGCGGCGGCTGGTGGGGCGTGCGCTGGCGGTGGAGACGGTGGAGGCGGCGCGGTTCGACCGGTTGTTGAGCGAGAATTACGCGCTGGAGGGCTTTACGGCGGGGGCGATTGGCGGCGGCGATGAATTGGGATTGCTGGTCGATTCGATACCGTCGGCGGAGGATTTGCTCGATACCCAGGATGATGCGCCGATCATTCGGCTGATCAATGGCTTGATTGCCGAAGCGGCGCGGCAGGGGGTGTCCGATATCCATATCGAGCCGTATGAAAGCGCGCTGGTCGTGCGGATGCGCGCCGACGGGCAGTTGACCGAGCGGCACCGGTTGCCGGCGAATGTCGCGTCGATGGTGGTGAGCCGGGTGAAGGTGATGGCGCGGCTGGACATTGCCGAGCGGCGACTGCCGCAGGATGGGCGCATCGGGCTGACGCTGGGGGGCAAGAGCCTGGATGTGCGAGTCTCCACGCTGCCGTCGCGGGCCGGGGAGCGGGTTGTGCTGCGGCTGCTCGACAAGGACAATGCGGGCATCGACCTTGATGCGCTGGGGATGCCGGTGGCCATTGATCGGGCGTTCCGGGGGGCTTTGGGAGAACCGAACGGGATTGTGCTGGTCACGGGGCCGACGGGATCGGGGAAGACGACGACATTATATGCCGGACTGCGGCTGCTCAACGACGGCAGTCGCAATATCCTGACGGTGGAGGACCCGGTGGAATATGCCGTGGATGGCATAGGGCAGACGCAGGTCAACCCGAAGGTCGGGCTGTCGTTTGCCGCGGGGCTGAGGGCGATTTTGCGGCAGGACCCCGATACGGTGATGGTGGGCGAAATCCGCGATGCGGAGACGGCGCAGATTGCCATCCAGGCGTCGCTGACCGGGCATCTGGTGCTGTCGTCGGTGCATACCAATGATGCGGCCGGGGCGATTACCCGGATGCGCGACATGGGGATCGAGCCGTTCTTGCTGGCGTCCACCTTGCGCGCGGTGATTGCGCAGCGGCTGGTGCGGCGACTGTGTACGGAGTGCCGGGAGGCGCATCCGGCGGATGGTGCGCTGGCGGGCTTGCTGGGGGTGGCGCCGGGCAGCACCGTCTGGGCGGCGCGGGGGTGTGCGGCGTGCGGCGATACGGGGTTCAAGGGCCGCGTCGGGGTGTTCGAAGCGGTACGCATCACCGACGATATACGGCGGATCATCCTGGAGGGCGGCGACGAGACGGCGATTGCGGCGCAGGCGTTCGGGCAGTCGCCAGCGCTGGCCGGGGCGGCGCGGGCGATGGTGCTGGCGGGGGTGACAACGGCGGAGGAGGCGGTGCGGGTGATGCGCGCCGGGACCGAGAGCGCCGATGCCTGAGTATCAGTATAATGCCCTCGACATGGCGGGGCGCGAGCGGCGCGGGCGGATCAAGGCCGACAGCAATGAGGCGGCACGGGCGGCATTGTTGAACCGCAAGTTGTTCGCGTTGAAGGTCGATGCGACCGATGGGCGGGTGGCGACAGGGGCCGGGGGGGCGGCGGGGGGATTTTCGCGGCATCTGAATGTGAAGCAGTTGACGCTGTTCACCCGGCAGGTGGCGACATTGGTGACGGTGGCGCCGCTGGAGGAGACGTTGCGGACGATCGTGCGGCAATCCGAACAGGCGCATGTGCAGCGCATCCTCGGGCGGGTGCATACGGGGGTTCTGGAAGGGCGGCGGCTATCGGAGGCGATGGCGCTGGAGCCGGGGAGTTTTCCGCCGTTGTTCCGGGCGATGGTTTCGGCCGGCGAAAGTTCGGGCTCGTTGCCCGGAATCCTTGAGCGGTTGGCGGATTTGCAGGAGCGGCAGGCGGCGGTGCGCGGCAAGGTCGTGGCGGCGGTGGCGTATCCCGCCGCGCTGGCGGTGGTGGCGACGGTGGTGGTGATCGCGCTGATGATTTTCGTGGTGCCCAAGGTTGTCGAGCAATTCGAGGACATCGGCCAGGCGCTGCCGTTGCTGACGCGGATGGTGATTGCGATTTCGGCGTTCTTGTCGGGGTGGTGGTGGTTGATCCTGCTGGTCGGCGTGGGTGCGGGATTGTTGTTTGCGCGGGCGATGCGGGATGAGGATTTCCGGCTGCGATTTGATACGCGATTGCTGGGACTGCCGTTTTTCGGGCGGTTGCTGCGCGATCTGCACGCTGCGCGGTTGGCGCGGACCCTGGCGACAATGGTGGCGAGCCGGTTGCCGTTGATCGAGGGGTTGGCGTTGACGACGCCGACGATCAACAACCGGGCGTTGCGTAAAGCGTCCGAAGAGATCGTCACGTCGATCCGCGAGGGCGGCAGCCTGTCCGCCGCGCTGCGCAAGTCGGGCGTGTTTCCGCCGCTGCTGGTGTACATGGCGGCGGGCGGGGAGAGTTCGGGGCGATTGGACGTGATGCTGGAACGTGCCGCCGATTATCTGGAGCGCGAATTCGATACGTTCACCGCAACGGCCTTGTCGCTGCTCGAGCCGGGGGTGATCATACTGATGGGCGGCATTGTCGCCGCCATCGTGCTGTCGATCCTGCTGCCGATCCTGCAACTCGATACGCTGGCTGCGCAATGAGGACTGTGATGACCGATTCCGATGAAGACGGCTTTACGCTGGTCGAATTGATGGTGGTGATCGTCATCATCGGGCTGCTGGCCACCGTTGTCATCGTCAATGTGCTGCCGACACGCGACAAGGCGATGGTCGAAAAGGCCAAGGCCGATATCGCGTTGATCGAGCAGGGGCTGGAGATGTACCGGCTCGACAATTTCACCTATCCGCGCGGCGAGGACGGGCTGGCGGCGTTGCAGGCGCCGCCGGCAGGGCTGGCGCAGCCCGATCGTTACCGGCGGGGCGGGTATTTGAAGCGACTGCCGGATGACCCCTGGGGCAAGCCGTATCTATATGCGGTACCGGGGCAGCATGGGGCGTTCGATGTGTCATCGCTGGGGGCCGATGGTGTGCCCGGAGGCGAGGGCGAGAATGCCGATATTGGCAATTGGAAGTAGGGCCGATGAGGCGGGCTTCACGCTCGTCGAGTTGATGGTGGTGATGGTCATCATCGGCCTGATGACGGCGGCGGCGGTGATGACCATTCCCGATCCGCGCGGGCGCGTGACCGACGATGCCGAGGGACTGGCGGCGCGGATGGTGGCGGCGCGTGACCTGGCGATCGTCGGCGGGCGCGACATCGGCGTGCGGATCGATGGTGCGGGATATGATTTTTCGCGGCGGCGGCCCGGTGGGTGGGAAGCCGTGCCGGCCAAGGCGCTGGCGCCGAAACGCTGGGGCGAGGGCGTTGAGGCGGTTGTCGACGTTGAAGGCGGGGCGATGAGGTTCGATGGCACCGGGCTGGCCACGCCGGGAACGGTGACGCTGCGCCGCGAGGGTGCCAGTGCGACGGTGGTGGTCGACAGCAATGGCGCGGTGCGTGTCGATGCGAAATGAGGGTTTCACCCTTGTCGAAGTGCTCGTGGCGCTGGCGATTTTCAGCCTGGCGGCGCTGGCACTGCTGCGGTTGCAAGGCGCCGGCGTGGCAACGGCAGCACGGTTGGACGACAAGACCGTTGCCGGGATTGTGGCGCAGAACCAGGCCGTGGAGGTGATGACAAGCCCCCTGCCCCCGGCGTTCGGCACGACGCGTGGCGCCGAAACCAATGGTGGCCGCGTGTGGCAATGGATGCGCGATGTGCAGCGCAGCCCCGATGTGCGGTTGCAGCGCATCGAAATCCGGGTGGCGGGGCCGGATGGCGGGACGGCAGCGGCGGTTACGGTTGTGAGGCAGGCGGCGTGAGGGGGGGCCTTGGACGCTCGCCGGACGCTGGCTTTACGTTGGTCGAGCTGCTGATCGCGCTGTTCCTGTTTGCCTTGTTGTCGGCGGCGGGCACGGCGTTGTTGACCTTTGGGGTTGATGCGCAGGGGCGGACGACGGAACGGTTGGCGAGCCTGGCGGCGGTGGTGCGGGGGCGGGCGTTGTTGACGGCGGACCTGGCGCAGGCGGCACCGCGGCTGTGGCGGGACGAAGCCGGGGCGGTGCGACCGGCGTTTGGCGGGGGCGAAGCGGCGGCGGTGCTGCGGTTGGTGCGCCGCGGTTGGGCCAATGATGGCGGGGCGGCGCGATCATCATTGCAGCGGGTGGAATATCGATTGAACGGCGACAGGTTGGAACGGACGGCCTGGCCGATGGTCGATGGTGCGGCGGCCAATCCACCGGCGCTGGTGATGGATGGGGTGATGACGTTGCGCGTGCGGTTTTTGCAGCGCGGGCAATGGCTGGATGTGTGGCAGCCGGAGGCGCGGGACGCGTTGCCCGAGGCGATCGAGATGATCATCACGGCGCAAGGGGTGCCGGAATTGCGGCAGCTGTTCGTGGTTGGTCCGGGGCCGGTGACATGACGCCGCGCGGTTCCGAAACAGGGGCAGCGTTGATCACCGTGTTGATCCTGGTGGGCGTGATGGGGGCAATTGCGGCGGTGATGTTCGACCGGTTGCGATTGGCAACGATGGTACAGGGCAATGCCGCAGGATTGGCACAGGCGCGGGCGTTTGGACTGGTCGGCGAGGCGTTGATCACCACGCGCATCGACGATCTGGTGGCGGCATCGCCGGGGCGGACGACGCTGGCGGGTGGGTGGCAGGGGCGCGACATCGTGTTGCCGTTGCCCATTGGCACGGCGCGGGCGCGCGTGGTGGATGGCGGCAATTGTTTCAATTTGAACAGCCTGGTGGCCGGCACGGCGCCCGATGCGCTGGTTTCGCGGCCGATTGCCATCGACCAGTTTGCGGCGTTGATGCAGGCGGTGGAGGTGCCGGCGGCGGCGGCGCGGCGCATTGCGGCATCGGCGGCAGACTGGATCGACAGTGATGGCAACCCCAACCGCGATGGCGCCGAGGACCCGGTGTATGCGCGGGCGACCGTGCCATATCGCACCGGCAACACGATGATGGCGGAGGCGAGCGAATTGCGGGCGGTGAATGGCGTGACACCGGCACTGTACGCGCGCATCCGGCCGTGGGTGTGTGCGTTGCCGGTGGCGGATATGTCGCCGATCAATGTGAACACGCTGACGGCGTCGCAGGCGCCTTTGGTGGCGATGCTGTTGCCGGGGGTGATGCGGCCCGACCAGGCACGGCGGGTGATTGCCGACCGGCCGGCGGCGGGATGGCCGGGGGTGGCGGAATTCTGGAACACGCCGACGCTTGTGGAGCTGGGCCCGGCGCCGGCGGATGTGATGGGGCAGACGCAGGTGACGACGGAGTGGTTTGCGATGGACCTGCGGGTTGTGGTGGGCGATGGCACGTTGCAGGAAACGGCGTTGATTGATGCGCGGCGGGCGCCATCGCGGATTGCCAGCCGGCGCTGGACGGAGGACGAATGATCCGGCGGTTGGTGTTCATTGATGACGGGCGCTGGCTGATGCTGGACGGTGACGCCGTGACGGCGCGGGGTGCGGGGTTGGACACGCTGCCGCCGCTGCTTGCTGGTGACGCGGCGGAGACCATCATTGTCGTGCCCGGCGATGCCGTGGTGTTGCATTGGGTGGAATTGCCGGAGCTGGCGCCGGCACAGATGGCAGCAGCAGCGCGGATGCTGGCCGCCGATGTGAGTGCGGCGTCCATTGAGACGACGCATGTGGTGGTGGGGGCAGCGGATGGCGAGGGGGTTCGGCCGCTGGCGCTGGTCGACCGGGAGGTGATGGCGGGGTGGCTGGCGCAGCTGGACGCCGCCGGAATCGATGCCGACCGCATGGTGCCGGCGCCATTTTTGTTGCCGGTTTCGGGGGACGCCGTGCGCGTGTTCGAGCGTGAGGGTCTGTGGCTGGTGCGGGGCGAGCGGTTGGGCTTTGCCGCCGAGAGCGAGTTGGCGCGGATGATGGTGGGCGAGCGCGCGACGATCCTGATGAGCGGCGGCGACGTTGAGGCCGGGTTGGCGGCGGCGCTGGATGGGGCGGCGATTGATTTGCGCCAGGGTGCATTTGCGCGGGTGCGGGCGTGGTCGATAGACCGGCGGCGGGTGCGGCGGCTGGCGGTGTTGGCGGCGGCGTTGCTGGCGGCGGTGCTGGCGACCGAGGTGGCCGCGGTGTTGCGATACAGTTTTGCCGCCGACCGGGCGGAAATGCAGCTGGCCGAGGCAGCGCGCCGGGTGTTGCCGCGAGGCACGGTGGTGGGTGATGCGCGTGGGCAGGTGGCGGCGCGGCTGGCGCGGCTGGGCGGTGATGGCGGCGGGTTTGGCGGGCCGGCGGCAGCGTTGATGGCGGCGATGCGCGACCGGCCAGGGGTGGTCTTGCAAAGCCTGGAGTTTGCGCCCGAGAGTGGCCTGGTGGTGGTGGTGACAGGGGATGCCGCAGACCGGGATGCGGTGGTGGCGGCGGTTTCGGCGGCGGGATTTGCGACGGCGATGGCGGCGGCGCGGGAGCAGGGCGGCATGACGGTGGCCGATGTGACGGTGCGGGCGCGATGATGGCGATGGTGATGCCGTGGTGGCGCGACCGGACGCGGCGGGAGCAATGGTTGCTGGCGGTGATGGGCGCGTTGCTGGCGGTGGTGGTGCTGTGGCTGGGGGTGATGCGGCCGCTGGCGGTGGCACGCGATGCGGCGGCGGCGCGGCATCTGGCGGCGGTGACCGGGCTGGGCGATGTGCAGGCGATGGGCGGGGCGATCAGGCGGGCGGAGGCGCGGGGCGGGGCGGCAGTGCCCTTGGTCGAGCTGGTGAGCCAGCGGGCGAGTGAGGCCGGGTTGACGGCGGAGCGGATGGAGACGAGCGGCGATGGCCGGGTGACGGTGCGGATTGCGGCGGTGCGTCCGGTGGTGATGCTGCGCTGGCTGGGGGATATCGAAGCGCGCGACGGCGTTGTTGTCGAGCGGGTGACGATCAATCGCAATGACGATGCGACACTGGCGGTGGAGTTGGCGTTGCGGAGCGCGGGCGGGTGATGCGGGTTTTCATCGCCATGCTGATGCTGGCCGGGGTGGCTTTGCTGCCGCTGCGGGTGGTTCTGGCGGGGGCCGGGCTGGATGCGGCCGGGGTGTCGGCACGGGCGGTGACGGGCAGTGTTTGGTGGGGGCGGATGGACGCGGCGGCGGTGCGTGGGGCCAGGCTGGGGGATGTGCGGGTTCGGCTGGCGCCGCTGGCGTTGGCGGCGGGCACGATGCGGTTCGAAATTGCCGGGGCGACGGTGCGCGGCGCGGTGTTGCGATCGCGGGATGGTGGCGGGATTGCCGGGGTTACGGGGCAGTTGGGGGCGATGGCACTGGGCGGGTTGCCGGTTGCCGGGGTTGCGCTGGAGAGTGTCGACATCGGGTTTGCCAGGGGTGTTTGCCAGGTGGCGACGGGGCAATTGCGGTTGGTGCCCGGGGGATTGATGGGCGGTTTTGGGGCATTGGCGGGGGCGCCGCGGTGTGACGGTGCGGCGGTGGTGGTGCCGCTGGTTTCGGCATCGGGGGACGCGCGGCTGGAGCTGCGGATTGCGGCGGATGGTGGTTATCGTGCCGTGTTGGCGGTGAAGGGCGTGGACGAGGCGGCACGGGATGGCTTGCTGGCGGCGGGATTCCAGCCGACACCGCAGGGATTGGTGATGCGCAGCGAAGGACGATTGTGATGGGTGCGTTTCTCGCCTTGCTGCTGGCGTCGGTGTTGCCTCTGGATGAATTGCCGCCGCAGGTGATGGCGAAGAACAGTTGCGCGATGTTTTTGTGGGACCGCGCCAGCAAGCGCCGCGTGGTGATGATGGTGGCGGTGCCGGAACCGGCAGTGGTGCGGGTGGCAAGCGGCGGCAAGGTTATGGCGCTGCCGCAGATTGCCGCCGAGGGCGACAAGGTGCTGGGGTTTGCGCCGCGATCACGCTTTGGTGACGGCAGGTTCGAGGTGGCAATCGATGTGGAAATCACCGCCAATGATGGGGTGGTTGGTGGCGGTGTGGTGCGCGACGGGACGTTGACCGTGACGCAGGCCGATGGCGTGGCAGTGGTGGCGCCGGTGGCCGGGTTGATCGGTTGCGGGTGAGCGGTGGGGAACGCCGAACGCGGCCCGTTAAATGGGTGATGGCGATCGGCGGCGGGTTGATGCTCGCCGGGGTGCTGGTGTGGTTTTTGCGGGGCCCGGCGCCGGAGGAACGTGCGTTTGAGGCGCCGGTACTGGTGGCGCCGGTGGAGGAGGCGCGGGTTTTGGCGCCGGCGTTGGTGGCGCCGCCGCTATCGCTTTCCGGGCTGGTGCTGCGCGGGATTTTCCAGCGGCCGGACGGGGCCGCGGCGATCATCGAACAGGGTGGGCGGCAACGGCTGGTGCGCGTGGGGAGTGAAGTGATGCCAGGCGTGCGGGTGGAGCGCATTGGTGGGCATTCGGTGACGCTGGTTGCCGGGTCGGCGCGGCAGGAGCTGGCGTTTGCCGATGCGCCGGCGGCGGGCGATGCAGCAGGTGTTGCCGATTTGGCGGCGGTTTCCACTGCGACGGCTTCGGCGCCGCTGGCCGGATTGGCGGCAAGCGTGGCGGATTATCGAATCGGTTTGAAAGCACGCAAGGCAGACGGGCGCATCATCGGCTTTGAACTTGTCGATGCGGCGCGTTTGCCGCTGTTTCGCAAGGCCGAATTGCGTGCCGGCGACGTGATTTTGAGCGTCAACGGCAATGCGTTGCAAAGTGAAGAGAAAATCATTGATCTGCCGAACGAGGTGGCCGGCGCCTATTCCGCTGAAATCATCTATCTCCGCGATGGAAAGCAGCAGGCAAGTATAGTGAATATCGATAGAAAATCGTAGAATTTGCGGCGTTGTCTTTTATTGTGACGTATTTGTGAAGCTGTTGTGACAAATATGACAGTTTCGTGAAGTGTGACAGTTGTAACAATTCTATCATGATACCGCACTACCCAGCATCCCGAACAGTGACGGGCCGGACATTTGTCGTGCGGCCCGGAAAACCGGGAGCCAACACCATGATGAAGACACGGGCCATGCTCATGATCGGCGCCGCTTTGGGCCTTGCGGCCTGCGATGGTGCCACCGACATCGCATCGCCCGGTGAAGGCGTTATCGTGCCGGCACCAACGCCGACCCCGACACCCACCCCGACCCCGACGCCCACACCAACGCCGACGGGACCCGCAGCGAGTTGCCCGACCGGCACCAACAATGTCGGCATCATCAACAATTTGCGCAATTGCCAGGTTTCCGGGAACATCACCGGCGGGTTGACGCTGCAAAATCTGCGCGGTGTCATCTATTCGCTTTCGGGCCGGGTCAATGTCGGCACCGATCTGGGGGCCGACCCCGGTGCGCCGATCGCCGGCGCGGTGCAGGGTATTTTGACCATCGAAGCCGGGACAGTGCTGTTCGGGTCTTCGGGCGCCGATTCGCTGGTCATCAACCGGGGCTCGCAGATCTTTGCCGAAGGGACGGCCACCAAGCCGATCATCTTTACCAGCCGTGCCAACATCGAAGGCACCGCGACCGACACCAGCATCGGCCAATGGGGCGGCATCGTTGTCCTGGGCCGGGCGCCGATCAGCGCCTGCACCGGCGCCGGGGTGACGCCGGGCACGGTGAATTGCCAGGCGGCTGTCGAAGGCCTGACCGGCGCATTTTACGGCGGTGGCACGGCGGCCGACAACAGCGGCCGCATCCGTTACGTCCAGGTGCGTTATCCGGGCTTTGAAGTGGCGCCGGGCAATGAGTTGAACGGCATCACCATGGCCGGTGTCGGTTCGGGCACGGCGTTCGATTACATCCAGATCCACAACAGTTCGGATGATGGCATCGAATGGTTCGGCGGCCGGGTGAACAGCAAATATCTGGTGCTGACCGGCAATGACGACGACAATCTGGATACCGATTCGGGTTACAAGGGCTTTATCCAGTACGTTCTCGCGGTTCAGCGCAGCAGCGGCGGCGACCGCATCATCGAAGCCGATACCGCCGGTAATGAAGCGCGCACGCCGCGTTCCAACGTGCGGCTGTCGAACTTCACCTTCATCAGCAACCGGCCTTCGGACCCGGTTTTGTTGCGCGGTGGCACCGATTACAATCTGTTCAACGGCATCATTTCGAACACCACCAATTCGTGCCTGGACATCGATGGCGCGCAGACGGTGGCGCCGGCCGATCCGGGCCTGCCAACCCCCGATGAAGCCGGGCCGCCGGTGTTCCGTTCGGTGTTGTTCGGTTGCCCGACGGCGGCACGCGACGAAGCCGATGTGCCGTTGAGCCAGATCACGCCGATCATCACCGGCAACAACAATCTGCTGCCGGTCATCACGTTGACGCTGCAGAACATCTTCCTGCCGGGCAGTTTCGAGACCGCTGCGGTTGGCTTCAATGCCAGCACGATCAACGCGTTTTTTGACAATGCGCCCTATGTCGGGGCGTTCCGCAGCGCCACCGACACCTGGTACACCGGTTGGACCTGCGGCGTTGGCGCCGGCGCCACTGCGTGCACTGCGGCACCGGCCAACACCGGCATCTGATGGCGTTTCCGGGGGCGGGCAACCGCTCCCGGTGATGCAGCGCGCGACCCAGGGGACACTGCGATGAACTTCAAGACCAGATTGGGCAGCCTGTTGCTCGTGACCACGGCGCTGGGTGGGCCGGCGGCGTTTGCGCAAAGCGCGGCGTTGTTGGCGCAGAGCGCTGCGGTAACTCCGGAGCCGGAAATCGAAGTTTCGGCACCCGGCGGCAGCAGCGACGAAATCGTCGTCATCGGGTCGAAAATCCCCAATAGCATCCGCGCCAACCGCGAAGTCGTTTCAGTGCTGTCGCAAGCCGATATCGCCCGCACCGGTGAAGGCGATATTGCCGGGGCGTTGCAGCGTGTCACCGGGCTATCGGTGGTTGGCGGGCGCTTTGTCTATGTACGCGGTCTGGGCGAGCGTTATTCGCTCGCGCTGCTCAATGGGTTGCCGATTCCGTCGCCCGATCCGTTGCGCCGCGTGGTGCCACTCGATCTGTTCCCGACCAGCGTGCTGGCATCTTCGGTGGTGCAGAAAAGTTATTCGGTGAATTTTCCCGGTGAATTCGGCGGTGGTGTCATCAATCTGACCACTCGCGCCGTGCCCGATGAACCCTATCTGTCCATCGGCGGCAGCGTTGGCGGCAACACCGTCACCACCGGCGAGCTTGGCTATACTTATCAGGGCGGCGGGCGTGACTGGCTGGGCTTTGATGATGGCACACGGCGGCCGCCGGCGGTGCTGCGCAATGCCAACAACACCGGCAATCTGTTGGTGGTCGGCCCCAATTTCACGCTGCGCCAGGTGCAGGACATCACCGCCAGCCTGGTGAATTCGCCGACCAATGTCATCCAGCGCAATCGCAACATCCCGGCCAATTTCAGCCTCGACCTTGCCGCCGGCAAGGCGTGGGACATTGGCGATGCGCGCTATGGTTTCGTGCTTTCGGCCGGGTGGAAGAACAATTGGCAGACCAAATCCGGCATCCAGCAGCTTTCGGGTGGCGAGCGCGTCATCACCCCCGGTGGCGACCCGGTGCTGTTGCCCGACCAGGATTTCCGGTTTTTGTCGACGGAGAACCGCGCCGTCGTCAACGCCCTGCTGGGCGTTGGCGCCGAATTTGGTGAGCACAAGATCCGGTTCACCAACCTGTATGTGAAGGACACCATCAAGGAAGCCCGCATCCAGGCGGGCACCGACGCGATCAATGTTGGCGAGGACGTGCTGCTCAACCGCAATTCGACGGCGTGGTTTGAGCGCCAGCTGATTTCGACACAGGCGGTGGGCGAGTTCAAGTTCGACAATCTGAGCCTGGACGTGCGCGGCACCTATGCCAATTCGAAGCGGCTATCGCCCTATGAACGCAACAATAATTATGCCTTCAGCGCGGCGGCGAAGGATTTCGTCAACGACCTGCGCAGCCCGGGGCAGCGCAGCGACATCGCCTTTTCACGGTTGAACGAGAATGTCTGGGGCGGCGGTGCCGACCTTGGTTACAAGTTCGAGGATGGCCCGTTCCCGATCCGCGCCACCGCCGGCTATGCCTATACCGACAACCAGCGCACCTCGACGCGCCGGGATTACCGGTATCAGGCGAGCCAGGCATTGCCATTTGAAGTGAGCCAGCAGCGGCCGGATTATCTGTTGTCGGATTTCAACGTCTATACCTTTGGCATCACGTTGAACGAGACATCGGCGACATCGGGCGCGGCGCGGTATGAAGCCGGCCTGACGGTTCATGCCGGATATGGGCAGATCGAGATCGAGCCGGCCGATGGCGTGCAGTTCGTGGCCGGGGTGCGGTATGAAACCGCCAAGCAGTTCGTCAACCCGATTGACCTGTTCAACCTGGGTGAAGTGGCGTTGAGCCGCACCGAATTGAACAACAATTACTGGTTGCCGGCGGGCACGCTGACGTGGAATTTTGCCGAGGACATGCAGGTTCGGCTGTCGGCATCCAAGACCATTGCGCGGCCGCAATTCCGCGAATTGGCGCCGCAGCCGTATCTCGACACCGACAGCGACCGGACATCATTTGGCAACCAGTTCCTGATCGACAGCCAGTTGTTCAACGCCGAAGCGCGCTATGAATGGTATTTCGGGCGTGACCAGCGGTTGACGATGAGCGGGTTCTACAAATCCATCACCAACCCCATCGAGACGGTGGCGTTCCAGATTGGCGGGACGTTCCAGACGACGTTTGCCAATGCGCCCAAGGCGACATTGTATGGCGCCGAAGTGGAAGTGCAGAAGTATTTCCCGCTCGATACGATCAGCGGCGGCAGCTTTTTTGAAAGCCGGCGGCTGCTGGTCGGGGTGAATTACACCTTCACCAATTCAAAGATCAAAGTGCAGGATGGCGACACGACGATTTTCCCGTTTACCGGCCAGGTGACGGCGGCATCGGACCTGTTTACCGATGGCCAGCCCTTGACCGGGCAATCGGATCATGTTGCCAATCTGCAGCTGGGCTTTTCGGACAGCGACGGGCTTTCGGAGCAGACGATCCTGTTGACCTATGCCAGCGACCGGGCGACCAACCGCGGGCCATCGGGGCAGCCGGACCTGACCGAGCGGCCCGGCCTGCGGCTGGATGTGGTGTTGCGGCAGGGCGTGGCGATTGGCGACCATGACCTGGAATTCAAGTTCGAGGCGCGCAATTTGACCAACACGAAATACCAGGAGTTCCAGGAGCTGAATGGCTCGCGGATCGACAACAACACCTATGCCCTGGGACGGACGTTCACCATCGGGGTGACGGCGAATTTCTAGGGCCAGACCCTAGTTCCAGGGGCGTTCGCGGAACCAGCTGGTGATGATGTATTTGACGCCCTGCCGGACCGGCATGCCCTGGTGCAGCGTCGCATAATTTGGCCGGCCATCGGGCAGCAGATTATTCCATGCCAGCAGCTTGCCGGTTTCGGGCTGGAACAGTTTGCCGAGTTGTTTGAAGCGGGTGGCGCCGCCGGCAGCGGGTTCGTTGAGATAGACCATCAGCGTCCAGGTGCGTTGGCCGGCGATGCCGCAATATTGGTCATATTCGGCGCCGCCGGGTTCGAAATAGTCGGTATGGGCCTTGAATTCCTGGCCGGTGGCATAGCGTTGGCCCTGAAGCGGTTCGGCATGGGCAGGATCGAGCCCGGCATAGGCCGCGAGGCGGGCGGTGATGCCGGCGACGAGCGGATCAGCGCCATCGAGGTCGCAGGTCTCGCTGGTGCGAAAGCCGGCTTCGCCATCATGATCGGCAAGGCCGGAGGGGCGGCGGCGGGCATCGATGCGGGTGATGAGTTCGGCGCAATCGGCAGCGCCGAGGAAGAAGCGCCGGCCGAACATTTCGACATCGCGGAACGGCATGCGCTGGGCGCCGGGGAATCGCTCGGTCATGGGAAACGCATAGCCAGCGGCGCGGTGCTGCTCAAGCCGGCGGGCAGCAGCAGCCAGAGCGGCCAGGCGGCGATGGCGAGCAAGGCGCCGAGCGGCACGCGCGTCTGGCGGCCGATGGCGCGGCCGCGGGCGGCGTGGATGGCGGCAAGGAGCAGGCCGAGGGTTGCGGCCAGCAGCAGGACGAAGGGCAGGAGTTGCCAGCCGAGCCAGGCGCCGATGGCGGCGAACAGCTTGGGATCACCGCCGCCAAGGCCCTTGCGGCCGGTGGCGGCGTGATAGGCAAGGGCGATGAGGGCGAGGCTGGCATAGCCGGAGGCGGCGCCGATGAGGCGTTCAGGGAGGGGCGGAGCGAGCCAGGCGGCGGCGAGCAGGCCAGTGGCGAGCAGCGGCAAGACCAGCCGATCGGGCAGCCAGAAATGTTCGGCATCGAGGATGGCGAGCGCCAGCAGGCCCCAGCCGAAGAGCGCGCCGGCGATGCCGGGCAGGCCGGGATGCAGGCCGAGTGCCAGCGCGCCGATGCCGGCGGCGGCGAGTTCGATCCACAGGTGGCGCGGGGCGATGGCGGCGGCGCAATGCCGGCAACGACCGCGCAGCAGGGAGAAGCTGAACACGGGCACAAGGTCGCGTGCGGTGAGAGTGGTGCCGCAGCTGTCGCATTGCGAGCGGGCGAAGTGGATGCTGCCGCCAGCGGTCGAGCTGGCGCGGACAATGCTGCGGCCGGCGGGCCAGCGCAGCGTGAGCGCGGCGATGAAGCTGCCCAGCAACAGCCCCGCGACCAGTCCGAGGAGGGCCATCACCCCGGCAGCAGGATTTGCCGGATGGCGTTGCCCGAGGCGAGATCATCGAGCGCGGCGTTGATTTCCGACAGCGGGCGGATGCCCGACAACAAGCGTTCGACGGGCAGGCGACCGGCGCGCCACAGGGCGATGTAGCGCGGCACGTCGCGCGCCGGGATGCTGGAGCCCATGTAGCTGCCGATGAGGGTCTTGGCATCGGCAACCAGGCTGATGGCGGGAATGGTGAGGGGATCGGCGGGATTGGGCAGGCCGACGGTGACGGTGCGGCCGCCGCGACGAGTCAGGCGATAGGCCTGCGCCAGCACCTTGCCCGAGCCGACGCTTTCGATGGCGACATGGGTGCCGGTGCCGGTGGCGGCGATAATCGCGGCTTCGGCATCATCGGGGTGGACCGCGGCGCGGGCGCCGAGTTCGAGCGCTAGGGCGCGTTTCGAAGCGACCGGGTCGATGGCGATGACCGGCTCCGCACCGACCGCGACGGCGCCCAGCAGCGCCGCGAGGCCGACGCCGCCAAGGCCCCAGACAGCAACGCTTTCGCCCGGGCGAACGACCGCCGAATTGAACACCGCGCCGACACCGGTGAGCACGGCACAGCCGAACAGCGC
>JANPEP010000160.1:0-9620 GCA_031422995.1 Polymorphobacter sp. | reverse complement strand
ATCCAGGCCGAAGCCTATACCGGCCCCGGCAAGCTCATCCATTCGCAATTCCTCGATGGCCTCGACATCGAATCCGCCAAAGCCGCCGTCATCGCCCGCGCCGAAGCCGAAAACTGGGGCCAGGGCACCACCGTCTGGCGGCTGCGCGACTGGGGCGTGTCGCGCCAGCGCTATTGGGGCACCCCCATCCATCATCCACTGCGAAACCTGCGGCGTCGTCCCCGTGCCGCGCTCGCAACTGCCCGTCATCCTCCCCAAAGACGTCGCCTTCGATACCCCCGGCAACCCGCTCGACCACCACCCGTCGTGGAAGCATGTCGCCTGCCCCACCTGCGGAAACCCCGCCCGCCGCGAGACCGACACGCTCGACACCTTCGTCAATTCTTCCTGGTATTTCATCCGCTTCGCCAGCGCACCGGCCGATCGCCCGTTCGACGCAAAGGTCGCCGAACAATGGCTGCCCGTCGGCCAGTACATCGGCGGCGTCGAACACGCGATCCTCCACCTGCTCTACGCCCGCTTCTGGACCCGCGCCCTCAATCGCATTGGGCGTTTGAACGTCACCGAACCCTTCGCCGGCCTGTTCACCCAGGGCATGGTCACCCACGAAACCTATTCCCGCCCCCAAGGCGAAGGCATCGCACCACTGTATTTCAGCCCCGAAGACATCGTCCGCACCGGCCATGGCGCCACGTTGAAATCCGATGGCACCCCGGTCGAAGTCGGCCGCGTCATCAAGATGTCGAAATCGAAGAAAAACACCGTCGATCCCGATGCCATCCTCGAAACCTATGGCGCCGATGCCGTCCGCTGGTTCGTGCTCTCCGACAGCCCCCCCGAACGCGATCTCGCCTGGTCCGAAGCCGGCATCGACGGCGCCTGGCGCTTCGTTCAACGCGTCTGGCGCCTCGCGTCCGAACCCAGGGAAGGGCAGGGTGAACCCGACCTCAATCTCGCCCGCACCCTCCACCGCAGCATTGCCGCCATCACCGCCGACATTGATCGGCTGCAATTCAACAAGGCGATCGCCCGGCTCTATGAACTGGTGACCGCCCTCGAACGTGCCCCTGCGTCCCCCACGCGCACCCTGGCGATACCCGTTCTCCTGCGCCTCGTTGCCCCCATGGCCCCCCATCTCGCCGAAGAAGCCTGGGCCCATCTCGGTCAACCCGGCCTGATCGCCGATGCCGCCTGGCCGGTCGCCGATCCGGCCATGCTCGTCGACGATACCGTCACCATCGCCATCCAGGTCAACGGCAAACTCAAGGACAGTTTCGAAGCCGCCAAGGGCACCAACCGCGCCGCCCTCGAAACCGCAATCCTGACCCGCGAAAAAATCGTCCGCGCCCTTGAAGGCCGCACGCCAAAAAAAATCATCGTCGTCCCCGACCGGCTGGTGAACCTTGTTGCGTAGCGTTGCCATCCTGGCACTCGCGCTGGCCCTCACCGCCTGCGATCTTGCGCCGGTCTATTCGGGTGGCAGCAAAAGCGCCCCGGCCACCCTCGCCACCCAGGTCAGCGTCGTCCCCATCCCGGATCGCGCCGGGTTTCTTGTCCGCCAGGCCCTGCTCGATCGTCTCGGCCCCCCCACCGCCGAGCCGCGCTATCGCCTTGAAATCGAGCTCGACGACCAGATCGTCGCCTTCGGCGTCCGCGGCGACAATTCCGCCGCCCGCGAACGCCGCACCCTGCGCGCCCGCTATCGCCTGCTCGATGCCGCCGCCAACACTGTGCTGCTCGATGCCACCGCCAGCTCGGATGCCGGTATCGACCGCGTCAGCTCGAATTATGCCGTCGTCGCTGCCGAAACCACGGCGCTGGAACGGCTTTCGGTCGATATCGCCCGGCAAATCACCGGCCGGCTGGCGCTTTATGCCCGCGCCACAGCCCCGAAACCCTGAATCCGGCCGTGGCAAAGGTCGATGTCGCCCGCATCCAATCACTTTCACGCCGCTGGACAGATGATGTCCGCCTGATCCTGTTGCATGGCCAGGATACCGCCGCCTCGCGCGACTATGCCGATCAAATCGCGCGCCAATTCGCCGATGTCGACAATCCGATGGCGGTCGAAACCCTCACCGGCGCCACTATGGGCACCGACCCACAAGCACTGGTCGCCGCCGCCGGCACCATGTCGATGTTCGGGGACAAGACCTTGGTCCGCGTCGATGGCCTGGAGGAAGACGGCCTCGACGCCATCACCGCACTTCTGGCGGCTCCGCCCGGAAACCCCGTCATCGCCGTTGCTGGCGCTCTCAAAAAAGGCTCAAAACTGCAAGCCTTTGCAGAGAAATCCGATGCCATCGCCGCGCTCGTCAGCTATGAGCCCAGTCTGCGCGATGCGGCACGCCTTGTTGGCGAGATTGCAACCCCGATGGGCCTGCGCGCCAGCCGCGACGCTGCCAATGCACTGTTCGAATCCGCCGGCGGCGACCGCACCCTCATCCGCCGCGAGATCGAAAAACTCAGCCTCTATCTCGACAGCGCCGAAGACCGGCCCAAACCGCTTGAAGTCGCCGATGTCGCCGCTATCGGCGTCGGCACCGGCGATTCGGACCAATATGCGCTGGTCGCTGCCGTCGCCGGCGGTCGTCCGGCACAAGCCGTCGATTTGCTCGGACGGCTGCCCCCCGGCATCGGCATTGTCGTACTGCGCGCCATCGAACGACGCCTGACGATGCTGCTCACTCTACGCGGCGTTGTCGATGGCGGCGCCAGCCCCAAAACCGCCGTCGATGGCGCCCGGCCCCCGATATTCTGGAAGGAAAAGGACGCCGTCGCCGCCGAACTCGGCCTCTGGACCACACCAGCCCTGGTCCGCGGCCTCGCCGATCTGCTCGCCGCCGAGCGCGCCATCAAATCCAGCGGCAGCCTCGGCGAAACGCTGGCAGACGCGGCCATCCTCACCCTGTCCCGACGCGCCGCCGCCGCCCGGCGGTGATGAAGCGCCTCCGGCGGCTAGTGCCGAAGCCCCAAGACCCATCTTGATTTTATTCACCATATCGGTTATTAAACTCGATAGCTTTAGGCCTACCCTATTGAACTTGCTGCGAAACCGCCACGAGCGTGTGCGGCGATGAGAAAGGCGAAAATGTGTGACCTTTGTCAACTTCCGACCAAAAACCTCATCCTTGGCCGAGTTTCGCGCACAGCCAATCGAGCTGATCGAGGCTGGCAAACCGGATGGTTAGACTCCCGCTTTCGCCCCCCGCCGCCACCGCCAGCGCCACCGGCATCCCCAGGCTCTCCGCCAACTGAATCTCCAACGCATCGACATTGGCATCATTGGCTGCCGACAAACTGGCGGGTTGGCTCAGCGCATGACGTGGCTTGGCTGCACCGCGTCCTGCTGCCAGGGCCTCGACCGCCCGCACCGACAGCCCTTCGGCCACCGCGCGCTTCGCCAGAGTCTCGGGGTCCGCCGCTGCCGCCAATGCCCGGGCATGGCCCATGGCCAAGCGGCCATCCTCGACCATTGCCTGCACGCTTTCCGGCAAGTCCAGCAGTCGCAGCAAATTGGTGACATGGCTCCGCGACTTGCCGACAATCGCAGCCAGCACCTGCTGGGTATGACCAAAGTCCTCGATCAGCCTCCGGTATCCACGCGCTTCCTCCACGGCATTCAGGTCGCTGCGCTGGATATTCTCGATAAGCGCAATCTCGAACGCCGTCCGGTCATCCAGCGCCCTCACCACCGCCGGCATCTCATGCAGCCCTGCCGCCTGTGCCGCCCGCCAGCGCCGCTCGCCGGCGATGATTTCGAATCGCCCACCATCCACCGGCCGCACCAGGATCGGCTGCAACACCCCATGCGCCCGCACCGAAGCGATCAACTCCTCCATCGCGTCCGCGGCAAAATGCCGGCGCGGCTGGCGCGGATTGGCGGCGATATCGGCGACAGCCAGCCGTGCCACGCTTGGCGCGTTCGCATCAATCGGCGTCGCGGCTTCCTCCAGCAAGTCAGAAAGGCCTCGACCCAAAGTGGAAAAACGCTTTTTGACGGCCATTTAATTTACACTCTCCACAGGCGTCAACGGCCGCGTCCTCAGCAACAGCTCGCGCGCCAGCGCCACATAGGCTTCGGACCCAGCACAACGGCTGTCATACAACAACGCGGGCAGCCCATGGCTCGGCGCCTCCGACAGCCGGACATTGCGCGGGATGACAGTGGTAAACACCTTCTCGCCCATCACCGCCCGCACATCGTCCGAAACATGCTCGGTCAACCGATTGCGCCGGTCGACCATGGTCAGCACAATGCCAAGCAGTTGCAGGCGCGGATTGAGGCTCGTCCGCACCCGTTCTATCGTGCCCAGCAACTGGCTAAGCCCTTCCAGCGCAAAGAATTCGCACTGCAACGGCACCAGCACTGCGTCGGCCGCCGCCAAGGCATTGACCGTCAAAATCCCCAGCGACGGCGGACAATCGATCAGCACATGATCGTGCGGCGCCAGGGTTGCCAAAGCCCCCGCCAGCCTATGGCTGCGCCGCTCGAGATCGATCATCTCGATCTCCGCCCCCGAAAGCGCCGGTGTCGAAGGCATCACCTCCAGCCCGGGAATCTGTGTCGCGCGCACGGCTTCCTCGGCAGAAATCTGGCCCAGCAACACTTCATAGGTCGATGCCTGACGCGTTCGCCGATCAAGCCCGAACCCGGTGGAGGCATTGCCCTGCGGATCGATATCGACAACCAGCACCGTCTGCCCCGCTGCCGCCAGCGCCGTCGCCAAATTGATCGTCGTCGTCGTCTTGCCGACGCCGCCCTTCTGGTTCGCCACCGCGATGATCACCGCCGCTTCACCCCGGTGGCAACAACGATACGAGCATCAGGATCGGTCTGGCTGGGCACTAGCACATGGTCGAACGCGAATCGCTGCGTGGCAACCACCAATTCGTCGCCAACGCGCACGCCCTTGGGCAGCAGCCACCTTGTCCCGGATCCGGCATATGGCAGCCCCCAGTCGAACAACTGGTCCAGCCCAGCCAAGGCCCGCGCTGTGATGACATCAAATTTCTGCCGCGGCAGAGTCTCAATCCGTCGGTTCTCGATAGTCACCCGATCCACCAGCCCAAGCACTTCTACCGCTTCTGCGAGGAACCGGCACTTCTTGGCTATTGATTCCACCAACGTCAGTCGCGCCCCGGGGTCAAGAAGCGCAATCACAATTCCCGGAAAACCCGCCCCGGCACCAACATCCAGCCAGCCTTTGCCGCCACAAACCAAAGCCATCAACTGTGCAGAATCGGCAAAATGCCGATCCCATATCGCCGGCAAGGTGCTCGGCCCAACGAGGTTCATCCTCTCCTGCCACGTCACCAACAACGCAGCATAAACATCGAACTGCGCCATTGTTTCACGTGAAACATCAAAAGCCGCCTGAAATGCCGCCCGCCTGCTCATGCGGCTTTGCGCGTGAACGGCAACAACGCGACCAGCGCCGCCGGCGTTATACCCGCCACGCGACTCGCAGCACCCAATGTCGCGGGCCGGGCCTTGGCCAATCGCTCCGCCATCTCATTGCTCAACCCTGGTACAGCGCGGTAGTCGAGCCCAGCAACAATCGCCATAGCCTCGTCGCGACGGAAACCCGCAACATCGCCATCCTGCCGCGCGAGATAGCTCGCATAATTGGCATCGACCGCCAACGAATCGAACAATGCTTCAGGAACCGTTGCGAGTTCAGACCAGACCTTGATAGCAGCAAGCCGCGTCATGGCCGGGAAACGCAGCCATTCGAAAGCCGACCGGACCACGCCGTCCTGTCGCGCCTCGATGCCAACTGTTGCCAGTCGTCGCGGGGAAGCCTTCAACGCTTCGAGCAGCGCTCGAGCCGCACCGCGCTGGCTCGAAGCGTCTTGAAAACGCTCCATCTGCACGGATGCAATCAAGCCGTGCTGCGCGCCCAGCGCAGTCAGCCGCTCGGGCGCATTGTCCGTTCGCAACCGCAGTCGATATTCAGCGCGCGAGGTGAACATGCGGTACGGCTCACTGACACCATGCACCGTCAGATCATCAATCATCACGCCGACATAGGCCGTCGCGCGATCGATGATGAGCGGTGCTTGTCCCAGCGCTTCAGCAGCCGCATTAGCCCCGGCGACGAGACCCTGCGCCGCAGCCTCCTCATACCCGGTCGTGCCATTGATCTGGCCGGCGAGAAAAAGGCCTGGGAGGGCTTTGACCGCGAGGGTTGGCGCGAGAGCGCGGGGATCTACGTGGTCATATTCGATAGCATAGCCAGGGCGGAGGATTTGGGTACGTTCGAGACCGGGGATGGTGGCGATAAACTGCCGTTGGACATGGAGGGGAAGTGACGTGGACAAGCCATTGGGATAGATGGTGAAATCGTCATAGCCCTCAGGCTCGAGGAAAATCTGGTGGCCGTCGCGGTCGCCGAAACGAACCACTTTGTCCTCTATGGAGGGGCAATAGCGTGGACCAACCGAGTCGATATGGCCGCCGTAAAGCGCCGACAGCCCCAGGTTGGCGGTAATGACGCGGTGCGTCGCGGGGTTGGTGCGAGTAATCGCGCACGGGATCGGCGGGGTTTCTGCGGGATCTCCGGAGCCAAGCTGGGGACGTTCCGCGTCACCATGCTGGAAATCGAGACGCGCCCAATCGATTGTTCGGCCGTCGAGCCGCGGCGGCGTGCCTGTCTTGAGGCGTGACACAGGCAGGCCAAGGCCGCGCAGTGCGTCGCCAAGGTTTGATGCCGCTGCGCCAACACGCCCGCCCGTTTGGCGCTGGTCGCCCATGTGCATGACGCCACCGAGGAACGTGCCGGTCGTCAGCACCGTCGCCGCTGCGCGAAGTTCGCCGCAATCCGTAGCGAGACCGACGACCTTCCCATTTTCAATGATAAGCCCCCGTGCCTGTGCGACCAAGATCTCAAGCCCGGATTGTGCGGCAAGTGTTTCTGCCATTGCAGCGCGATAGCGTTTGCGATCGACCTGAGCGCGTGGCCCATGGACGGCAGGGCCCTTGGAGCGATTGAGGACTCGTGACTGGAGACGTGCCAAGTCGGTGACGCGTCCCATGATGCCGCCAAGGGCGTCGATCTCGCAAACCAAGTGCCCCTTGCCGATGCCGCCAACAGCCGGGTTGCACGACAGCGTGCCAGGGTCGGCGGCGTCGAGCGTTACCAGCGCCACACGCGCACCCTTGCGGGCAGCAGCAGCCGCGGCTTCGCAGCCGGCATGGCCGGCGCCGACAACAAGGACGTCGTAAACACTCATGATGATGGTCTTAGCGAATCCTGCGGCGATGTTCCACGTGGAACACTCGCGGCTGCGACCAACCGGTCACTTGCCGATGCAGAAGCGCGAAAAGATGCGGTCAAGCACGTCATCGACGTCAACACGTCCGGCGATTCGGCCAAAGGCATGGGCTGCCTGTCGCAAGCTTTCAGCGCGCAAGACTGGATCATCGGCAGCGGCCGCATGTTCAAGCGCCATAGCGGCCGCTTCAAAAGCGGCACGATGACGTGCATGGGAAAGCAGCGCCGGCTCACCCGGTCGAAGGACGGATTGTGCCCATTCGGCCAACCACGACCGCAACGCGGCAATTCCGTCCCCCCGCAGCGCCGACACCGCAAAGCTGCCTTGCGGCAGCGTCGCAACCGAGCCCAAGTCGGACTTGTTGATCACCAATATGCCCAATTCCTGCAAGCCGTCGACCGGCACGACTTCGACAATGTGCAGAACCAGGTCGGCAGCGGCAGCGCGAGCGCGGGCGCGGCGGATGCCTTCTACTTCGATGGGGTCGTCTGTCTCACGCAATCCTGCGGTATCGACGAGCGTGGCGGCAACGCCGCCAAGATCGATCGGCACTTCGATCGGATCGCGCGTGGTGCCAGCAATCGGCGTCACAATGGCAGCGTTACGCATGGACAACACGTTGACTATACTGGATTTTCCAGCATTTGGTGGGCCGGTTACGGCAATTGTCAGGCCGTCGCGGATGCGTGCAGCGCGCCCCGAATCGGCAATCAGGGCCTCCAGCTCGGCGACGAGGGCGAGCAACTGGTGCTGTGCTGCCTCGCTCAGCCGATCAGCGACGTCGGATTCGTCTTCGGCGAAGTCGAGCGCTGCTTCGGCTTCGGCGAGAATGGCGATGCAGCGCGATCGCCAGTCGTCGGCGACGCGGCTGAGGGTGCCACCAGTCAGCGTCAGGGCCTGGGTGCGCTGGCTGCTGGTTTCAGCCGCGACAAGATCGGCAAGCCCTTCGACCTGGGCGAGATCGAGCCGGCCATTGGCGAAGGCGCGGCGGGTGAATTCCCCCGGCTCGGCCAGCCGGACGCCTGACAGGGCGGTCAACGCATCAAGGACTCCGGACACGACGGCAGAGCCACCGTGGAGGTGCAATTCCGCCAGCTCCTCGCCACTGGCGGTATCGGGCCCGGGAAAGGCCACGACCAAGGCGCTGTCGAGGATGGTAGCGGTGACCGGGTCGGTGAGCGTGCGCAACGACAGGCGACGGGGTACCGGGACGCCACGACCAGTCAGCGCGGCGACGCTGGCGAATGCCTCTGGCCCTGATATGCGGATGACAGCGATGGCGGCGGGCGGGCGGCCCGAGGCAAGCGCGACAATGGTGGTCAAGTGGCCCCCGGCGACTGCGGCTGGTTCATGATCCCGGCTTGGGAATGGCGGCCATGAACATCTTTTGCCATTGTTCGAAACCATCCGCGATGCCGGGCATCCACGTCCGGGTCATTTTTTCGAAATCGGCGGGGCTGACACCTTCGGTGATCGTCGATTTGAGCTTGTCGATATAGAGATCATGGACGGGTGTCAGGTCGGGCAGGCCGAAAAAGGCGCGGGCTTCGGCCGGGGTGCATTCGATATCGAAAGTGACCTTCATCGGACTGCCCTTTTCCCGTCAGGGGCTGCAACTGCCAGCTTGGCACGCCCTGGGTGCAAGTCTAGCGTCGGGCGCGGTGGAATGGAACAGGGAGTGGCGGCATGAAGGCGGTGCGTTTTGCAAGCGTGGGTGGTCCCGATGTACTGGAACTGGTCGATGTCGAGGTTGACGCGCCGGGGCCGGGGCAGGTGTTGTTGCGGCAGACCGCGGTGGGATTGAACTTCATCGATACCTATCATCGCACCGGCCTGTATCCGGTGCCGTTGCCGAGTGGACTGGGACTGGAAGCCGCCGGCGTGGTCGAGGCGGTTGGGCCAGGAGTGGCGATCACGCCGGGAACGCGAGTTGGATATTGCTGGGGGCCGATCGGCGCCTATGCCACGCACCGGTTGATCGCCGAGGAGGGCATTGTCGTCCTGCCCGATGATGTCAGTGACGAAGTAGCGGCAGCGGCACTGCTCAAGGGCTGCACAACCGAGTTTCTCGTCGAGCGCTGCGCCAAGGTGCAGCCGGGGCAATGGGCGCTGGTCCATGCCGCAGCCGGCGGGGTCGGGCTGTTGCTGGTGCAATGGTTGAAGCATGTTGGCGCGACGGTGATCGCAGTGGCGGGGTCGCTGGAGAAGGTTGCCATGGCGCTGGGCAATGGCGCCGACCATGGCATTGTGATGGCCAATGATTTGGCGAAGCAGGTGCGCGATTTGACCGGTGGCCGCGGCGTCGATGTGGTGTTTGATGGCGTCGGCAAGGTGACGTTCGA
>JANPEP010000159.1:0-7485 GCA_031422995.1 Polymorphobacter sp. | reverse complement strand
GGCGTTTTGCGGTTTGTTCACCGGGGCCAGTTTCGGGCGGCGGGTGGTGCGCGTGGGGTAATGACGGGGTGCTGAAACGTTTGCCGGCCCGATGCCGCCAGCGGGGCGTTTGATGCACCATCTGGTCATTTTCAAAGAGCGTTGATGTGACGCAAATAACAGTTATGGTTAATTTTGTTAAGATCATAGAGAACCTGGGGCAGGATTATAGCGCCAAGTCTTCGGTGGGCAGGCCGAGCAGGATGCGGCCGGCCAGTTCAAAGGTCGGTGGCGCGATCATCATGTGCTGGGTGGCGACATGAGCATCGCGGAAGCGGCGTTGCAGGGGCGAGGCGGCATAGACGGCGGCGCCGCCAGCCATGTCGTAGGCGGTGCGGGTGACATCGGCGGCCGTGCGCACCAGATGGGTGGCGGCGAGGCGGAGGCGGGCGCGGGCCTGAAGATCAAGGGGTTGGCCGGTGGTGGCGAGGGCCCAGGCGGCGGCGATGTCGCGCGCGACGAGCGCACGGGCGGATTCGAGGGCGGCGTCGGCCCGGGCGTATTCGGCCTGGATGGTGCCGCGTTCGGCAAGAGTTCGCGACGAGCCGGCGGCTTTTTTGATGATGGCGAGGGTCTTGAAATCGTCGAGCGCGGCGCGGGCGTTGCCGCTGGCGACGGCGGCGATACCCAATGCGAGGAGACCGAAGGGTGGGAAGGCATAGAGCGGGCCTTTCGCCGTGGGGCGATCGGTCGTGAACGACAGCGAGCGGGATTTGGGGACGCGGACGTTGGTGACGGCCATGTCGCCGGAGCCAGTGCCGCGCAGGCCTGAAGCGTCCCAGGTGTCGATGAGCTGCACATCCCTTGCATCGAAGATCATCATGCGGTGATCGGGGCTGCCGTTGGAAAGCGTGCGTAGCGTGCCATCGTCGAAGATCAGCGCGCCGCCGACGAGCCAGCGGCAATTGGCCGAGCCCGAGGCCCAGGCCCAGCGGCCAGTGACGAGATAGTCGTCGCCATCGGAAATTGCCTTGCCCATAGGGGCGAAAACGCCGCCGGTGATGATGTGCGGATCGGCGAAGATGACGGTGGCATGGGGTTCGGGGAGCCAGGCCGAGGCGAGCGCAGTGGTGTTGGCAATCATGGCGCACCAGCCGGTGGCGGCATCTGCAGCCCCGAGGACCTCCAATGTGTCGAAGAATTCGGCCGGGGTGGATTCGAGGCCGGCGAGCGATTTGGGGACAGTGAGGCGAAAAAGCCCGGCGGCGGCGAGGGTAGCAGCGAGATCGGCGGGGAGGCGGCGGGCGGATTCGATTTCAGACGCGCGGGCGGCGATGGCGGGGGCGAGGTCGCGGGCGGTTTGGGTGATGGTCACAACTTCAACAGGCTCGCGAGGTTGTTTTTCTGCATGTCGCTGCTGCCGCCGACGATAGGCATGCCGAGGAGGTCGCGGACGTGGCGTTCCATGTCGAAGGCGTCGGTGAGGCCATAGGCACCGAGCACCTGCTGGCAGATGAGGGCGATTTCGACGCCGGTGTCGGCAACGAAGAGCTTGGCCATGCTGGTTTCAACCGAACACGCCCGGCCTTCATTGGCGAGCCAGGCGGCGTGGTAGAGCATGTGGCGAGCGGCCTGGAGCTTGGTTCTGGCGGTGACGAGTTTGTGGCGGACGCTTTGGTGCTGGGCGATGGGTTTGCCGAATTGCACCCGTTGCTGGGCATAGTCCCAGGCTTCGGCGAGGGCGGCGCGGGCAATGCCATAGGCGACGGCGGTGATTTCGAGTTTTTCGACATCAAGGGCGCGGCCGGCGAGGAGTTTCCAGCCCTGGTTCCACATGGCGGGGCCGCCGACGATGTTGGCGGCGGGAATGCGGACATCATCGAAGAACACGTCCTGACTGGCGGTGTAGCGCAAATTGGCGTGGTGGATGTCCTGCATGGTCACACCAGGGGTGTTTGTCGGGATCAGTACGAAGCTGAGGTTGCGGTAGCGATCGCCGGGTTCACCGGAGCGGACAAGGGCGTAAATTACATGGGCCCAATCGGCGCCAGAGCACCAGCGTTTGGCGCCGTCGATGATGACGGTGTCGTCTTCGAGGCGGGCGCGCGTGGAGACGCTGGCGAGGTCGCCGCCGACATCGGGTTCGGAGAGGCCATAGGCAAAGAAGAGTTCACCGCGGGCGAGGCGCGGGAGATATTCGGCCTTTTGTTCGGGCGAGCCATTTTCGGAGAGATTCATGCCGCCATAAAAGGCGGTGTGGATGAAGGGGCCAGCGAGGCACGGCCCCGCCATGGCGAGTTCCTCGATGACGGCGATGGCGGCGACGATATCCTGGCCGGCGCCGCCATATTCCTGCGGCACGGTGAGGGCGGTGAGGCCGAGTTTGTTGAGTTCGGCATAGACGTCGCGCGGCCAGGCATGGGCGCGATCCCAGGCGATGCGAGCCTCGCGCGGGGCGTGTGCGGCGACGAATTTCGCCACTGTGTCGCGAAGCTGCCCGATGTGGGCGGGTTCGTCGGTGAAGGTTTGGAGAGTCATTCGCCGGTCAGTTTCGCCGGGCGGCGCTGCATCACCGCCGCCACGGCTTCGGCGCGATCGGCGGCCATGTTCGACAGCATTTCATAGGCGATGCTGGTGTCCATCATCTGCGCAACCAGCGCCTTCAGCGGCTGGTTGGTGACGGTTTTGGTCCAGCGCACGGCCCAACGCGGCGAGGCCATGAGCTTAGCGGCGATTTCGGAGACCTTGGCGTCGAGTTCATTGCTGGGGACGGCGTGGTTGATCAGGCCGATTTCGGCGGCTTTGGTGGCCTTTATCATGTCGCCGGTGAGAAGATATTCCTTGGCGCGGGCATAGCCGATGAGTTGCGGCCAGATGACGGCACCGCCATCGCCCGCCACCAGCCCGACCTTGACATGCGGGTCGCCGATGACCGCATTTTCATCGGCGACGATAATGTCGCAGAGCAGCGCGATGGTGGCGCCGAGGCCGGCGGCGGCGCCGTTGAGACGGCAGATGACGGGCTTTTCGACGTCGAGGAGCGAGGTGACGATGCGTTTGGCGTCCCAGCCGATGTCGCGGAATTTTTTGGGGTCGGCGATCTGTTCCTCGAACCAGGCGAAATCACCGCCGGCGCAAAACGCTCGCCCTGCGCCGGTGAGGATGATGATGTCGCTGTCCTCATCATGCTGGAGATCGGTGAAAACGCGGGCGAGTTCGTCGTGCATCGCGGCATCGACGCCATTGACCGGGTTAGCACCGGTGATGGTCGCGGTGAGGATGCGACCTTCACGATGGAAAGTGAAGCGGGTGTAGGAATCGAGCGACATGGGGCCTCCCTTGCGTTTTCATACTGGGGGAGCGCAGGGATGCGGTCAAACCTATGGGCGAGGCGGCATCAGGGAAGTTTGAGGGCGGCCTTGATGTCGGCCCAACTGACGAGCTTGAAATTTTGGGCGCGGGGGGTGTTGTCACCGTCCTGGGCGATCATGATGCCGGCGGGGAATTGGGGCCCGAAATTGCCGGTGGCGATTTCGATACCGTCGGTTTCGGAGGTGGCGCCAAAGGCACCGGGGGCGATGCGGAAGCGGCCGACATAGCTGTCGTCGACCAGGCGATAGACGGCATAGGCGCTGTCTCCCTGGCTGGAGACGATGAGATAGCCCCCCTGCCCTTCTGCGGCAATGGCGACGCCTTCGGCATCGGCGACGATCTGGTTACCATCGGCGGCAGCGATTTTTGTTGGCGTGGTCGAGCCGCTGGCCCGGGCATCGAAGCGCCACAGGCCGGCGTCTTCTTCGGCGACGTAGAGGCGGTTGGTGCGGGGGTCGACGACACAGCCTTCGGATTGGGTGGCGAGTTTCATGGTGCGGACGGCTTGGGCCGCAGGTTTTTCGAGGTCGAGGGCGAGTTGGCGGATGGTGCCGTCCTTGAGAACGAGGAAGGCATAAAGCGCTGATTCGGTGGGATAAAGGCAGAGGCCATAGGCTTCTCCGGGGCCAGCGGGGAGGCGGCCCAGCGGGGTGAGTTTGGCGGTGGCGGGATCGAGGATGAACAGCGCGACATGGGCGTTGGCGTTCGCGTTGCGATCGCTGGCGGCGACGATGATGCGGCCGTTGAAGGTGGCGACATCGACATTGTTGACGCGGCCTGCGTCGTTGAAATCGCGGACCTTTCCATCGAGGCCATAGACGTAGAGGCCGGCCTTTTTATCCGTGCCGATGATCAGGCTGGCGGCGGGATTGATGGGGTCGCGCCAGATAGCGGGATCATCGGCGGCATCGGCATTGGCGGTGGCGACAGCCTGAGTTTCACCAAGCGCGGGGATGGCGGCGGTGGGCAGCGGGGATGGCGTGGGGGTGGGGTCGGGAGTCGCGCAGGCGGCGAGGAGGAGGGCGAGGGGGAGGGCGAGGGGGAGAGCGGAGCGCATTATCGGTATCAATAGGTCAAACGGATGCCGGCGGAATAGCGGGCGCCGAAGGTTTCGCGTTCGATGGTGCGTTGGCTGATGCCGGCGAAGCGGCGGCCTGGGCCGTTAAGCAGGTTGGAGGCATCGGCGTAGATTTCGAAATTGGCGTTGATGGCATAGCGTGCCGAGACATCGAGTTCATCGTCGGTCGCCCAGTAAATGTCGCCGCCGGTATCGGTGGAGGAGCCGATGGCATCGAGCCAATCGGTGCGTTTCTGGTAACTGGCACGGATCGAGACGCCGTATTTTTCGTAGTAAGGCCCGATGTTGTATGTCCATTGCGAGGTGCCGGGGAAGCGGATCTTGCGGCCGTCAGGGGTGGTGGCTTCGCTGTCGGTGTAGGTGACATTGGCCTGGATGCCGAAGCCGCCATACCATTGGTCATCATCAAGGAAGGGATCGAGTTGCAGCTGCACCGCGGCTTCGACGCCGGCGATATGGCCGTCGCCGCCGTTGACGGTGGTGTTGAAGTCATATTGCGAACGATCGAGGGTCTGGGTGTTGAGCACATCGAGGCCGAAGACCGTGCTGTCCTGGAACAGCACGTCGGACACGTCCTTGTAGAAAGCGCCGAGCGAGACGAAGCCAGCAGGGGCGATGTACCATTCCCAGTAGAGATCGACGCCCTTGGCGCGTTCGGGCAGCGCCAACGGGTTGCCGCCAGAGATGGTTTCATTGGCGTCGTTGACGGTGAGGTTCGGCCGGCTGACGGTATAGTCCGGCCGGGCGGCGCCGGTGTTGAACGACAGGCGAACCTTCATGTCGTCGCGCGGGTTCCAGTTCAGATGGGCGCTGGGGAAAACGAGGGTCTTGCTGTTTTCGACGGTCACCAGCTGCTCGGTGCTGCCGATGATGGCGAAGGCGGTGCCGCGGTTCTTGATGTGCTCGACACGGGCGCCATAGACGATGTTGCCCCAATCGAAGCGGGTGGTGCCCATGGCATAGCCCGACCAGATTTCTTCACGGACATTGTAGAAATTGGCATTTTGCGGCTTGAAGGTCGCGACGCTGTTGGCGGTCGACAGAATGGCCTGGGCCTTGCTGTCGGAGAAGTGAGTGAGGATGTAGCCGGGGCGGATCTTGCCCTTGAACGGATCATTGCCGAGGATGCCGGTGAGGTCGAGCGGAGTGCCCTGCGCTGTCAGCGCCGCGTTAAGCGTGGCGCCCGAAGCGCTGAGCAGGTTTTCATTGGCTTCCTTGGTGCGTTGATCGAACTGGCCGCCGAAGCGGAAGGTCGTGTCGCCGAACAACGTGGTGTTCCAGGCGGCTTCAAGCTTTGCCGTATAGGCGTTGGTGACATCGAGGGCATCAAGCGCCGTTGCCGAGGTGATGGCGTTGGGGAAGCTTTGGAAATCCGAGACGCCGGCGCCGCGGGAGAGCACGCCGGTTGACGAGCGCAGGGTGCGGAACAGCCGGACTTGCGAGCTGTTCTTGTCACGCAGGTCGTAATCAGCCGTGACGCGGTTGACGGCGCCGGTGCCATTGCTGCCGAACGACGGGCTTTGATAGGTGTGCAGGTAAGGCAGGCTGCGATCATCCTCGGAGCGGGTGTAGTTGCCGCGCCATTTGATGGTCACATCGCCGAGGATGTGATCACCGCCGATGGTGTTGGTGAATACCGATTGGCGGAACGCCGTCTGGCGGAACCGTGCGTCGAAATCGACGCCATATATGGTGCCGAGCAGGGGTGTGTTGCCGGTGCAAACATCGGCATAGCCGGTGGTGGCCGGCGGCGGGGTGGTGACGCCGGGGACGCAGGGGGTTTTAAGCGCGTTGACGGTGGCGGAGGAGTTCTGCTGGTCATCGGCGTCGATGCGGTAATTGTCACGCAATTCGTCGTCGGCGAAGATGGTGTAGACCGAGTTGACGAACAGCTTGTTGTCGCTGTCGGGGCGCCATTCGAGGCGGGCCGAGGCGGAGTAGTTCTTGCGGGTGAGGCGGTAGAATTTGTTCTCGATTTCGCGGGCCCAGATGCGCGGGGATTCCTCGCCTGGGACGGCGGGGCGCAGGTCCTGGGGGACTTCCTCCCAATCGATCTCGAAATTGTCGGTGACCATGTTGCGGCGGTAATAGCTGCCCGAGACGAGGAGGCCGATGTCGCCGATACCGGTCTCCCAGCGATCGGAGACGACCAGCGAGCCTTCGACTTCGGACCCGCCGCCGAGTTCGACATAGCCGGCGCCGAGTTTGGTGGCGAGGTGGAAACCCTTGTAATCAAAGGGTGAGCGCGTGACGATGTTGACGTTGCCGGCGATGGTTTCGCCGTTGAGATCCGGGGTGACGGCCTTTTGGACGACGACCTGGCTGGCGATGGCCGAGG
Source organism: Polymorphobacter sp. (assembly GCA_031422995.1). Taxonomy (GTDB): domain Bacteria; phylum Pseudomonadota; class Alphaproteobacteria; order Sphingomonadales; family Sphingomonadaceae; genus Sandarakinorhabdus. The sequence continues at coordinate 718 of JANPEP010000159.1, read as the reverse complement.
GGATGGAATCGAAGCGGGCGTCGCGACCTTCGGGGGAGACGACGAAGATGCCGTCGAACGACAGGGTGGTCCAGTTCAAGGGTGCGCCGCGCAGATTGATGTAGCGGGCCTGGCCCTGGTCGCGCTGGACGCTGACGCCGGGCAGGCGGCTGACGGCTTGCGCGATGTTCTGATCGGGCAGGCGGCCGACGGCATCGGCGGAAAGGACGCTGACGAGGCTGTCGGAGTTGCGCTGAATTTCGAGGGCGGCGGCCTGGGATTCGGCGATGGGGCGGCTGCCGGTGACGATGATTTCGGCTTCTGAACCGGCATCATCGGCGGCGGCAGTCTCGGCGATGGCGGAGGCGGTGACAATCTGGGCCGAAGCATGGGCTCCGGAGAGGGCAGCAATGCAGATGCCGCCGAGCAGGGCCGCACGAACGGCAGTGTGAACGATCATTATGGGAAGCCCCCGGGAGGCGCGAAGATCCGCGCTTTCCGGGGGCTGCTACGGGCCTAGTGTGACGTTAACTTTGCGCAATTGTTACGGTTCGGTGATAAATGAACATCCGGTAATCTGTGTTGCAGGCTGGCCACATCATTCATAGCGCAGCGCCAATGCCGGGCTTTGCCGCGCCACCTTGAGCGCATGGCCGATGATGGTTGCGGCGGCGATGGCAGCGGCGAGCAGCCCGGCGCCTATGAACCATTGGGGGCCCAAGTCGATGCGGGCCGCAAA
>JANPEP010000158.1:0-2926 GCA_031422995.1 Polymorphobacter sp. | reverse complement strand
TGCAGGATTGGCCGTTGCTGGTCTGGAAGTTGATTGACCATGCGGCCGAGAATCATGGCGAACGTGAAGTCATCAGCCTGACCTGCGAAGGCACCGAGCATCGCAGCAATTGGCGCGAGGTACACGGACGGGCCCGGCAGGTTGCGGCAGCACTGAGACGAATGGGCGTCGGGATTGGTGACCGGGTTGCGACGCTGGCGTGGAACACCCATCGCCATGTTGAAAGCTGGTACGGAATCTCCGGCATGGGAGGGGTCGCCCATACCATCAACCCGCGGCTGTTCGACGATCAGATCGTCTATATCGCCAACCACGCCGAGGATCGCGTGTTGTTGTTCGACCTGACGTTCCTTGCCCAAATTCAGCGGCTGGCACCGCGGCTGACGAGCATAGAGCATTTTGTGGTGCTGACCGATCGCGCTCATATGCCGGTTGATTCGGGCCTCAATCTTCTGTGTTATGAAGATCTTGTTGGTGCGGAAGATGCTGCTGCGCCCTGGACGGTGCTCGAAGAGAACGCACCGGCCGGGCTTTGCTATACCAGCGGCACGACCGGCAATCCCAAGGGTGTGCAGTACAGCCATCGTTCGAATGTCTTGCACGCGATGGCGGCGTGCATGACGGATACGTTTCAGATGGGGGCGGCAACGGTGGTGTTGCCAATCGTCAATATGTTCCATGCCAATGCCTGGAGCATTCCGTATGCGGCTGCGGTGGCGGGGGCCAAGCTGGTGCTGGGCGGTCCGCATACCGATGTGCCGACATTACAAAGACTTATCATCGATGAGAAGGTCGATCTGGCGTTGGCGGTGCCGACCATCTGGCTGGGAATGTTGCAACATCTGGAGAAGAACGGCGGGGGCCTGGGGGTGCTTGACCGGACTGCCATCGGGGGTTCGGCGGTACCGCGGAGCATGATCGAGGGGTTTGACAAGCTGCATGGGGTGCGGGTCCTTCAGCTTTGGGGGATGACCGAAATGTCGCCATTGGGCACCATTGGCGCGCGATCACCGGAAGTGAATGCAATGGGTTATGAGCAACAGCTCGATTACAGTGTGAAGCAGGGCCGCGGAATCTTTGGCGTCGAGATGAAAATCGTCGGGGATGACGGCGGTATGTTGCCGCGCGATGGCCGGGCCTTTGGCAGATTGCTGGTGCGGGGTCCCTGGGTGGTCGGGAGCTATTTCAAGGGGGATGGCGGGGTGGTGCTCGACGCGGAGGGCTGGTTCGACACCGGCGACGTCGCGACGCTCGATCCGCTGGGGTACATGCAGATTGTTGATCGGTCGAAAGACGTCATCAAATCGGGTGGTGAGTGGATCAGTTCGATTGATCTGGAGAATGCCGCAGTGGGGGCACCTGGCGTTGCGGAGGCGGCTGTCATCGGCGTGGCGCACCCGCGCTGGGACGAGCGGCCGCTGTTGTTGATTCGTGAGAAAGAGGGCGCAACGGTCTCCAAGGAAAGCGTGTTGGCGTATCTGGACGGCAAAATCGCGAAATGGTGGATGCCCGATGATGTGTTGATCGTCGAAGACCTGCCGCACACCGCCACGGGCAAATTGTTGAAGACCGAATTGCGCGAGCGGTACAAGGATTACAAGCTGCCGACGGCCTAAAAGAGCGAGAGCTGGTCTGTAGGCAGACGGAAGCGGCTGCAATCAAGGGCTGGGCGGCATTCGGCGAGGCCGTGTTTGGCCAGGGCCTTTTCGAAGCGTTGGCGCATCAGTTGGGCATAGGGGCCCTTTGCCCGGAAGCGATCGTGGAAATTGGGGTCGTTGTCGCGGCCGCCACGCATTTCGGTGATGTGCGACATGACGCGGGCGGCGCGATCAGGGTGGTGGGCGGCAAGCCAGGCGCGGAACAGCGGCGACACTTCATGGGGCAGGCGGATGGGGAGCGAATAGGCGCCGACGGCGCCGGCGGCAGCGCCGGCGGCGACAATGGCTTCGACTTCATGGTCGGTGATCGCCGGGATGACCGGGGATATCGATAGCCACACCGGGATGCCGGCGTCCGCAAGCTGTCGCATGGCGGCAAGGCGGCGGTGCGGGGCAGGGGCGCGGGGTTCGAGGCTGCGGGCGGTGGCGGGGACGAGGGAGGTGACCGAAATCATCACGGCGACGAGGCGTTCGGCAGCCATGGCGGAAAGGATGTCGATGTCACGAGTGACGCGATCGGATTTGGTGGTGATGGTGACCGGGTGACGGAAGGCAGCCAGCGTTTCGAGGATGGTGCGGGTGATGCGCCAGTCACGTTCGATGGGTTGGTAGGGATCGGTGTTCGTACCCAATGCCAACGGCTTGCAGTTGTATCCTCGCCTGGAAAGTTCGGATTTGAGCAGGGTCGCGGCATCGGGTTTGGCGAACAGCCGACTTTCGAAATCGAGGCCGGGGGAGAGGCCGAGATAGGCGTGCGTCGGGCGGGCGAAGCAGTAGATGCAGCCATGTTCGCAACCGCGATAGGCATTGATCGAGCGGTCGAAGGGCAGGTCGGGGGAAGTGTTGCGGGTGATGATGGTCTTTGGATGTTCGATGGTGACAGTGGTGCGCAGCGGTGCGGGGCCGTCGTCGACGGTTTCGATGTCGTCGCGCCAGTCATCGTCGGTAACGCGCTGACGATCATCGAAGCGTGTAGAGACGGGGTTGGCGGTGGCGCCGCGACCGCTGGGGGGAGCGAAACTGGCCATGATGCATGATAGCAGCGCTTGCGGAACAGAACAAGAACAAATACAGGTTTCAGACGCGGTTGGAATTGACGCCACGACCGAAGCGCGCGATGCGGGAAGGGTGATGAGCCTGGGGAGGCAAAGATGAGCGATGTGACAGAACTGCATGTGCGACGCGATGCGCTTGGCATCATTGCTGCTGCGACTCGCCCGGCGACGGTCGGCGAAGGTGAGGCGCTGTTTCGCATCGAGCGTTTTGCG
>JANPEP010000157.1:0-1567 GCA_031422995.1 Polymorphobacter sp. | reverse complement strand
GGAATAGGTTTCCACCGAGCCGATGCCGTAGATGCAGGAGACCGAGGCGACGATGATGACGTCGTCGCGTTCGAGCAGTGAGCGGGTGGCGGAGTGGCGCATCCGGTCGATGGCTTCGTTTACGCTCGATTCTTTCTCGATGTAGGTGTCGGAGCGTGGGACATAGGCTTCGGGTTGGTAATAGTCATAGTAACTGACGAAATATTCGACGGCGTTGTTGGGGAAGAAGCTTTTGAATTCGCCGTATAATTGCGCGGCGAGGATCTTGTTGGGAGCAAGGATGAGGGCGGGGCGCTGGGTGGCCTCGATGACTTTCGCCACCGTGTAGGTCTTGCCGCTGCCGGTGACGCCGAGCAGGACCTGGTCGCGTTCGCCCTGGTTGGCCTGGGCCACGAGTTCGGCGATGGCGGTGGGTTGGTCCCCGGCGGGCGTGTAATCGCTGATGATTTCGAACCGTTGGCCGCCTTCGGATTTTTCCGGGCGGATGGGGCGGTGGGGCACAAAATCGGCCGCGGTTTCCGGCTCGGCGAGACTGGTGCGAATCTGGATGGCCATTTTGGCAATCTGGGGCAGGGTCGCGTTTTGTTCCAGTGGTTAGCGCGCCATGCGGCGGATGGCCCGGATGGCGCCGTAGAGGTGGAGGGCGATGAGGATGAGGAAGAGGACCGGCAGGGTGCGCTGGTGCAGCGGGGCGGCGATGGGGTCGGCGGGGAGGTTGGGGAGGGAAAGGCCGAGGAGTTGGACGGGGGTGTCGACCATGGCGAGGCCGGTGACGCAGGTGGCGGTGATGAGGGCGTAGAGCAGGCAATGGGCGAGGTGGACGTTGGTTGGGTTGGGCGGGGCGGGTTTGAGCAGGCGCTCGATCATGCGGGCGAAGGTTAGGAGGAAGATGGCGCCGCCGATGGCGATGTGGGTGGCGAGGAAATCGGCGCGGACCGGGTTGTCGGTGGCGAGGATGCCGATGAATTGCCCCATGGTGAAGGCGGCGATGATGAGGACGGCGCTGGTCCAGTGGAGCGTGCGGGTGATCTGGCCATAGGCGGTGGGGGTGCCGCGCAGGGGGATGGGCGTTGTGGGTTGGCGGAGTTGGCGGGGGACGGTCCAGAGGAGGAGGGCGGCGCCGGCGATGAGCAGGGCAGCCTCGATATTGAGGAGGAGGGGCGTGCGGCTGTTGGCGGGGGCGGCGGCGAAGGTGCCATCGCTGTTGGCGAGGATGATCGACCAGGCCATGAAGCCGAGTGATATGGCGGCGATGGCGGTGCCAGTAGCGCGGACAACTTTGTGGCGATTGTTGAGGGTTAGCGCGATGGTAAGCGCCAGGGCGAGATAGAAGCTTGTCATGCTGTGCTATCGAGCCGAGAGCGGGGGGAATGGCAAGAGGGTGCGGGCGTGGGCGAGAAGTTTGAACGGCACAAACAGGCCTGGACGAGCGAGGAAGTGCAGAAGCTGCACACGCTGGCGAAGAAGGGCATGCCGTTGCGCGCGATTGCCAAGGCGCTGACGCGGAGCGAGGAATCGGTGAAGGCGCGGGCGAAGGCGGACAAATTGGGGATTGCGGCGCTGCGTT
>JANPEP010000156.1:0-2274 GCA_031422995.1 Polymorphobacter sp. | reverse complement strand
CAGATGGCCCTGAAGGCCACCGATGGCGACGGCATGGGCGTTGCCGATGACCTGGGCGCAGACCATGGTCAGCGCCTCGCACTGAGTCGGGTTGACCTTGCCGGGCATGATCGAGCTGCCGGGTTCGTTTTCGGGCAGGGCAAGTTCGCCGAGGCCGGAGCGGGGGCCACTGCCGAGTAGGCGCAGGTCATTGGCAATCTTGGTGAGACCGACTGCGATGGTGGTGAGGGTGCCGGCAACCTCCACCATGGTGTCGTTGGTGGCCAGTGCCTCGAACTTGTTGGGGGCGCTGACCCAGGGCACGCCGCCGGTCAGGCCAGCGAGCGCGGTGCAGAAATCCGGGCCGAAATTGGCCGGGGCGTTGAGGCCGGTGCCGACGGCGGTGCCGCCTTGGGCGAGGCGCGACAGGCGCGGCCAGAGCGCGACGATGCGATCGGCATTGTCCTCGCAGGTTTGCGCCCAGGCGGAGGCTTCCTGGCCGAGGGTCATGGGGGTGGCGTCCTGGAGATGGGTGCGGCCGATCTTGATGATGGCGACCCATTCCTGCTCATGGTGGCGAAAGCTCAACGCCAGCGCGCGCAGGGCGGCGAGCAAGCGGCCGCGCAGTTCGAGGGCGACCGAGACGTGCATGGCGGTGGGGAAGGTGTCGTTGGACGACTGGCTCATGTTGACATGATCGTTGGGGTGAACGGGCACCTTGCCGCCGCGCACGCCGGTGAGGATTTCGTTGGCGCGGCCGGCGATGACTTCATTGGCGTTCATATTGGTCTGGGTGCCGCTGCCGGTTTGCCGGACGACGAGCGGGAACTGGTCGTCGAGCTTGCCATCGGCGACTTCGGCGGCGGCGGTTTCGATGGCGTCGGCGAGGCTGGGATCGAGGCCGTGCAGGCGGTTAACCTGGGCGGCGGTCTGTTTGATGCGACCGAGTGCGTGGATCAGCGGCAAAGGCATCCGATCCTGGCCGATGGGGAAATTGGCGATCGAGCGCTGTGTCTGGGCGCCCCAATAGGCGGTGTCGGGAACCTCAATCGGGCCGAAGCTGTCGGTTTCGGTGCGTGTCGTCATCATGGCCTCCGCTGAGATGCGGACAGCGTTACGCCGGCTCGGGCGCGTTGCGAAGCCGACATGAAAAAGGGCGCGCCGGCAAAGGCGCGCCCGGTTTCATTCGCGTGTGGTTCAGGCGGCCGTGGCGATCCGGCGGCGGCGCGCCGCAAAGCCGACAAGTCCGAAGCCGGCGATGAGCATAGCCCAGGTGGACGGTTCGGGAACGGTCGCGGCAGTCGACGTGAGAACGACGTTGTCGATGAACGACGTGCGATCCGAATCATTGGTGCCGATATAAGTGGTCAGGCCGGTGAAGCTGAGGGTGTAGCTGGTGCCGTTGATCAGGCCGAAGCTGGCGGTGCTGCGGCCGACAAACCCACCGAGTGCACTTGTATAAGTGCCGAGCCCGGTGGTGGTGGTGCCATCGAAGATCGAAACTGTGTAGCTTTGCAGACCGCCCTGGTTGCCGCGGTTGGCATCAATCCACGTCAGCACGCCGGTGCCGGTTTCGGTGGCGGTGAAGCTCTGCGAAACGACGCTGGTGCCCTGCACGAAGCCATAATAATTGCCCGCGGGCGTCGTCGTGCCACCCCAAGGGCCGGCGCCGGTAACAATCACGCCACCGCCAGTCCACGGGCTGGCGGCGCAAATCGGCCGGCCGCCGGCGCTGAAACCGTCGTAGCAATAATCGGACAGGCCCGGCGTTGCGGCGCCCTTGGTTTCAAAGCTGCCGTCGACCAGGGTCGTGGCGCTGGCAGCGAATGATCCCGCAAGAAAGGCGGCGGCAGCAAGAATATTGGCAAGCTTCATCACGAACTCCTGTCAGCCGAAAAGCTGTCAATTTTTAGTTATGCAAACATCGTGCCAGCGCGTCAACATACTGAAAAGTCACGACGGCTCGCATGGAAGGCTTCAAATGTGTAAAGCAGGCCGACAGTTGCGAGACCGGTGCGCCGCTATTTCTTCCGGAAGCGGTCGAGCGTCACGACGTTGCTGCCGGGTTCGATGGGGGCCGGCGGTTCGGGCTCAGGCACGGGCTCGGCGATGATGTCGCCTTCTTTGGGGGCGAATTGCAGGGCGAAATTGACCGCCGGATCGACGAAATTGGTGACCGCGTCATAAGGAATGCGCAGTTTCGCCGGCACCTGGTTGAAGCTGAGCCCGATCTGGAAGCCTTCGTCGTCGATCAGCAGGTCCCAGTAACGGTTCTGGATGACGATGGTCATTTCC
>JANPEP010000155.1:0-19296 GCA_031422995.1 Polymorphobacter sp. | reverse complement strand
TCGCCGAGCGTGCCGTCGATCCGCGCTTCGATTTCGGCCGCCAGTGCCTTTGGCCCGAGCTTTTTCGCCCCGGCGGCGTTGGCGGCATCCACCGTCCAGACGATGGCCGAACGAGGGCGGCCATCGGCGCTGTCGGTCATTGGCAGCAGCGCCATCGGGCCGGATGGGTAAAACAGTTCACACGCCACGCTGCCGTGCGGGACAGTGTGCGCCACCATCGTCACCAGCGCGGCGTTGGGATATGTCCAGTTGGACAGGCGGATGCCCGCAGCCTCGCGCGTTTTCGAACGCCGGCCATCGGCGGCGATGGCGAGCGGTGCCGTGAACACCCGGCCATCGGCGAGCGTGAGAGTCGCGGCATGGGCGTCGCGGACCAGGCTTTCTACGGTTGCTGGCGCGATGAGCGTGACTTGCGGCGTTTGGCGCACCGCCTTCAGCAGCGCGATGCGCAACAACCGGTTTTCGACCATGATTCCCAGCGGATCACCCTCGTCCAAGGTTTTGCCGGCTGCGCCGACGGGCCCCGCATCGAAATGCAGGAATTGTGGCGCAGTGCCATCGGTGACGCGAATGGCGCGGATGGCACAGCCGTCGCTGTCGAGCACGTCACCGATGCCGAGCACGCGCAGCATTCGCGCCGAGGCGCTGGCCACCGCGCTGGCGCGGCCATCAAAGGCGGGCAGCGTTGTCGAATCCAGGTCCTGGGTGTCGACGACGATGCTCGAAACATCGTGCCGGGCGAGGGCGAGGGCGAGGGTGGAGCCGATAAGGCCGCCACCGATAATGATGACATCTGCGTTCATGCATCTGGTTTAGCAGAGCGGTTCGCCGCACCCAAGCGGACATGATGTCCGTGCCGTTTGCCGCACCGCGCTTGACCCCGGACTCCGCGTGCGTCATCTTGGGTTACCGGTTCAAAGCGTGAACAAGCAGGGCGTCACGCCGGGGGTGAAGGCGGCAATGGCAACGCGCGCGGCAGGAACGACAAAAACGCGATCGCGGGCCGCAGTGCCTTCGGGGCGAATTGCGCGCATCGTCGCTGCGGTGAAGGCGGCGCTGCATCGCTTCGCCGTGCTCATTCTGGCGCTGCTGCTTGTGTCGTTCGCCGCTGCGCTGGTTGTGGCGCTGCTCACCTGGTCGGCGCTCGATCCCTCGCTCGATACCGTTACCGGCCGCAGTGCGACCAACAACCTGGGGGTTGTCGGCAGTCATGTGTCCGACCTGTTGTTGCAGGCATTCGGCTGGTCGGCGCTGTTTCTGGCGCCGATGTTCGTCATTGCCGGGTTGCGATTGGCGCAGCGGCGCGATTTTGCCTGGCGGCGTGGGTTTGTCGCAACTTTTGGAGGAGTGGTGACGTTGGCGGCCGCAGCAGGGGCGCTCGATCTGCCGGCCATTGACGCACCTGCCGGACCCGGCGGTCTGGTCGGCATCCTGATGGGCAATGCGGCGACGGCGCTGGGGGAGACCGAAACGCTTTCCGGGGTGCCGGTGGGGCTGTTGCTGGGGGTTTTGCTGGTGCCGCTCGGGCTGGCACTGGTTGCCTGGGGGACGGGCGTCGGAATGGAGGATTTGCGCGGGTTGGGCGGGCTTGGCGCGTCGCTGCGCGGCGTCGTCGAAGATGACGATGATGATGTGATTCCGGTGCGGCCGCGCCGGGAACCACGCTCCGGTGCGCGCGATATGGAGGATGATGTCGATGGTCAGCCGGCGGTGCCGCGGGCGCTGGTTGTCGAACCGCAGCGCGGCCCGGCGCAAGGCAAGCGCGCGCAGAAGGAACGCCAGTCGGCGCTCGATCTGGGGGACAGTGCGATTCTGCCCAGCCTGTCGCTGCTGAAGCCGCCACCCGCCGTCCCGGCACGGCGCATCGATGCGGCTAGTCTTGAACAGAATGCCCGGCTGCTGGAGGGCGTGCTGGAGGATTTCGGTGTCCGCGGCCGCATTGGGGAGGTTCGGCCGGGCCCTGTCGTGACGATGTACGAACTTGAACCGGCGCCGGGCATCAAGGCGTCGCGAGTCATCGGGCTGGCCGACGATATCGCGCGCTCGATGTCGGCGCTTTCGGCGCGTGTCGCCGTGGTGCCGGGCAAGAATGTCATCGGGATCGAGCTGCCCAATGTGACGCGCGAGATGGTCAGCCTGTCGGAACTGCTTGGCAGCCGGGCTTTCGAAGATGGCGGCGCGGTGTTGCCGCTGGTTTTGGGCAAGGACATTGCCGGCGAGCCGGTCATCGCGGATCTGGCGCCGATGCCGCATCTGCTCATCGCCGGGACCACCGGATCGGGCAAGTCCGTGGGGCTGAATGCCATGATCCTGTCGCTGCTTTATCGGCTGGGGCCGAACGAGTGCCGGATGATCATGATCGATCCCAAGATGCTCGAATTGAAGACCTATGACGGCATTCCGCATCTATTGGCGCCGGTGGTCACCGATCCGCCCAAGGCGATCCGCGCGCTGAAATGGGCGGTCGAGCAGATGGAGGACCGGTATCGCCAGATGTCGGCAATCAATGTCCGCTCGCTGGCGAATTTCAACCAGAAGGTCAGCGAGTCAAAGGCCAGCGGCAAGCCGTTCGTGCGCCGGGTGCAGACCGGCTGGGACCCCGAAACCGAGGCGCCGATCATCGAGGAGGAAATCCTGGAGTTCGACACGCTGCCTTTGATTGTGGTGGTCGTCGATGAACTCGCCGATCTGATGATGACGGCGGGCAAGGAAGTCGAATTCCTTATCCAGCGGCTCGCGCAAAAGGCGCGGGCGGCGGGTATTCACCTGATTATGGCGACGCAGCGGCCGTCGGTCGATGTCATCACCGGCGTCATCAAGGCCAATTTGCCGACCCGCATCAGTTTTCAGGTGACGAGCAAGATCGACAGCCGCACGATTTTAGGCGAGCAGGGTGCCGAGCAACTGCTGGGCAAGGGCGACATGTTGTGGATGTCGGGCGGCAAGCAGCTGGTGCGCGTCCATGGGCCGTTCGTCACCGATGACGAAGTCGAGGCGGTGGCAGACCATTGGCGCCGCCAGGGCATGCCGGCCTATGTCGAGGCGGTGACCGAGGAGCCGACCGATATTGACGGCCAATGGGGCCTTGATACCGGCGGTGGCGGCACGAGCGGTGCCGTTTCGGAAGATGACGAGGCCGATGTCTATGCCCGCGCCATCCAGGTGATTGCCGCGGCGCAAAAGGCCTCGACCAGCTATCTGCAGCGGCAATTGCGGGTGGGCTACAACAACGCGGCGCGGCTCATCGAGCAGATGGAAATCGACGGCTTCGTCTCCAAACCCGACCATGTCGGCCGCCGCGAAGTCCTCATCGATGAGAATGGCCAGCGGCGCTAGCAGGGGAAGCACAATGGGCTTGTTATCCGAGTTGCCGAGACGACCGCGCCGCCTTGGCGTTCTGGCTGCCACCCTGGCAACCGGTTTGGGGATGGTGGCGATGGCGATTGGCGGGGCGCCTGTCCGCTATCTGGCGATCAATGGCGCCGCGCTGATCATCGGCATCGCCATGATGGCTATCCTGCTGCGCAGCCGCGCCGACAATGAAGAGGGCAACGGCGCTTTCATCCTGGTTGGGGCGCTTGGCCTATTGGCGACGGCCATGTTCGGCATGACAATCGATGGCACAGCGCGCTGGGTCCGGGTTGGGGTCGTTGCGTTGCAACCCAGCCTCATCCTCTTGCCATTGATGATCATCGCTTATGCACGGCTCCCCAACAGAATGGGAACACTGGGGATGATCGTTGCGGCGCTGGCACTGGCGTTGCAACCCGACCGTGCCATGGCCGCAACGCTCGTCGCAGGGCTGGCAGTGGTTCTGCTCAACAGGCGTGATCGACAAACACTGGGCGCGTTTTTGGCGGCTGTTGTCGGATTCGCGGTAACGCTGTTACAGCCCGAAACATTGCCTGCGACACCGTTCGTCGAACAGGTTTTTGCCGGAGCCTTTGCGTTTTCCCCATTGGCGGGGCTGGTTATGCTGACCGGGGTCGCGATTTTGATGTTGCCGGCAGTGGTGCGCGGCGCGACGACAAATACTTTTCTGGCACTATGGATGATGATCTTTGCGGCGGCGGTTTTCGGTAACTACCCAACGCCGTTGTTAGGCTATGGCGGCAGCGGAATCATTGGTTATCTGCTTTGTCTGACGGCATTGCCGCAGGACGTTGAACGGCGCGTCAGATTCCGCAAGGACGCTGAACCGCGGCCCCGCGACGGTACCGATGGCCACAGCTTTTCGACTCCGATGATGGCGAGTTGAATATCACCCCCGCACGAACAGACCTGCCGTTAGCGCCACGCCGATGACGACGATAGCGACCTTGAGCAGTTTTTCGGGCAGCACCTTCAAGGCCCGCGCCCCAAGATAGCCGCCGATCATCGCGCCGCTGCCGATGACCAGTGCGTGTTTCCACGCGACCGCGCCCGACAGGGCAAAGACCACTGCCGCCGACAGGTTGGACAGCGCCACCAGTACATTCTTGGTGCCGCCGGCGTTGCGCACTGGCAGGCGGGCGAGGGTGAGCGAGGCAAGGGTCATGATGCCGGCACCGCCGCCGAAAAAGCCGCTGTAGAGCGCGATGATGCCTTGCGTCATCACCGTCACCCAGCCGGGAGGGGGAGCACTGGCTTCCTTGGGTTTGGGGCCGAAGCTGCTCCAGGCGAACAGCGCGGTTGCCGCCAGCACTAACCATGGCACCATTCCGGCGAAGACCTTCGATGGCGTCGCGATAAGCAGGAAGGCACCGCCGACCCCGCCGCAAAAGGCGATGATTGCCAGCGCCCGGAACGACAGGCGTTCGGCGCCGACAACAAGGCTGCGCCCGGCCCAGCCGGTGGTCATCTGCCCCGGGAACAGCGCCATGGTGGAAGTGATGTTGGCGAGCTTTGGGTCCAGCCCCGCCGCGATGAGTGCCGGGAGGGTGATGAACGAGCCGCCGCCGGCCAGTGCATTCTGGGCACCGGCCCAAAGCCCGGCGGCAAACAACAGGAAAATGAGCGTCATGGGTTCGCGTGTCGCCGCTGGCGGGTGGAAGCGCAACCCCAACGACTGGGGTGCAGGGGACAAGTCCCCTGCCCGCCGGAGGCTCCTACGCCGCTTCCGCCACCTTGCGCACGCTGACCGGGATCGCGCTTTGCTGCGACTGGCCGGTGATCGGGTCATAGCCGATGGTCTCGTCGACCAGCCGGTTGGTGCTGTTGCCATGGGCGCGCAAGCCGCCGAGGCCGGTATCGAAATCGCCGAAGGCGTGTGCCATCGAGATGACGCCGGGGCGGACATCGGGTGACGCCTTGGCGAGGCCAAAGACCTGGCCATGGGCGGAGGCGATTTCGACGGGGGCTTCGTCGGCGATGCCGAGCGCCGCCATGTCATCGGGGTTCATATGGGCGAAGTTGCTCGTGCCCTTGGCTTGGAGGGCGGCATATTGGTGGCCGGACGAATTGAACACGTGTTTGGTGCGGCGCGAGGTGAGGCGGAAGCCCAGCGTCGGATCGGGCGCGAGGGCGAGGCGGGCGCGCAGTTCGGCGATGACATTGTCCGGGGTGAGGGTGAAGCGTGCCGGTTCGGCGGTTTCGGCGGCGGGCAGCACTTGGGGCGCCAGATCGGCATAGACTTTGGCGCGGCCATCGGGGGTGTCGTCGCGCACCTGCGACGGCGGCACCAGGCCGCCGTGGGAGATCAGATCGAGGATGTGCGCCTTGCCCGGCCGCACGTCCATCGGCGCCGCACCGCCGGCGAAGTTCAGCGGCACGTCCATGCGTTTTGCCAGTTCCCAGAACATTTCCCATTCGTCGAGCGTGTCGCCCGGGGGCGGGATGAGCGCGGTCGCGTAACGCGCATAGGGCGTTTCGTGCCACCATTCGCTGAGGTTGGTTATGTCGTCGCGCTCCAGGCACATCGATGGCGCCAGCACATAATCGGCGTGGCGAGCGGTGGCGGATTCGCGGATATCGATGGTGACGAGCAGGTCGAGCGCCGCCATCGCCTCCACCATCTTCAACTGGTTGGGAAACGCCACCACCGGGTTGCCACCGATGACGATCAACGCCTTGATCTGGCCGTCGCCGGGCGTGAGGATTTCATCGGCCAGCACGTTGCACGGCATTTCCTCGCCCAGCGCAGTGAGGCCGCGGAAGCGCGAGGCGGCAAAGCCTTCGCCCCACAGCTTCATCGGCGCGTTGACGGCGGCGTGGCGCGGGGTTTGCGCCGTGAAGACGCGCGGCGGCGATGCCGGCTCGCCTTCGCGCACGAACCGCCCGCAGATGATGTTGAGGCTGGCGAGGAGATATTCGATCATCGTGCCGTCGCCCGACATTTCGGGGCCGGTGCCCGATGAGGCAATGCCGCGCCTGGCACCGGCGAAAATCCGCGCTGCGCCAACGATGGATTCCGCCGAAACCCCGGAGCGCGCCGCGGCAATCTCCGGCGTCATCCCCGCCACCGTGGCGCGCAACTCATCCAGCCCATCAACATGCTGTTGGCAAAACGCCTGGTCGAACCGCCCTTCGGACAGGATGACATTGATGATCGCCGACAACAGCGCCACATCCTCGCCGGGCTTAACCGCCAGATGCAGGTCGGCATGGCGCGCCACCTCGGTTTCGCGCGGATCGATGACCACCAGCTTCATGCCGCGCGCCCTGGCATCCTGCAGCTTGCGCGATGGCGAGAACGGCGAAACCCCGCCCGGCGGGCCATAATGCGAGATGATGGCATTGTTGCCGACCACCAGCAACGCATCGGCGGCGCTGAACGGGTCCGGCCCGCCGCCCCAATGGCCCATGCGCAGGGTCGTATAGACCTTGGCCGGCTGGTCGAGCGTGACGCTGGTGAAATAGTTGCGGCTGCCGATGCCCTTGGCAAAGGCGTGGGCGGTGAACATCGCGGCGCTGTTCTGGAACGCATAGGTGCCGCAATAGACCGCGACACTGTGCGGGCCATGTTCGGCGATGATGGCGCGCAGTTTCGCGGCAATCTCGTCCAGCGCGGCATCGGTGGCCAGCGGTTGCAACGTGCCATCGACGCGCTTCAGATGGTGCATCAACCGGCTGCCATGGTTGTGCGCGTCCGCCAGCTGCCTGCCCTTGATACAGGTATAGCCGTTATACAGTTCGTCCTCCGGGTCGCCGCGCACTGCAACGACATGGTCACCATCAATATCGGCGATCATCGCGCAATTGGCGTGGCAGAAACGGCAGAAGGTCCGGTGCTGGGTGATGGCCATTGGGCACCTTTATCTGTTGCACAAGCGCAACATTGACAATCCTATTGCATGGAAATTCGCGCGACTGTCAGTTTTGGCGGCTACCCGCTGGCGCTCAAGGCGCGGCTTATCGTCGCCAGACCGGAAAAATCCGGCAAAACCAACCGGGCGCGCTCGGCCGGCAATCGAAACCCGGGGACGACCCGGTGGGGAGGATCGTCATGACGCTTCGTTCAGTCTTGTTGCACGGCGCCACACTTGCAGGCGCCATGATGGCCCAGCCGCTGCTGGCCCAGACAACACCACCGGCAACCGCTGCTGTCGAAGACGAAAGCGCGTTGCGCGAAATCGTCGTCACCGCGCAACGCCGCCAGGATTCGATCCAGAGCATCCCCGTCGCCGTCACCGCGCTCGATCAGCGGGCGCTCGACAAGGCTTCCGTCGAGGATTTGCGCGATTTCGCCGGCCGCGTCCCCAGCCTGGTTGTCGACAATGTCGCCGCCGGGCCAAGCGCCGCCGCTATCTCGATCCGTGGCATCTCGTTCGAGGACATCGAAAAAAGCTTTGATCCCGCCGTCGGCGTCGTCGTCGATGGCGTGTTCATCGGCACCAACACCGGGCAATTGCTCGACAGTTTCGACATGGAGCGCCTCGAAGTGCTGCGCGGCCCCCAGGGCACCTTGTTCGGCCGCAACACCATCGGCGGTGTGATCAGCGTGACCCGCACCACGCCAACCGACGAATTCGGCGTCCGCGGCGCCTTTGCCTATTCCAACCTTGATACCAAGCGCGGCCGCCTTGTCGTCAACTCCGGCAAGCTGGGCAATTTTGTCGCCATCAAGGCCTTTGGCTTTTGGGACAAGACCGACGGCTATTATGACAATGTCATCAAAGGCCGGCGCGAAGGTGGTTATGAAACACTGACCGGCGGCGTGACGGCGCTGTTCACGCCGATTGACGGGGTGAAAGCCCAAGTCACCTATGAACACATGCGCGAACGCGGTGAAACCATCGTCGGCTCGATTTCCGAAACCGGGCGTGACCTGATCTGCCTGGCCTCGGGTGTCCCCGGCTTTGCCCCGGCGCGCGAGTGCAACCGCAACGGCCTGCCGGCGCGTGGGCTTTACACCACCTTCTCCGAAATCGAGACGCCGGTGCGCAACGATACCGACGCCATCACGGGCAATATCGATGTCGAGCTTGGCGGCGGTTTCTCGCTGTCATCGGTCACCGGCTGGCGCCAGAACAAGGAATCGGTGCGGCAGGATTTCGATGCCAGCTCGGCGCAATTCTTCGACACGTTGCGCGACCAGAAATACCACCAGTTCAGCCAGGAATTGCGTGTTGTTGGCGATGTGACCGACAGCATCAACATCCTGGTCGGCGGCTATTATTTCGACAGCAATTACAAGCTTGATCAAAAGACCACGCTTGGCCCGGTCCTCGCCGGCGGATCGGCGGCGCAATTGCGCCAATATGTCGACCACACCACCAAATCCTATGCCGGCTTCGCCGATTTGCGCTTCAAGGCGACCGATCGGCTGAGCTTTGGCGTTGGTGGCCGCTACACCCATGACGACAAGGAAATCTTCAACAATTACGGCCGCATCGGCGCACTGGTTCGCATTACCCAGCCGACTTTCGACGGCCAGAGCTGCGTTGCGGTAACCGGTGTCTTCTCGCCGGCGCCGGGTGTCGTGCTCCCGGTCTATTCCCCTGCCACCAATTGTTCCGGCAGCCAGGGTTTTGGCCAATTCACCTGGCGCGCCAGCGTCGATTATGAATTCGCCGATGCCCAGCGTGTCTATGCATCCTACAACAAGGGTTTCCGTTCCGGCGGTTTCAACGGTCGCGCTTCGGGTCCGACAACGCTGGGTCCCTATGATCCCGAAACCGTCGATGCCTTTGAAGTCGGCCTGAAGGCGGATTGGCTCGACAAGACACTGCGCACCAACATCGCGGCCTATTACACCAAATATAACAACAAGCAGGAGGAGATCGTTCAGGCCTCCCCGCCGGGATCGTCGAGCCCGCAGGAAACCGTTGTCAAGAACGCATCGTCGGCCAACATCAAGGGCGTCGAGATCGAACTCATTGCCCAGCCGATCCCCGAATTGTCGTTCAGCGGGTCGTTCACCTACACCGATGCAAAGTTTGACAAGTTCTTTAACGACATCAACGGCGATCTGATCCCGGATGACGTGTCGACGCTCACCCTGCGCCGTGCGCCGAAATACCAGGTGTCGGTGGGCATGGACTATAGCCGTCCGATCGGCAGCGGCACCTTTGATTTCAACACCACGCTGCGCTTCCAGAGCAAATACCAAACCTGCATCGCGCCCAATCGCCCCATCATCGTCGGCGCCGTGCGCAATGATGATCGCTGCGAAACCGAAGACCGCGAAGATCTGGCGGCCCAGGCGTCGTACACCTTCAACATCGCCGATGGGCAGGAGGTTCGGGTCTCGGTCTTTGGCCGCAACCTGACCGACAATCGCGGGCTTGCTGCGGCATTGCCAGTGGCCGGCCTGTTCACCTTTGCCGGTGCCAAACCCCCACGCACCTATGGGGCCGAGGTCTCGTTCAAATTCTAGGTTCATAAATTACAACGATTTCGGTGCGTCTTGCACTTTGCAAGGCGCACCCATTCGCGCTAGTTTCACAATTGCCATGCAATGTTCGCGCCAAGTGACGCGAATCGCGCGGCTGGAGTGAAAATGGCTGATTCCGTTACCCTCGTTGCCGACCCAGAAGTCGAATTTACCGGCGTCGCGCGCGGCCTGTCCGTGGATGGCATCGGCAAGAAATACGACAAGCGTGTCGTCCTGCGCGATGTGTCGCTTTCGGTTCGCCGCGGCGAAGTTGTCGGCTTGCTCGGTCCCAATGTTGCGGGGAAAACCACCTGCTTCTATTCGATCATGGGCCTCGCCATGCCCGATTCGGGCCGCATATTGTTGGATGGTCACGATATCACCGGGTTGCCAATGTATCGCCGCGCCGCCCTCGGCCTTGGCTATCTGCCGCAGGAAACCTCGATTTTTCGCGGCATGACCGTCGAACAGAATATCCTCGCCGTCCTCGAAGTGTCCGAACCCGACAAGGCTGCGCGCGCCGCGCGCCTCGAATCGCTGCTCGGCGAATTCAATATCACCCGGCTGCGCGATGCCCCGGCCATGGCGCTGTCTGGCGGCGAACGCCGCCGCTGCGAAATCGCCCGGGCCTTGGCCGCCCACCCTTCGATCATGCTGCTCGATGAACCCTTCGCCGGCATCGACCCCATCTCGATCGCCGATATCCGCGCGCTGGTGGTGCAGCTGCGTGATCGCGACATCGGCGTGCTGATCACCGATCACAATGTCCGCGAAACGCTGGAAATCGTCGATCGCGCCTGCATCATCTATGATGGTCGGGTGCTGTTCGAAGGCACACCGCAGGCGCTGGTCGCTGATGAAACCGTACGCCGCGTCTATCTCGGCGAGGATTTCAGCCTTTAGCCATGGGTCTGGGGCCTCGCCTTGAGCTGAGACAATCCCAGCAGCTGGTGATGACCCCCCAGTTGCAGCTGGCGATCAAGCTGCTGACCCTGACCAATGTCGAGCTCGAGGCCTATATCGGCGAGGAGCTCGACAAGAACCCGCTGCTCAGCACCAGTGATGGCGCCGACACCGCCGACGCTCCTGCCGCACCCGAAGCCGCTATCGACCCCAGTGCCAGTGGCATCGACCAGTTGCTCGCCACCGGCGGCGGCACAACCGACGCGCCGCTCGATGTCGATTACACCGGCGAAACCTTCCATCACGACAGCGCCGGGGACAGTGCCGATTGGGGCGCCGCCCCTGCGGGCGGTGATGGCGAAGACACCGATTTCGACAGTTTCGCCGCGGCCGACGCCAGCCTCGCCGAGGTGCTTTCGGCGCAGGCCAGTGCGGCCTTTGATGGTGCCGATCTTATCATCGCCCGCCACATCGTCGATCTCATCGATGATGCCGGCTATCTGGGCGAACCCGTGGAGGACATTGCCGACCGGCTCGGCATCGAAACGGCGGCGGTGGAGGCGATCCTCGCCGTCATCCAGCGCTTCGAACCCACCGGTGTCGCCGCCCGCAACCTCGCCGAATGCATCGCCATTCAGGCGCGTGAGGCCGATCGCTACGATCCCGCCATGGCTTGCCTCATAGCGCATCTCGACATGGTGGCGCGCGGTGATGTCGCTGGGCTGATCCGCATCTGCGGCGTCGATCGCGAGGACGTGACCGACATGATCCGCGAATTGCGGCGTTACGACCCCAAACCGGGTCTCAGGTTCGGCGGCGAACGCGCCGCGCCGGTGGTTGCCGATGTCTTCGTCCGCCAGGCCGAAGGCGGCGAATGGACGATCGAATTGAACCAGGCAACGCTGCCCCGTCTGCTCATCGACCGCGAATATCAGGCGGTCCTCGAACATGGCGCCGACAAGGCCACCAACAATTTCCTCAACGAATGTGTGCACAGCGCCAATTGGCTGTTGAAGGCACTTGATCAACGCGCCCGCACCATCGTCAAGGTCTCGGGCGAATTGGTCAAACACCAGCGCGGCTTTTTCGAACATGGCGTCGGTCAGCTGAAGCCCCTCACCCTGCGCACCATCGCCGATGCCATCGAAATGCACGAATCGACCGTCAGCCGCGTCACCTCCAACAAATACCTGCAATGCGAACGCGGGCTGTTCGAACTGCGCTATTTCTTCACCAGCGGCATCGGCAGCTCGGATGGCGGCGAGGCCTCCTCCGCCCTCGCCGTCAAGGACCGCATCGCCCGGCTGATCGCCGCTGAACCTGATGAAACCCTGTCCGACGACAAACTCGTCGAAATCCTGCAACGCGAAGGCTTCGACATCGCCCGGCGCACTGTCGCCAAATACCGCGAAGCCCTTGGCTTGGGCAGCAGCGTCGCCCGCCGCCGCGCAAGGCTGCTGGCGGCGGCGTGACGCCTTATCCCTCCCCCTGATGGGGAGGGTGACTCGGCGCGTTGACCTCCGGTCGCCTTCGGCTCGCCGAGCGGGTGGGGGCGCGCTCTTTCCCGCACACGCCACCCCAACAACCCACCTTCACCCCAAGTTCAGACGTGCTAGGACACTCCGCAGTCATGCGTCTCCATCGCACCCTCACCGCGCTGCTCGCGTCGCTGGCGCTCGTGCTGCCGACCCTCGGGTCAGTGGCCAACGCCCAATCGATCCTGCGCGATGCCGAAACCGAAGCCTTTTTTCGCGACATTTCCAAGGACATGGTCGTTGCCGCCGGCCTTGATCCGCGCAATGTCCAGATTGTCCTCGTCAACGACCCCAGCATCAACGCCTTTGTCACCGGCGGCCAGAATGTCTTCATCCATTCCGGGCTGATCGTGGCGGCCGACAATGTCGGGGAGCTGCAGGGCGTCATCGCCCATGAACTTGGCCATATCGCCGGCGGCCACAACGTCCGCTTCGGCGAAGGCGCCGGCCCCGCCACCAACATCTCGCTGCTGTCGCTGGTCGGCGCCGCGGCTGCCATCGCGCTTGGCGCCGGAGAGGCGGGCATGGCCATCCTCGGTATCGGCACCGCCACGGCGCAAAGCAAGTTCCTCAGCTTCACCCGCGACCAGGAAAGCCGCGCCGATCAGGCCGGGGCGCAATATCTCGGCAAATCCGGCCTGTCGGGCAAAGGCTCGATTGCGTTCTTCCAGAAACTTCAGGGTCAGGAATATCGCCTCGCCATCCCGCAGGAGAATGAATACGCCCGCACCCACCCGCTGTCGGGCACCCGCATCGCCAATCTGGAGGATGTCTATCGCCGCGACCCGGCGTGGAATCGCCCCATAGACCCGGCACTGCAGGCGCGTTTCCTGCGGGTAAAGGGCAAGCTGGTCGGCTTTGTCGAGGAACCGCCGCGGGTGATGGCAATCTATCCCGAATCCGACCAATCGGTGCCGGCGCATTACGCCCGCGCCTATGCCTGGCACCGTTCGGCCTATGCCGATGCTGCCAATGGCGAAGTCGACAAACTGCTGAAAACCGCGCCCGGCGACCCGTATTTCCTCGAACTCAAGGGCCAGATATTGCTCGAATCGGGCAAGGTCGATGCTGCGGTGCCGGTGTTGCGCCAAGCGGTGAGAAATGCCCCCAACGAGCCGCTGATCATGACCCTTCTTGGTCACGCGCTGATTTCCACCGAGGACAAGGCCGATTTCGCCGAAGCCGAACCGCTGCTAAAGCGCGCCATCGCCCGCGACCGTGAAAACCCCTTCGCCTGGTATCAATTGGGCGTGATTTACGACCGCAAGGGCGATGAACCACGCGCCGCGCTCGCCGCCGCCGAACGCTATAATCTCGAAGGCAATGCCAAGGGGGCGGCGGCCAATGCCCGCACGGCGCTTGGCGGCTTGCAAAAGGGCAGCCCTGACTGGATACGCGCCGATGACATTGCGCTGGTCGCCGCCGACGAACTCGACAAGAAGAAGCGCCGATGAACACCAAAGGACTGAAGCAGATCATGGAAAAACGTGTGCGGGCAGTCTGGGCAATTGCGGCGGTGCTGGCGGCCGGCATCGGCGGCGCAGTGCTGGCGGCCGGAACCGGACCCGCCACAGTGGCGAACTCCGACAAGGCCGCGATCGAAAAGATTGTGCGCGACTATATCCTCGCCCACCCCGAAATCATTCCGGAAGCCATGACCCGGTTGCAGGATCGCGAAGTCACGCAACTCCTGTCGAGCAACCGCAAGGAGATCGAAACGCCCTTTGCCGGCGCCGTCGCCGGCAACCCCGATGGCGATGTGCCGGTGGTGGTGTTCTTCGATTACGCCTGCCCCTATTGCCGTCAGGGCCATGCCGATGTCGCCAAACTCGCCGCCGCCGACAAGGGTGTCCGCATCGTTTATCGTGATTTCCCGGTGCTGTCCCCGGCCAGCGAGGAAGCCGCGATGGCCAGCCTTTCGGCGGCACAACAGGGCCATTACGCGCGCTTCCACAATGCGATGTTCGAATCACCCGGCAAGGTCGAGCATGAACGCACCATCGCCATGGTGCGCACAGCCGGCCTTAACGAGATGAAGACAGCCAAGGACCTCAATTCGGCGGCGCTCAAGGCCGAAATCAAGAAAAATCTCGAACTCGGTCGCGCCCTCGGCCTGACCGGAACCCCCAGCTATGTCATCGGCAACCGCATCCTGTCGGGCGCCGTCGGCTATGAAAAGCTCAAGGAGGCCGTGGCCGCAGCGCGGGAATCGAAGGCCGGGTGAGCCATGAGTCAAACCAGGCCGCGCGCCTCGACGTTGCGCTGGCAATCAAGCGCACCCTTGATGCGTTTGTCCGCGATTTTGCCGGTGTCGCGCTCGCCGGCTTCCTGCTGGTCGTGCTGCCCGGTGTACTGATGCGCCGGCTCGCTGCGGGCGATGACTGGACAACCGTGCTCATCACGCTGCGCGGGGTTTGCGCCATGCTCTATGTGGCGCTGGTCAGCTGGGGCGTCGTCGCCCGGCTGCGCGGCCGTGCTCTGCCGCCGCGCGATTTCCTGCGCGAAGGCCTGGCCCGGGCACAACCGGGGGTGCAGGCGGCACTGCTTGTCGGCGTTGCCATCGTCATCGGCCTGACGCTGCAACTGTTCGCCCGGCACGGCACGCTGGTGGGTTGGCTGCTCGATTCGCTGCTGCTCGCTGCCGGGCTCTGGGCGGTGTGCGTCGTCATGCCGGTCGTGCCGGTGGCGGTTGTCGAACGGCTGGCGCCCATGCCCGCTTTCCGCCGGGCGGCAGCGCTGACGCAGGGCAATCGCAACCGCACGCTGGCGTTGGCGCTGCTGGTCGGCGTTACCCTGGCCCCCTCGGCGGTTCTGGTCGCCGGTTTTGCCGGCCCCGCCGGGTCGTGGTTCACGGCGCTGTTCGAACTGCTCGCCTGGAGCCTCGTCGCCACCGTTCCGGCCGTGGTCTATGCCGGCCTTCGCGATACTGAAGTGAAAGGCAGCCCCGAATGATGACCCTCCACCGCGACGATTTCCTGTCGTTCGATGCCACCCGCATCGCCTGGCATGAACTGGGTCAGGGCAAGCCGATTGTCCTGCTCCACGGCCTGTTCAGCTCCGGCGAGATGAACTGGCGCAAATTCGGAGCAGCAGCCGAAATCGCATCCGCCGGTTTTCGCGTCATCATGCCGGATTTTCGCGCCCATGGCCAAAGCGCTGCCCCGCACGACCCCGCTGCCTACCCCGCCGATGTCCTGGCGCACGACATCGAAGCCCTGGTGAAGCACCTCGATCTCCATGATTTCGACCTCGGCGGCTACTCGCTGGGGGCCCGCACCGCGGTCCGTTTGCTGGTCCGCGGCCTCAAACCGCGCCGCCTCATCCTCGGCGGCATGGGTCTCGCTGGCCTTACGGGCGGCGCCGAACGCGCCCAATGGTTCCTCAACATCATCGCCAATCCCGACAGCTTCACCCCCGGCACCGCCGAAGCCGCTGCCGCCACCTTCATGAAGCAAAATCATATAGATGGCGCAGCCGTGGCACACGTCCTGCGCTCCCAACAGGCCACCCCCGTCGAAACCATCCGCACTCTGGACACACGGACACTTGTTGTCTGTGGCGTCAACGACCAGGACAATGGCTCGGCGCCAGACCTTGCCCTCACCCTCCCCAACGCCGCCTATGCCGAAATCCCCGGCAACCACATGAGCGCCGTTACCAAGGCCGATTTCGGCACTGCCATTGCCGCCTGGCTTCAGCACGCTTGACGCTCGTCTCGCTCCGGCGCATCGCATTACGCAACAATAAAACCTTTGGGAGCATTAAAACGTGAAATCCCCCGTGTCCTTGATGGCTCTCGCCGCAGCCTTGTCGTGTGCGCCCACAGCGGCACACGCCGCCACGCCGCCAAGCGCCGCTGAGGCCGCCGCCTTCGTTGCCGATGCCGAAAAACAGTTGTCGACCTACAGCGACTATGCCCAACGCGTCGCCTGGGTGAACAACACCTATATCACCGACGATACCGACGCGTTGGCGGCGAAATCCGGCGCCGAAGGCACGTTGCTGACGGTCAAGCTGGCCAAGCAGGCCGCACGCTTCAACGGCGTTGCAGGCCTTGATTACGACACCGAACGCAAGCTCGGTTTCCTCAAGCAGGGCATCGTCCTCCCCGCCCCGGATCGCGAAGGCGCCGCCGATGAACTCGCGGTTCTCACCACTCGGCTGCAATCGACCTATGGCAAGGGCAAGGGCACCCTCAAGGGCGTCGAAACCAATGGCAACGACCTCGAAGCCCTGATGGGCACCACCCGCGACCCGGCGCTCACCAAGGAAATGTGGGAATCCTGGCACAAGGTCGGCCGCCCGATGCGCAGCGACTATGTCCGCATGGTCGAAATCGCCAATGAAGGCGCCCGCGAATTGGGTTTTGCCGACACCGGCGCGATGTGGCGCTCGGGGTATGACATGCCCGCTGATGATTTTGCCGCGCTGCTCGATCGGCTGTGGGGCGAAGTCAAACCGCTCTACAACGACTTGCATTGCTTCACTCGCACCAAACTCAACGCCAGATATGGCGATGCCGTGCAGGCAAAGACCGGTCCCATCCGGGCCGATCTGCTCGGCAACATGTGGGCGCAGGAATGGGGCGACATTTATGACATCGTCGCCCCCGCCGGCGCCGGCGATGTCGGCTATGACACCGGTGCGCTGCTCGTCGCCAAGGGCTATGATCCGCTGAAGATGGTCAAGGCCGGCGAAGCTTTCTACTCCTCCATCGGCTTCGCACCACTGCCCGCAACCTTTTATGAACGCTCGCAAATCACCAAGCCGGCTGACCGCGAAGTCATCTGCCACGCCAGCGCCTGGGATCTCGACAACAAAGACGATCTGCGCATCAAGATGTGCACAAAGGTCAACACCGGCGACTTTGTCACCATCCACCACGAGCTTGGCCACAATTATTACCAGCGAGCCTATAACAAGCAGCCCTACCTGTATCTCAACAGCGCCAACGACGGCTTCCACGAAGCCATCGGCGATTTCGCCGCGCTCAGCGTAACACCTGATTATCTGGTCAAAATCGGGCTGCTCGATGCCGCGAAAGTCCCCGACGCTTCAAAGGACGTCGGGCTCTTGTTGCGCCAGGCGATGGACAAGGTTGCCTTTCTGCCGTTTGGGCTGCTGTTGGACAAATGGCGCTGGGGTGTGTTCTCGGGCGCGACCAAGCCTGCGGACTATAACAAGGCCTGGACCGACCTGCGGCTCGAATATCAGGGGATCATCCCGCCTGGCCCACGCAGCGAACCCGATTTCGACCCCGGCGCCAAATATCACATCCCCGGTAATACGCCCTATGCCCGCTACTTCCTCGCCCGCATCCTGCAATTCCAGTTCTACGAGGCCGCGTGCAAACAGGCCGGATGGACCGGGCCGCTGCATCGCTGCTCGATTTATGGCAACAAGGCCGTGGGCGAAAAGTTGAACGCCATGCTGGCGATGGGCGCCTCCAAACCCTGGCCTGACGCCCTGCAGGCGTTCACCGGGACCCGCGAGATGTCCGGCAAGGCGATGCTGGCCTATTTCGCGCCCTTGCAGCTGTGGTTGAAGCAACAGAACAAGGGCCAGCAATGTGGCTGGGACGCTTCAAAGACATAGGAATGGCGCCTCCGGCGGCTGGGGTCCACGGCCCCGGCCGCCGGTGGCCCTTAACTCAACCCCCCGCCCGCCAATGGCAATGAAACCCCCCCGGCACCCGCGCCGGCATCCGCACCACCGCCACCGGCCCATCGCCAAGATGCCCCGCATCCATGACCAGCAGCGCACTTTCGTTCCGAACCGAATCCCACCGCAGCGACAACAGCCACCCCTCGGTCTCGCCGGTTCCGTCCGCAACGAACACCGGCTCGCCCAGATAGGCGCCGTCCCCCGCATCGAACCCATCCCGCGCGCCGGTTTCCGGATCGATCCGCACCAGCATGTCGAACCCATCGACGCGGCCAGCCGTCGGCCGCACCGTGCCATTGGCATAAATGGCGCGATATTCCCGCCCCTGCCGCCGATCATCGATGCGCGGGAACTGCACGTCCATGCCGTCGATGGTTTCCTCGGTGACCGCTGATTTGCCGACCACCCAGCGCCGCATCGCAAAGCGCGTCTCCGCATGGCTTGGCATCGCGCCATTCACATCGGGCATCAACGGCGCGCGCTTTGAACCCGCCACATCGATGACGATGTCGCCGCCGCGCTCGAAGGCATTGGCGCTGTGGAACATGAACAGCGGATCGCTTTCCACCCAGCGCAGGTTCTCGGCGGTGCCGCCCTTGGGCATGATGCCGAACATCGTCGGCCGATCGCCTTCCCACGCCGCCATCGGCTTGCCCGACATGGCACGGCCCATATCGATCACAACGGGCATGACGGGGAAAATCACGTAATTCTCGGTCATCATGAAATCATGCATCATGCTGGCATAGGGTTGGTCGAGGAAGGTCGTGTGTTTCGGCCGCCCTTGCGAATCAATGATGTTGTACCGCACGGCCGTAGAACCCGGCCCTTTCGCCGAATATCCAAAGGCGTGCATGTCGCCGGTATCGGGGCAGATTTTCGGATGCGCGGTGAACGGCCCGGTCACGGCCCCGCCAAACGTTTCCGACCCCAGGGTCTCCAGCGTATCGGGGTCCATCGCCACCGGCGGGCAGCCTTCCATCAGGCCATACAGCTTGCCACCGTGTGGCCAGATATGCGTGTTGGCGGTCGAATAATCCATCGGGCTGACCGAAGGATCATTGAATCGCGGATTGCCGAACACTCCGAACAACCGCTTGCCCGCTACCCGCTCGGCGTTGAACTTGGATGTGCGAACCCAGCGGTTCTTCATGCTCGCCTTGCCGCCGGCGATATGGATGGCGAACACCATGCCATCACCATCGAACACATGGTAACGGTCCTGCTCATGCGGCGGAAACTGCGGGTCCGGGCCATTGCGATAAAAGCTGCCGTGCAACCCTGCGGGCAATGTGCCTTCGATTACCAGGTCGGGCGCGTCCATCTCGGCATGGAACGGCGCATAATAGCCGTTGAGCGCCGGATCGGTGCCGAAGGACGTGACCATGTTGAAACTCCCCA
>JANPEP010000154.1:0-3442 GCA_031422995.1 Polymorphobacter sp. | reverse complement strand
AACCTCATCTTTGCGATGTTCACAGCGTTGCTGGTGCTGATGTGGGTCGCAACCGTCTGTGATTGGGCCTTCAATCTCGGGTGGGGCTGGGACAGGCAAATAATCTGGCTCGCGCCGCCGATGTTGCTTTTCGGGGTGTTCGTTCGCTTCTGCTGCATGGCGATATTCAACTTTTTCGGCGGTAACTCCAACGGCAGCTAACCACCAATTCTTGCCCTTCCGGCACGGGTCGGGATGGCGGCCACGGTTATGACGGCTACCGCTCTATTGCGGACGTGACCAAGCTAGCCGACTACATCGAATGATCATCGCAACCGGGGATTTTCTTGACCTCAGTTACGGGTGGCGGACACGCGGTGGTTGAGCGGTTGCAGATCCGGACGTGAGCTCCGGCCCAATGTTCTGGGTTATCGACGAAATAGACGATCTCAGCCTTGTCATAGGCTAGAATCGCGGTGAATTTGTCCGCCCAATAGAACTCGGCATTACTACATTGCCCGAGCGCCATCCAAGCGTATTCGGACCAAGCTTGACCGTGCTTCGTCACGTA
The DNA here is from genome assembly GCA_031422995.1 of Polymorphobacter sp. Classification (GTDB taxonomy): domain Bacteria; phylum Pseudomonadota; class Alphaproteobacteria; order Sphingomonadales; family Sphingomonadaceae; genus Sandarakinorhabdus. The sequence goes on along the minus strand of JANPEP010000154.1, from coordinate 2,892 downwards.
CAACTCGGCCCCCTCACTAAGAACGCGAGCTTCTGCTCTGAACTGCCCATCGGGCGATGAGGGCAAGGGAACGATCTGCCAATCAGGCTTGCGGCAGCCAACGAGCATTGCGCACAGCAGCAGGAGGGCTAGCGGAATTCTCACCGGTCAAAGGATAGATCGGAGTATGTCCGATTTCCACCAATTCCTGACATTCCCTGCTCATCCGCCCACGCCTTGAAGCGGACGCACTTTCGCCAGCGCCCCCCCTATCCCGAAATCCGCCCGCCCCCCTTTACAAACATCAACCCCAGCAACCCCACCGCCAGCATCCCCACAACCGGCGCCATCCCCCACGCCTGCGTCCCCCCGGCCCGCGTCGCGCTTTCCACCAATAACGGCCCCAGCCACATCGTCGCGCTGCCCGACAGCACATACAGCCCGAAAAACACCCCCATCTTGTCCGGCGGCGCCACCCGCGTCAGCAGCGTCCGCGACGATGCATAGGCAGCGGTCACGGTGATCGCCACCACGCAACCCAGCCCCAGGAACACCACTTCCGGCAGCGTCGTGAACATCGGCCCGTCCCAGAACGGCTCGCCCTTCCACGGCCGGAACAGGATGCGCTCCCGCCCCATCCCCAGCAACAGCGCCTGCACCACGACCAACAACGCCAGCTCCAGCTTCACCGCCAGCTTCGGCCCAATGGCATCGTCCAGGACCCCCGCCAGCAACCCGCCCGCCACCGCCGCCACCGACAAAACAATGCCATAACCCAGCATTTCCAGCGTGCCCCACCGCATCACACCGGCGGCAAACAACCCGCCGAACACCAGAATCGCCGTCAATCCATCGGTATAAACCATCCGCGCCAGCAAAAAGATCAACGGATTGCGATGCCCCCGCGCCTCGCGCACCAATTGCATCAGGTCGCCGGCCCCCGCCCGCACCGCCTGCGGCACACTCAACGCAGATCGCGCCATGTCCGGCACGAACCGGAACAACGGAATCGCCCCCACCGCCATCACCGCCGCCACGATAAGCGTGGTGATCCGGTCCGGCTCCCCCAACGCCGGGTCCAGCCCAAACAGCGGCGCCGCCGGCAACCACCCCCAATCGACCCGCCCCGGCAGGGCAAAGGCAAACAACACCCCCACCAGCATCAGCACCGAAACCGCATTGCCCCCCGCCAGCGCCAGCCCCGAAGCCCGCCCGGCCCCCGCCATCCCCGCCGCCGGCAGCAACAGCGCATTGTGCAACATCTCGTGATAGGCAAACAGTGCCGTCATCGCCGCCAGAATGACCACGATCACCTCGCGCGACAGCCCCGCCCCCGTCGGCGGCGTGAACCATAGCGCCGTGATGCACCCGACCATCAACGCCACCACGCCCGCCAACCATGGCTTGCGCGGCCCCAACCGGTCGATCATCGCCCCCAGCAACGGCGCCGAAAACATCACGATCCACCCGCCCCATTTGTTGGCGGATGCCACCAGCGTCTGCCCCACCACCGGGTCGCCGACGACGCGCGTCACATAATAGGGCGCAAAGATGTAAATCGCGATCATGATCACATACGGATCACGCGTCGCCTGCATCAACGCCCAGGCCCGCGCCGCCCGCTGCGACGGCAGCCCCGTCGCCGGCGTTGCCGCCGCCTCAACCAACCGCCCCGCCTCCTCATCACTCGCCAGGGCCAGCCCAGGCGCCACTGCCGGTTCGATAACACCCTCCCAAGGTTCCCGAATCGACGCTGTTTCGCGCCTTCTCGCCATCATGGGGCAACCGAAACCCCCGTCAACTCATCGTCATCGCCATCCCCACCGAGTCCGGCGCCGTCAACGCAAAGCCATATTGGGCATACAGCCGATACGCCTCGCCATCGGCTATCAGGCTCACATAAGCACTCGCGGGCGCATCCCGCCGCAACTTGGCAACAATTGCCGCCATGATCGCCTTGCCCAACCCGCGCCCCTGATGCGCCGGATCAACGGCAATATCGACCACCTGGAAAAACAGCCCGCCATCACCAACCACCCGCCCCATGCCCACCGCAACACCCCCATGCCGCACCACCACCCCATACCAACTGTTCGGCAACCCCAACGCCGCCGCCTCCGGCGCCTTCGCACTCATCCCGGCAATCACCCGCAACCGCCCATGCTCCGCCACCGTAGGCACCGCTTCCATCAGGTCATACGCTGCATCCATCCCCGCCTCCCATCACCCGGCACCACAGACTCATCGCTTTGCGTAGCCCGCATCCTGCGCCATTGTGGCGGCAGGCGATGAACGGGAAAACATATGGAATTGGTGCAACTTGTCTACCGGTCGCAACCCTTCGGCTTCGACGATGCGATGCTCAACGGCATCCTGCTCCAGGCGCGCCGCAACAACGCCCGCGACGGCCTCACCGGCGCTCTCATCTGCCGCGCCGATCTCTACCTGCAACTCCTCGAAGGCCCCCCGGCCGCTGTCGACGCCACCTTCGCCCGCATCGCCCGCGACAATCGCCACCTCACCGTCACCCCGATCAACCGCACGATTGTCGCCGCCCGCCTGTTCCCGGAATGGACGATGCGCGACGACCCGGCGCAAAGCTGGCTGTGGACAGCCGCCGAAGTCGAACGCGGCGCCCTCGACAACGCCCCACCCAGCGCCGTTGTGGCAATCTTCGAACGCCTGGCGGCCAGTTAAGCTCACACAAAACTATACGGGTCCACATCCACCACCACCCGCACATTCGCCGGCACCGCCACCGCCGCCAGCCACTCCCGCACCACCCGCTGCAACGCGAGGCTGCGCCGCGCCTGCACCAGCAACCGCTGCCGATGCCGCCCGCGCAACATCGCCAGCGGCGCCGCCGCCGGTCCCAAAACGCTCAACCCCTCCATCACCGGCGCCGCCGCGCCA
>JANPEP010000153.1:0-1834 GCA_031422995.1 Polymorphobacter sp. | reverse complement strand
TTGCTCTCAGCCGCCGTGCGGCTGGAGCGGGCGAAGGGATTCGAACCCTCGACTTCAACCTTGGCAAGGTTGCGCTCTACCCCTGAGCTACGCCCGCTCGACCAACGACGTATCGTGGCGAGCGGCGCGGCTAACACAAGCCGCTTCGCACATGCAAGCGGAATCGGGTAAAAACGCCCTGCGGCATCGCGAACGCAGCGTCGGGGTTGGCAAAAACCCGCCCCCGGCCCCATATGCCGCGAGCACCAGTTGATAAGGGCAGAACCTTGGCCAGCCTCGCCACCGCCGCCACCGAAAAAGCCAGTATCGAGGCCTTCCGCCGCGATGTCGTCGAAGCGTCGAAGGACGCGCTGGTGCTCGTCGATTTCTGGGCCGAATGGTGCGGGCCATGCAAGACGCTGACGCCGCTGCTCGAACGCGTCACCGCTGAACACGCGCCACGGGTAAAACTCGTCAAGATCGACGTCGACAAGAATACGACGCTCGCCAGCCAGTTTCGCGTCCAGTCGATCCCCACGGTCTATGCGTTCCTCAATGGCCAGCCAGTCGATGGTTTCCAGGGGGCCTTGGGCGAGCGCGAGTTGAAAGCCTTCATCGATCGCCTGCTCGCCGGCGCGCCATTGCCGCCGGGTGAAGCCGATGCCGAAGCCGAAATTGCCGCGCTGATCGAAGCTGCCGATGCTGCAACGGCGGCCGGCGCCCATGAAGATGCCGCCGGAATGCTCGGCGCGTTGTTCCAGGAACTGCCCGAGCGCGAAAATCTGGCGGGCAAATATGCGTTGTCACTGCTGGCGCTGGGCCAGACGGAAGCCGCCGGCGCAGCGCTCGCCAATGTCGCCGCCGAATCAAAGGATGCCGATGTGATTCGTGCCCGTGCTGCGGTGGCCTTGGCCGCCGAAGCCGTGCCGGTCGAAGACCTGTCGGGGCTGGAGGCGAAGGTCGCGGCGAACCCCGACGATCACCAGCTGCGCTTCGACCTCGCCGGCGCGCTCCTCGCCCGTGGTAACCGTGATGCCTCCGCCGAAGCGCTGCTTGCCATCATCGCCGCCGATCGCGGCTGGAACGACGGCGCCGCGCGCACCACCTTGCTCAAGATGTTCGAAGCCACCGGACTTGATGACGCCTGGTCCATCCGCACCCGCGCCCGCCTGCGCTCGATCCTGTTCTCATGAGCGAAAACGAGCCCCTGCCCGCCGCTGTGCCAGTCTTCCCGCTCACGGGCGCGCTGCTGCTGCCGCGCGGCGTCCTGCCGCTCAACATTTTTGAACCGCGCTACCTCGCCATGGTCCGCGATGCGATGGCCGCCACCGGCGCCGCGAATCGCGTTATCGGCATCATCCAGCCCCGGAGTGAAGGCGAACCGCCACCGCTTTACGAGGTCGGCTGCCTCGGTCGCATCGCCGATTACCGCGAAACCGACGATGGCCGCATCCTGATCGCGCTCACCGGCGTCACCCGTTTCCGCATCTCCGCCGAGCTTGATCGCACGACGCTGTATCGCCAGGTCATGGCCGATTATCATGAATTCGGCGATGATCGCGACGAGCCCGAGGCGCTGGCCGCCGTGGCGCGCGCCGGGCTGGAGGATGTGCTGCGCGCCTATCTCGATGCCCAGGGGCTTTCGGCCGATTGGGAAGCGGTGCAGTCCGCCGATGATGAATCGCTGGTGACGACACTGGCAAGCGTCTGCCCGTTCGATCCGGTGGAGAAACAGGCGCTGCTCGAAGCCGACGACCTCGCCGACCGCGCGGCAACGCTGACGGCGCTGATGACCTTTGCCCAGGGGCCGGGTGGCACTGGCGATCGCCCGACGCTGCAATAATGGCGATCGATC
>JANPEP010000152.1:0-5628 GCA_031422995.1 Polymorphobacter sp. | reverse complement strand
GGTGATGAGGGTGGGGCGGAGGAACCCCTCACCCCGCTCGGCCAAATGGCCGAGTCGCCCTCTCCCGCAGGGGGAGAGGGGTTTCACTTCAAGGTCCTGACGCGGGCGGCGAGGGTGGCCAGGGCGGCGCGGAGTTCATTGGGTTGCCAGCGGTTGGCGTCGCGTGCGGCGGTGTAGGCGCGGTCGAGATCGGGGCGGAGGGACGCGGCGGCCGAGCGCTCGATATGGCCTGCGCTGACCAGGGCGGAAATGAGGGTGTCGGCGGCCATGACGGCCTGGGCGCCGCCTTGATAATCGGTGAGGCTGGCGGCGTTTTCGGTCAGCACGGCGTCGAGCATGGCGAAGGTCTGGGTGCGGTTGAAGGTGGTGGATTCAAAGGCCTGGGCGAGTTGGGTGGTGGTTTCGGCGAGGGCGGCGGCGGCTTTCAGCGCGCCGGGACGGTCGGCGCCGAGGCTGGCGTGGAAGGCGCGGGATTGGATTTCGAGCTGGCGGGCGAGGGAGGGGGCGGCGACCCTGGCGGCTGCCGTCAGCATGATGAGGTTTTCATCGTTCCACAACGGTTGGCCGGGCGCGATCGGCCGGCCGGGATTGGTGCGGGCGATGAGCGGGATGGCGGGATCGTCGCTGAACGTCCGGTGGCAGGAGCGGCAATCGAAGAAGGTGAATTCGGGGAAGGTGCCGCCCGAGCGCGCCGGTTGCAGGGTGAGGGCGCGGTTGACGGCGAGGGCCTGGCCGACCGACCAGAGTTTGACGCCGCCGGGGATGGGTTTGCGCCTGGCATAGTCGGCGTCCTCGTCGTGGTGCGACTGGAGCGCGGTGAACAAGTCGAGCTCGAAGGCGAGGCGGGGGTGGCCGGCGGCCATGACCTTGTGGGTGACGAACTGCCCGGGTTTGGCGGAACCCCAGTGGCAATCGAGGCAGACATTGGCGCGGACGGCGGGCTTGTTGATCGCCCATAGGCCGCGGGCGACATTGTCGGCATGGCTGGCGGCGACGGCGGCGTGGGAGGCGAGCCAGCCGGTGGCGGGGGTGCCCGAGCCACCGTGGCAGGCTTCACAACCGACGCCATCGGCCTGCCGCCATTGCGGGCCGCGATTGGGCGCGGGGTCGGCGTGGCAATTCACGCATTCGGGGCTTTGGCTGACATCGGCGATGCCGAGGCGTTGGCCGATCAGGCGGGCGCGGGGTTGTTTGAGCGTGGCAAAGGCGCGGGCATGGGCGCCGGTGAGGCTGGCGGAGTTTTGCCAGGTGAGGAGTTCGTTTTGCCGGACGCGCGGCCCTGTGGCTTCCTGGCGACCGTGGCAGGTGGTGCCGCCGCAGCTGGCGACGCCGTTGTGGAGGTTGTCAGCGGCGGCGGGGGCGGGGAGGAGGATGAGGCACAGGACAACGAGAAGCGGCTGAATCGCTGTTGCAAATGCCCCCTGCCCTGCCATTTTTGCCCCGGTTCAACCGCCCTTTGGCCAAGGTAGCAAAGGTAGGCGGGGATGGGAACGGGGGTTGGTGCGTTGGAAGTCAGGTTGGGGCCAGACTCCCCCACCCCCGACCCCTCCCGCAGCCATAGGCGGCGCCTTCGCGTCAACCGGGAGGGGAGCAGATCAGAGGCCCAATACGGTCTTGGCGATGATGTTTTTCTGGACTTCGTTGGAGCCGCCGAAGATCGTCCAGGCGCGGCTGTTGAGGTAGGTCGGCATGGCGAGTTGGGCGGGTTTCGAGCCGATGGGTTCGGGGCTTTCGTTGCCGTACAAGGGCCGTTCGGTGGCGAGTTGCAGGCCGTCGTAACCGAACGCTTCGACGGCGAGTTCGTCGATGTGCTGGCGCAGGCTGCTGGCGACGAGTTTGATGAGGGAGGTTTGTGGCCCGGGTTTGCGCCCTTGCGCGAGTTCGCCCAGCACGCGCAGTTCGGTCATTTCGAGCGCTTCGGCTTCGAGGCGCAGTTTGGCGAGGCGGCGGGCGAAATCCGGATCGTGGGCCAAAGCGCCGTTGGTGCCTGATGGCTGATCGGCGGTGAGGCGATCGAGGCGGTCGAGTTCTGCCAGAAGCCGGGGGGCGGCGCAGCTGCCGCCGCGTTCGTTTTCGAGGAGATATTTGGCGATGGTCCAGCCCTGACCTTCGTCGCCGATGCGATCTGCGACAAGCGCTTCGACGTCATCGAGGAAGACCTGATTGACTTCATGATCGCCGGCCATGCCGATGATCGGGCGGACGGTGATGCCGGGCTGGCGCATGTTGATGAGCAGGAAGGAGATGCCGGCCTGGGGTTTCACATCCGGGTCGGTGCGGGCGAGGCAGAACATCCAGTCGGCATAATGCGCGTGGGTGGTCCAGATCTTGGTGCCGTTGACGATGTATTTGTCACCGGTTCGCACGGCGCGGGTTTTCAGGCTGGCGAGGTCGCTGCCCGAACCGGGTTCGGAATAGCCCTGGCACCAGAGATCGTCACCAGTGAGGATGCGTTCGAGGAAGCGCGATTTTTGTTCGGGCGTGCCGAAGCGGGCGATGACCGGGCCGACGAGTTTGAGGCCGAGGACCGACAGCGAGGGGGCATCGGCGAGCGCGCATTCCTTTTCGAAGATGTAGCGTTGCACCGGAGTCCAGCCGGTGCCGCCGTTTTCGACCGGCCATTGATAGGCGAGCCAGCCCTTGGCATGGAGGATGCGTTGCCATTCGAGGCCGATTTCGGGTTCGACGAACACCGATGGCGTACCGTTCATGCCGTCGCGCAGGCGTTGTGGCAGTTCCTGGGCAAGAAAGCCGCGCACTTCGTCGCGGAAGGCGAGGTCGGCGGGGCTGAAGCTCATGTCCATCGGGTCACTCCGTGCCTGCAGCCCAGCGCAATGAGCGCCGCAGGATTTCGTAATAAATCGGGTAATTCCAGCCGCAGCGTTCGGGATGCGGCCAGAACGGTGTGAACACCGCGACGTCATAATGGCCCCGGCAATGGCCGAGGGTGCAATAGACTATTTCGCCGCGGGCATATTTTCGGCGGTAGAGGATGGGGACTTCGGCGTCTTTCCACTCGCTGTCGACAAAGCCCGTCGCTTCACCGGTGAAGCGGGTGAGCATGAGGGTTTCGATGGGAGCGGTGGTGCGCGAGAGGTAGAGTTCGTCGTTGATTTCGAAATCGGTGAGGCCGTGGGTGAGGGGATCGCCGGTGGGCGGGACTTCGACGGTGAAGGTGCCGATGGGGGGATGGGCGACAAACTGTGAGCCGAGGATTTCCATGAGTTCGGGGGCTTCGTCGGGAGCGTCGACGAGGCCGGATTCGAGGAAGCGCAGGATGGAGTTGGTGCCGTGGAGAGCGAGCCAGCGGCCACCGCGGGCGAGGAAGGTTTTAAGGGCGGCGACTTCGGCGGCATTGGGGATGACGTCGCAGGTGTAGGTGACGAGGAATTCGCACGTCGCGAGGCGATCGGTGTTGGCATAGTCCATGGCGACGGTGGCGCGGATGCGGGGTTCTTCGGCCATGAGTTTCAGGATTTCGAGGCGGGCGAAATCGATGTCGTGATATTTGCCGGCGGCGATGAAGTGCGCCTGGATGGGTCCGGTGCTCATGGGGCCTGTGGTCATGTCATCAATCCCGGATGAAGCCGCCGCCGTCAACGGTCAATTCCGTGCCGGTGGTAAAGCTGGCCTCGTCGGAGGCGAGGAAAAGGCAGGCGGCGGCGATTTCTTCGGGTTTGCCACAGCGGCCCATCGGGTGATTTTGCGCGAAGCCGGCATAGGCTTGTTCACGGGTGAGTTCGGGCGTGAGGCTGAGATAGCGATCGAGCATGGGGGTTTCGATGGCGCCGGGGTGGACGGAATTGGCGCGGATTGGCCAGCCCTTGGCAGCGCAATCGAGCGCGGTGCATTTGGTGAGCATGGCGACCGCGGCCTTTGAGGCGCAATAGGCCGCGAAGATGCCGCCGGGGCGTAGGGCGAGCATCGACGAGAGGTTGACGATGGACCCTGTTTCGTTGGCGGCGACCATGGCGGGGAGCGCAGCCTGGGTGCCGTGGAAGACGCCATCCAAATTGATGCGCATGGTGCGGGACCAGGATTCCTTTGACACGTCCGACACTGCGCCGGGTTCGGAGATGCCGGCATTGTTGACGAGGATGTTGAGTTTTCCGAAGCTGCGCAGGGTGCCATCGACGGCGGATTCCCAGCTTTCGGGGAGGGTGACATCGAGGAGGACGGCGTCGCAGGACTCGCCGAGTTCGCGGGCGAGGGCGCGAGCCTTGTCGAGTTGAATGTCGCCGAGCATGACGCGGGCGCCTTCGGCGACGAAGCGCCGGGCGATGGCGGCGCCGAGGCCTTCGGCGCCGCCGGAGATGAGGGCGACTTTTCCGGTTAGACGAGCCATGGTTCAGCGCTCCAGGATGGCGACGGCGGAGAGGCCGGGGGCGCCATAGACGTGGGAATAGGCGGTTTTGGGGATTTTATCGTTGTTGACGACCTGGCGGCCTTCGCCGGCTCCGCGTAATTGTATAACGTTTTCATAGACTTGGCGAAGTCCAGAGGCGCCGATGGGTTCGCCACAGGCGAGGCAGCCGCCATCGGTGTTGATGGGAAGCTGGCCATTCAATCTGGTGCGGCCTTCGGCGATCCAGGCTTCCTGCTCGCCATCCTTGCAGAAGCCGTTTTCGGCCATGTGCATGATTTCGGCGCCGGATTCGGTGTCCTGGAGTTGTGCGACGTCGATATCTTCGGGGCCGATGCCGGCAGTTTCGAACGCGGCGGCGCTGGCGAGGTTGGTGGCCGATGGGCCGCGGGTGATGTCGAGCGAAGGGGCGAAGACTTCGAAGCTGCCGGGTGGGCGGGTGCGGATGGTGACGGCGGCGATCTTCACACCGGTGACGCCGAGTTCGCGGGCCTTTTTCTTCGAGGCGAGGATAAGGGCGACGGCGCCTTCGGCCGGTGCGCAGAACATGAATTTGGTGAGCGGATCATTGACCATCTGGGCATTGAGGATGGTTTCGAGATCGACTTCCTCTCGCCGCCAGGCGTGGGGGGCGTGGACGGCATTGGAGAACGCCTTTTCGGCGACGCGGCCAAGAGTGGGGACGGTGATGCCATGGATTTCCATGTAGCGGCGCAGTTTCAGCGCGAAGAATTGCGTGGTGAGCATGAGGCCGGTTTCGCCATACCATTCGGGCAGGCCCCATTCGGCAGGTTTGGGATCGAAGCTGCCGCGCGGATGCTTGTCGAAGCCCACGGCCAGCGCGAGGTCTGCCTGGCCGGATTTGATGGCGGCGACCGCCGAGCCAAGGGCGGAGCCGCCGGTGGCACAGCCGTTGGCGACATTGATGAACGGCACGCCGGTGAGGCCGAGGCGCGAGACCATGATGTCGGAATTGCCTGCCGCCGACGAGCCGCCGTATGCGGCCTCAATCTGGGGCCATTGGACCCCGGCATCGGCAAGGGCGGCGCGAGCGGCGAACACACCCTGGTCGAGGCCCGACATGCCTTCGGTACGGCCGAAGCGGTGGATGCCGATGCCGATGATGCGCACGTCACTCATGTTGCGGGTCCGAATGCGAAGGTGTGGCCGGTGCCGAAGGGAATGATGCGCAGCGAGACGGGAAGGCCGACCTTGAGGGCATCGAAGGCGAGGCCATCGAGGCGGGATTCGACGATGACTTCGCC
>JANPEP010000151.1:0-5135 GCA_031422995.1 Polymorphobacter sp. | reverse complement strand
TCCCGCGCCTATCAAGCGTCATGGCCTCCCGCCCCGACATCGTCCCGAACCGCCGTGCCATCATCGACAGGCGCGCGCTTGCCGATGCGCTCTCGGACCAGATGGCGGTCACCAAGGGCTTTGAACACCGCCGCGCCCTGCTCGCCGCCGCCCTGCGCGATGCCCTGGCCACCGGCAGGGCGGAATTGCAACGGCGGCTGCGCGAAACCCCGGCCAAGGGTCTTGAACTCGCCGGTGCCCAGGCGTTCCTCGTCGATCAATTGCTGCGCATCCTGTTCGATACCGTCGTCACCGATCTCTATCCCGCGACCAACCGCACCTCGTCTGAACGGCTGACACTGGTCGCGGTCGGCGGCTATGGCCGCGGCCAGATGGCGCCGTTTTCGGATATCGACCTGCTGTTCCTCACACCCTGGAAACAGACCGCCTGGGGTGAACAGGTCATCGAAACCATGCTCTATCTGCTCTGGGATCTGGGGTTGAAGGTCGGCCACGCCACCCGCTCGCTCGACGACATGGTGCGTATGGCCAAGGCCGATATCACCATCCGCACAGCGCTGCTCGAATCGCGCTTCGTCTGGGGCGACCAACCGCTTTACGAGGAAGCGACCGCGCGTTTCCGCAAGGACGTTGTCGCCGGCACCGCCCGCGCCTTCACCGCCGAAAAACTCGCCGAACGCGATGAACGCCACAAGAAAATGGGCGACAGCCGCTATGTCGTCGAGCCCAATCTCAAGGAGGGCAAGGGCGGCCTGCGCGATCTGCACACGCTCTTCTGGATCGGCAAATACGCCTATCAGGTCGAAACCGTGGCCGAACTGGTCGACAAGGGCCTGCTCACCGCCTCCGAACTCCGCCAGTTCCGCCGCGCCGAAAGCTTTCTCTGGGCCGTCCGCATCAACCTCCACGACATCGCCGGCCGGGCCGAAGAACGCCTGACCTTCGATGTCCAGCGCGAGCTGGCGTCGCGCCTGCGCTATGCCGAACGCGGCGGCATGTCGGCGGTGGAACGCTTCATGCGGCATTACTTCCTGATGGCAAAGACCGTCGGCGATTTGACCGGGCTGTTCCTCGCTCACCTCGATGAAAGCTTTGCCAAGGCCAGTTGGATGCCGGCGATTACCCGGCGGCCGGCAAAACTCAACGGCTTCACTCTGCGCCGTGGCCGGATCGGGGTGCCAAACGAGGATTTCTTCCGTGCCGATCCGGTGCGCCTGCTCGAAATGTTCGCGCTTGCCGATGCGCAAAAACTCGCCATCCATCCCAATGCGATGCGACAGGCGGCGCGCGATGCCGGGCTCATCGATGAACGCGTCCGCCGCGACAAGGCGGCCAACGCGCTGTTCATGGATGTGCTGACCAGCCAGAATGACCCCGAAAGTGTCCTGCGCTGGATGAACGAAGCCGGCGTTTTCGGGCGCTTCGTGCCGGATTTCGGCAGGGTCGTGGCCCAGATGCAATATGACATGTACCATCATTACACCGTCGATGAGCATACCATCCGCGCCATCGGCCTCGTCGCCCGCATCGAATCCGGCAATCTTCGTTCGGAACATCCGCTCTCCGCGCGCGTGGTTCAACAACTCGTCTCGCGCCGCGTCCTCCATGTCGCGGTGCTGCTCCACGACATCGCCAAGGGTCGCGGCGGCGATCACTCCGAGCTTGGCGGCGATGTCGCCGAACGCCTGTGTCCGCGCCTTGGCCTGACCGCGGCCGAAACCGAAACCGTCGCCTGGCTGGTGCGCAACCATCTGCTGATGTCACGCACTGCCTTCAAGCGCGACCTCGCCGATTTCAAGACCATCCTCGATTTCGTCGAACTGGTCGCTTCACCCGAACGCCTGCGGCTGCTGCTCGTGCTCACCGTTGTCGACATCCGCGCCGTCGGGCCGGGGGTGTGGAACAATTGGAAGGGCCAGTTGCTCCGCGACCTTTATGAATCAGCCGAAGAAGTCCTGCGCCTCGGCCACAAGCAAAAGGGCCGCAGCGACCGCATCGCTGCAAAACAGGAAGGCCTGGCGGCGACCCTCGGCTGGGATCCGGCCCGCTTCCGCCGCTATGCCAAACGCCTCGCTGACAGCTATTGGATTGCCGAAACGCCGGAGGCTCTGGCCGGCAACGCCGCCATGATCGATGCGGCCGACGCCGGCAACCTGCCGCTGTCCATCACTGCCGTCCCCGATGCCGCATCGGGGACCACATTGGTCAGCATCTATGCCGCCGATCACCCCGGGCTGTTCTACCGCATCGCCGGCGCCATCTCGCTCGGCGGCGCCAATATTCTCGATGCCCGCATCCACACCACCCGCGATGGCCAGGCCATCGACAATTTCGTCATCGCCGATCCGCTGGGGCAACCATTTGCTGAACCGGCCCAGCTCAACCGCATGAAACGCATGATCGAAGATGTGCTGACCGGCAAGATCCGCCTGGCCGATCGCCTCGCCGCCCGGCCGCTCGCCCGCCGCCGCGCCGAAGTCTTCAAGGTCGAACCCAATGTCCTCATCGATAACAAGGCATCGAATCGCTACACCGTACTCGAAGTCAATGCCGCCGACCGCCCGGCCTTGCTCTATTCGCTCACCCACGCGCTGTTCCAGAGCCGGGTCACCATCCACAGCGCCCACATCGCCACCTATGGCGAACGCGCCACCGACACCTTCTACCTGACCGACCTCACCGGCGCGAAAATCGACAATATCGCCCGGCTCAAGACCCTCGAAAAACGCCTCATCGGCCTCGCCGGCGGCAACACCGGCCGCACCGAAACACTCGAAGCCGCCGAATAGGCCACGCCGTCGCGGTCACGACAGGGCCTTCAGTTCGCCGGCGCTGCAACCGGATCAGCCTGCGTCGTCCCACCCTGCTGCGTCGCCCTGGGTGCAAGCACGAACGTCCAAACCATCGCTGCCACCGCCAGCAGTACCGACGCGTACAAAACATACCGCACAACATGCGTGCCGGTTCCGGCGCGCGCCTCGGTCGTTGTCAGCACTTCGGGTTCGTCGGCCATCGGGCGCTCCTGATATTGTAGCCCAAGCCAAAATCCGCCAGCCGGCCTGATGTTCCCCGCGCACGCAACATTGACGCCCGGCCCCTCATCCCGCGTATAGGGCTTCCGGGAGACAGACGATGACGAAACCAAGCCTCGAAGACTGGCAGAAAATGGCCGCCAAGGAGGTCAAGGGTGCCGACCTGACCTGGGCAACGCCTGAAGGCATCCATGTCAAACCGCTCTACACCGCCGCCGATGTCGAAGGGCTCGACCCCGGCCTGCCGGGCTTTGCCCCCTTCACCCGCGGCGTCCGCGCCAGCATGTACGCAGGCCGCCCATGGACTGTCCGCCAATATGCCGGTTTCAGCACCGCCGAAGCCTCCAACGCCTTTTATCGCCGCAACCTCGCCGGCGGCCAAAAGGGCCTCAGCGTCGCCTTCGATCTCGCCACCCATCGCGGTTATGACAGTGACCACCCCCGCGTCGCCGGCGACGTGGGGAAGGCCGGCGTCGCCATCGATAGCGTCGAAGACATGAAGATCCTCTTTGACCAGATTCCGCTCGACCAGATGTCGGTCAGCATGACGATGAACGGCGCCGTCATTCCCTGCCTTGCCTTCTTTATCGTCGCCGCCGAAGAAGCCGGCGTCTCCCAGGACAAGCTCGACGGCACCATCCAGAACGACGTGTTGAAGGAGTTCATGGTCCGCAACACCTACATCTACCCGCCCGGACCCAGCATGCGGATCGTCGCCGACATCATCGAATATACCAGCAAATTCATGCCAAAGTTCAACAGCATCAGCATTTCCGGCTATCATATGCAGGAAGCCGGCGCGACCAACCTCCAGGAACTCGCGTTCACGCTGGCCGACGGCATGGAATATGTGAAGGCAGCGCAGGCCAAGGGCCTTGATGTCGATGCCTTCGCCCCGCGGCTGAGCTTCTTTTTCGCCATCGGCATGAACTTCTTCATGGAAATCGCCAAGCTGCGCGCCGCCCGCACGCTCTGGGCAAAGATCATGACCGATTTCGGCGCCAAGGACCCGCGCAGCCTGATGCTTCGCACCCATTGCCAGACCAGCGGCGTCAGCTTGCAGGAGCAAGACCCCTATAACAACGTCATCCGCACTACCGTTGAAGCCATGGCGGCGGCGCTCGGCGGCACGCAGTCGCTCCACACCAACGCACTTGATGAAGCGATCGCTCTCCCCACCGATTTCTCCGCCCGCATCGCCCGCAACACGCAATTGGTGCTGCAGGAAGAAACCGGCATCACCAAGGTCGTCGATCCCTTGGGCGGCAGCTATTATATCGAGGCACTGACCGATCAACTCGTCAAGGGCGCCGAAACCATCATGGCCGAGGTCGCAGCGCTCGGCGGCATGACCAAGGCGGTTGAATCCGGCATGCCCAAGCTGGAAATCGAAAAGGCCGCCGCCGCCCGCCAAGCCAAGGTCGATATGGGCCAGGAGGTCATCGTCGGTGTCAACAAATACAAGCCGGCAACGCAGGAAAAGCTCGACATCCTCAACGTCGACACGGCAGCCGTACGTGCCGGCCAGATCGAACGTCTCGCGCATGTCCGCGCCAACCGTGATTCCGCCGCCACCGAAGCCGCGCTCGACGCCCTGCGCAAGGGTGCTGCTGCTGGCGAAAACCTCCTTGGCCTCGCGGTTATCGCCGCTCGCGCCCGCGCCACTTTGGGCGAAATCAGCAGCGCGCTCGAGGACGTCTTCGGTCGCCACATCGCCGTCGTGAAGATGGTGAAAGGCATTTATGCCGATGCCTACAAGGGCGACCCAGCGTACATCCGCGTCGCCGAAGGCGTGGAGGCGTTCGAGCGCCGCAAGGGCCGAAAACCCCGCGTGCTGATCGTCAAAATGGGCCAGGACGGCCATGACCGCGGCGCCAAGGTTGTCGGCACCGCGCTCGCCGATCTGGGCTTCGACGCCACCGTCGGGCCACTGTTCCAAACCCCGGACGAAGCCCGTGACCTTGCCCTCAAGCTCGACGTCGACATCGTCGCCGCCAGCAGCCTCGCCGCCGGCCATAAAACCCTCGTCCCCGAACTCATCGCCGCCCTCAAACAATCGGGCCGCCCCGACATCCGCGTCATCGCCGGCGGCGTCATCCCGGC
>JANPEP010000150.1:0-33955 GCA_031422995.1 Polymorphobacter sp. | reverse complement strand
AGCTATCAAGTGCCTTCGATCGATTCATCGGGCGAGCCCGCAACACGGATGGCAACGCCGGCGGACAAGTTCCCGCTGGTCTATCCAAATGAAGTTGCGGCTCGCGCGGCACAGAATGGAGCGCTGCCGCCTGATCTGTCGTTGATTACCAAGGCACGGCCGAATGGCACCAACTATGTCCATGCGCTGTTGACGGGTTATGCTGATGCCCCGGCGAACTGGACGGTTCCGGACGGCTTGTATTTCAATCCGATATTCCATTCGATCAATATCGCGATGCCGCCACCTTTGGCTGCGGACGAACAGATTACCTATGCCGACGGCACCAAGGGGACGCGGGAGCAATATGCCAAGGATGTGGCAGTTTTCCTGACCTGGGCTGCTGAACCGGCGCTGGAATCACGCAAGCAAACCGGTGTCGCGGCGATCCTGTTCCTGTTGATCATGACGGGGCTGGGGTATCTAAGTTATCGCAAGGTCTGGGCCGATGTGAAGGGCAAGGCGGCCTGATCAGGCGGGTTTGATAGCGGATTGGGGCGGCCACCTTGGTGTGGCCGCCCTTTTCGTTTGTGGCACAAGGGATTGATTATGAACGATGATTTGCGGGCATTGATCAGGACTGTGCCGGATTATCCCAAGCCTGGCGTGCAGTTTCGGGATATCACGACCTTGCTGTTGGATGGCGCCGGGTTCCGGACGACGATCGAGCGGCTGGCAGCGGCTGTGGGGCCAGTGCCGGACTTGATTGCAGGGATCGAGGCGCGCGGGTTCATCTTTGGCGCAGCGCTGGCGCAGGTGATGGGATGTGGGCTTGTTTTGTTGAGGAAAAAGAACAAGTTGCCGGGACGAGTCGCCGGGATCAACTATGCACTGGAATATGGCCAGGACCGGATCGAGATGCATGCCGATGCAGTGACGTCGGGTGCCAAGGTACTTCTGGTGGATGACTTGATTGCCACCGGGGGCACAGCGTTGGCGGGGATGGAATTGTTGCGTGGGGCAGGCGCTGTCGTGGAGCGTGCGGCGTTTGTCATCGACCTGCCCGACCTTGGTGGCGCAGCTCTGCTGGGGGGGCGGGGGGTAACTGTGACCACGCTGGTGGGGTATTCGGGGGACTGAGAGTGGGAGTTCACAGGGGCGCTGTGGGGGTTTACACGGAGTGAGCGCGGTAAGTGGACGGAATTTTTAGGGTTTTTGTCACCGCCACCACCAACCCCGCCCGCAGGCGGGAGGGGTGTTTTCGTTTTACCGGCCCTTTTTGCGGGCGGCGTAGCGGGCGTCACGAGCGGCCTTTTGGGCGGCTTCGCGAGCGATGCCTTCAAGCCTTGCTTGTTCAGCTTTGACCAAGGCTTCGGCTTCCTTTGCCAACCGAGCTTCTTCGGCACGGACGGCAGCTTCGGCGCGTTCGAGCTTGCGCTGTTCTTCGCGTTCGGCACGCTTTTCGGCGGCGCGGGCGCGGGCGGCCAGCGCGGCTTCATCGGGCGGGGGAGCGCTCTTGAACTTGTTCAGCGCTGCCTTGCGGGCCTCGGCCGCCGCTTTGGCGCGGTCGGTGTGATCAGGGAGTTTGAATGCCATATGCGGCGCTCTGTAGCCGTGACTTCATTCGGCTGCAACCATGACTGTCAGGCGTTCGACCGTTACGGGTGTACCAACCAATGCAGCGTTGCCGGAAAGCGGGTCGATACGGCTGCGTTCGGTGAGGTCGTTTAGCGAGACGCCGGGGCGTTCGCGGGCCACAGCTAGGCGCACGCCCTTGCGGCCATGGCCGAAGCCATGCGGCATCGAGACAACGCCGGGCATGACGGCATCGGTGATTTCGGCCTGTACTTCGACGCTGCCGGCGCCGCTGGTGACGGTGACGATCGCGCCGTCGGTGATGCCGCGGGCTTCGGCGTCAGCGGGTGCGATCATCAGCGTGCAGCGCGCCGGGCCCTTGGCGAGGCGGCGCGAGTTGGCGAGCCAGGAGTTGTTGTTGCGGATGTGGCGGCGGCCGATGAGGACGAGGCCGTCGGTTGGGGTTTCCATCAGCCAGTCGGCGAAGCGCCCGGTGAGATCGGCGATGATTTCGGGCGGAGCGCACTGGATGGTCTTGTCCGGCGTGCGCAGGCGATCGGGGAGGCGAGGCTCGAGCGCGCCGAGATCCATGCCGTGCGGGTGCGCCTCGACATCGGCCAATGTCAGCCCGCGCGGCGAGTTCTGCAACATGCGGTCGAGGGTGTCACGCGGGTGGACGATATTGGGCAGTGGCTGGCCCTGTGCGCCGGCGATGGCGCGGGCGAGTTCGGCGACGATTTCCCAATCGCTTTTGGTGCCCGGAGTCGTGTCGAAGACCGGCGGCGAATAGTTGGCGAAATTGCGGGTGGCGATGGGGGCGAGGAATAGCGGGTAGTGATCCTTTTCGAGCGGGCCGCAGGGCGGCAGGATGTAATCGGCATGGGCGCTGGTGGCGGTGACATACATGTCGATGCTGACCATCAGGTCAAGGCTTTCGAGCGCAGCATCCAGCGCGTTGCCATCGGGGACCGACAGCACCGGATTGCCGGCGATGGTGACGAGGGCCTTGACCTGGCCGGCGCCGGGGGTGGCGATTTCCTCCGCCAGCGCGACGGCGGGGAATTCGCCCAGCACTTCGGGATGGCCCGAGACGCGGCTGTGGAAGCGGCCGCGGGTGCCGGAGCCGGTCTGGCCGACAATATCGATGGCGGGAGAAGAGAACATTGATCCGCCGACCCGATCAAGATTGCCGGTGGCAATGTTGAGGAGGACGATGAGCCAATGGTTGAGGGTGCCAAAGGCAGCGGTGGAGACGCCGATGCGGCCGTAGACGACCGCGGGTTCGCCGCAGCCGAGTTCGGCAGAGAGAGCTCGTATCGCGGCTTCTTCGATGCCGCAGGTCACAGCGAGGCTGGGGATGTCGAACTGACGCAGCGCGTCCCAAGCGGCGTCCCAACCAGTGAGCATCGGCAGCAGTCGGTCGGGGTTTACCAAGCCGGCTTCGTCTAGGGCAAGGAGGAGGGCGATGAGCATCGCGGGGTCGGAACCGGGACGGATGAAGTGATGGGCGTCGGCGATTTCGGCAGTTTCGGTGCGGCGAGGGTCGATGACGGTGAGGCGGCCGCCACGGGCTTGCAGCGCCAAGATGCGCTTCTTGACGTCGGGGACGGTCCAGACGCTGCCATTTGACGCCAGTGGGTTGCCGCCGATGATCAGCATATGACGGGTGTTGTCGATGTCGGGGATCGGGAAAAGCGCATTGTGGCCGAGCATCCAGAGCTGAACGAGTTGATGCGGGATCTGATCGACGCTGCTGGCAGAGAAATTGGTTTTTGCCCCAAGGGCTTTTCGGAGCAGGGGTATCTGCGGACCGAGGCTGTAATTATGGGCTGTCGGGTTGCCGATATACATGGCGGCCTCCCCGCCTTTTACGCGGATGGCGGCGAATTTGGCGGCAATCTCGGTATAGGCAGCTTCCCATGCGATGGGTTGCCATTGGGTTCCAACTTTCTTGACCGGGGTGCGCAGGCGATCGGGATCGGATTCGAGATCGGCGAGCGCGGTGGCCTTTGGACAGATATGGCCGCGCGACAGCGGGTTTTCCGCATCGCCCTTGATCGATAGGATGGTGCGACCTTCGGTTTCGATGAGCACACCGCAATTGGCTTCGCAGATGTGGCAGGTGCGGATGTGGGTGGTTGGCATGGTGCGGCTCCCGGGGATCAGGGGGAGGATAGGGCGGGATTTGGTCAGGGGGAAGCGCCAGACGCTGCCTTCACCCTCCCACTTTGCGGGAGAGGGGTTTTTGTGGCTAAGGATGCTCCATGCGCCGTATCCTCATCATCCTCGCCCTGGTCATTGTCGCGATCACCATCGCACTGTCCTTTTATCAACCGCCGATGCGGTTGATGCCGACGCCGACAGTATTCCTTGATGGCCAGCCCAATGCCTTTGCCGCCAATCAGGCACTGGCCAAGACCAACAGCATCGATCTATTTTATGCTACCAACCGGTTGCCGATTGGCCTGCGGACCAACCGTACATATGCCGTGGTGCCGGGCAGGGACCTGCACCTGGGCGTGGCGACGATCCGCATTGGAGAGGAGCGCACGACCTGGGACCAGATTTACGCGATGTCGACAAATGTCGTGGAGGATCGGCGACCGCGGCTTAACCTGCAATCGCTGGCCGAAATGGCGACGGTGGAGGATGGCGAGCGCATGTCGCCGGGGACGCGGGCCTGGTTGGGGCTGGTCAATGCCGCGATCGACCGGGCACAGGACAAGGACATCATCATCTATGTTCATGGCGCCAATTCGACCGTGGAGCGCGCGGCGGGGCAGGCGGCGCAATTGCGGCATTTCACCGGGCAGAATTCGGTGGTGCTGCTGTTCGCCTGGCCGACGGCGGAGAATTTTCTCGTCTATCCGCGCGACATGGTGACGGCGTTCGGTGCGGCGCCGCAACTGTCGCGGTTGATTGAGTTGTTGGCGCGTCACACGCGGGTGCGGAAAATCGATGTGCTGACCTATAGCGCCGGCGGCACGGTGGGCAGCGATGGGTTGGCGCTGGTCGGGCGGGCGGCGAAGGTTAAGGGCGCCATCAATCCACGGCTGGGCGAAGTCTATCACGCGGCGCCGGATGCCGACACGCGGGCGTTCGTCGATGATCTGCGTGACTATGCGGCGGTGGCAGAGCGGGTGACCGTGGCGGCGAATATGGGCGATGTGACGTTGCGCATTTCTGAAGCGGTGAACCGGGGCTCGCGCGCCGGGCGGCCGGACATTGCCGAATTGAGCCCGAATGCGACGCGGTTCCTGCTGGAGGCGACTGCCGACAAGGGGCTGGAGCTACTGCGGGTGCGGCCGGAGGATATTCCCGACCTGTCGGAACGGTCGCATTCGTTCTGGTACAATGACCCTTGGGTGAGCAGCGATGTGCTGCTGACGTTCCTGTTCTCGCTCCCGCCCGGCGAACGTGGACTGGTTTCGGGGACGACGGAATTGGCGCCGGGGAAGCTGGCGGAATATTGGAGCTTTCCGGCGGATTATCCGAAGCGACTGCCGGGGGTGATGGCCGGGATGCGGGCGAAGGTGGCGGCGCAGGCGCAGGCGCCGGTGGTCGAGGGGCAGTAAGCGTCTCCGGCGGATAGGGCCTTGGCGCTAAATCCCTTTTTGGGTTCCTGGTGCGTGAACCCCCGCCTCAACCCTCCCCGCTCTACGTTCGCTTCGCTCACGTGGGGGGAGGTGGAAGAAAGGGCTTGCGGCGCTTTCAGCGTTTGAACGCGCCGGTTTCGATGAAGGAGAGGGCCTGGTCGATGACGCGTTTGTCGCCGACCATGAGCGTGTGCTGGACGGGCAGCGTTATGTGGTCGGCCATACCGGCGATCTTGGTCGCGGCGACGGCGACTTTGCCGTCGTTGGGGCCGGGGAGGAACAGTTTGGGGAAGATGGGATCGAGGGTCCGGTTACCGGCGATGATGCCCAGCGGATAGGTGATGGGGCCGAGCTGACGCTCCTCGGCGGGCGTGCGGCGGGTGCGGAGGTGGGGGGTGGCGGGGCCGAGGATGATGCTGGCAAGGCCGAGATCGTGGAGGGCATCGGCGAGGTTGCTGCCGGCGTTGGGGGGCGCGAGCATGACGACGCGGCCGAGGCTTTCGGGACGGTGGGCGGTGATGAGGGCGCGGGCGACGAGGCCGCCGAGCGAGTGGGTGACGAAGTGGAGCGAGCCGGGGTTGGCGGCGGCGAAGTGGTGGATGCGGGGGCGCAGGTAGGTGATGATTTCGGCCATGGTGCTGCGCGAGCCGTACCAGGGCGAGAGGGTGGCGTGGCCATTGTGGCGCAGGGCGGCGGCGAGGCTGCGCATGGAGAGGCCGGTTCGGCCGAGGCCGTGGAGGAGAACGACGCTGCTGCGCGGGGCAGTGGGGTCGGGCGAGGCGGCGGTCACGGGCGTTCCTGTAGCTGGGTTTGGTTTGCGACGATGCGGTATCGGGGCGCAGTGGGCAAGTGTGTCGCGGGTGGGAATTGGGCGGAACCTTGGAGGGGGATGGTGGTTTTTGAGGTTCAATCCCACCACAGGAGATGGACATGACGACTTCGCAGGAAATGCAGGCCAAGTTCTGGAAAAGCCTTGGTTCCGACCGTACGGTGATGCTGGGGTTGAAGGGCAGCGAGGATGGGCATTTGCGGCCGATGACGGCGCAGGTCGAAGATGGCCATGACGCGATCTGGTTCTTCACCGCGACCGACAATGGCATTGTGGAGGCGCTGCGCGGTGGGGCTTTGGGTGCGGCGACCGGGAGCCTGGTTTCGAAGGGGCATGATTTGTTTGCTTCGTTCGACGGGACGCTGGTGGAGCATAATGACCGGGCGACGATTGACCGGTTGTGGAACCCGTTTGTGGCGGCGTGGTATGAGGGCGGGAAGGATGATCCCAAGCTGGTGCTGCTGCGCATGACGCCGGGTGACGCAGTGATCTGGTTGAATGAGAACAACATGTTTGCGGCGATCAAGATGCTGCTGGGGGTCGACCCCAAGGCGGATTACAAGGACAAGGTGGCAGCGGTTTCGCTGAGTTGAGGGGATGGCCCCGCTGCCGGTTGGTGGCGGGGCTTGCCCGAGTGTGCGCTGTGCGCCAAAGCTGACCGGGGTGAATGACACGCCGGGGAGTGACGAATGGGCGGGGGTATTGGGCTGGCGCGGATGGTGGCGGGGGCGATTGCGCTGCTCGCCTGGAGCGCTATTTTCAGTCAGCTGGCGATCAATTTCGGTGCGGCGCCGGCAAAGGGGATTCCACTTTGGCGGGTGCCGGTGGACCTGTTCGGCTATTTCACCATCTGGTCTAACACACTGGTGGCGCTGGTGACCGGATGGTTTGCGTTGGGGAAGGGGGCTGGCTTGCTGGGGCGGCCTGGGACTTTGGGCGCGACTGTTGTGTATATCGTGGTGGTGGGAGTCATCTATAACACGCTGCTGGTGCAGTATAATCCTCAGGTTGGTGTGCGGTTGGTGATCGACACGGTTTTCCATACGGTGGTGCCGTTGGCGTATACGCTTTGGTGGTTTGTGCTGGTACCGCGGGGCCGACTGGGGTGGAATGCGCTGTTGCCGGCGCTGATTTTTCCGACGGTTTATAGTTTCTGGGCGATGGGCAAGGGTGCGGTGACGGGGAAATATGCTTATTTCTTCATCGATGTAGGGAAATATGGGGCGGTAACAGTTTTGGTGAACATCGCCGCGTTGGCACTGTTGTATGCGGTGTTGATGGCGGGGGTGATTGCCTGGGACCGCCGGGGCTTGCGGGGAACCGCGGCGGCTTGAGGGTTTGGGGAAGTAACATGCATCCGTTTGTTCACGCCGCGGCGACGCCTGAGACGCCCGCGATCATCATGGCCGGGTCGGGCGAAGTGATGACCTATGCCCAGCTGGAGGCGCGATCGAACCGGGTGGCACAGTTGTTGCGGGTGCATGGATTGGTGCGCGGCGACACGATTGCGTTGTTGATGGTGAATTGCCCGGATTATCTGGCGATCTGTTGGGGGGCACAGCGGGCGGGGATCGTGTTTGTGGCGATGTCGACCAAGCTGACGGCGGATGAGGCGGGGTATATCGTTGCGGATTCGGCGGTGAAGATGGTGTTTGCGAGTGCCGCGCTGGGGGCGGTGGCGGCTGCCGCAGCACCGGATGTGGCGGCGCGGTTTGCAGTTGGCGGTGCGGTGGCGTGGTTTGCGGATTTCGATGTGGCGCTGGCGGCGATGCCGGAGGGGCGGATTGCCGACGAGAGCTGTGGGCGGGACATGTTGTATTCGAGCGGGACGACGGGGCGGCCCAAGGGGGTGCGTGGGCCGTTGCCGGAAGGGCCGCTGGATGCTGTCGATGCGCTGAGCGGTCTCGTGGGCATGTTGTATCAGTTTGCGCCGGGCATGGTGTATCTGTCGCCGGCGCCTTTGTATCATGCGGCGCCCTTGCGATATTGCATGGCGGTGCAGCGTTATGGCGGCACTGTAGTGGTAATGGAGCGGTTTGAGCCGGAGGCGTATCTGGCCCTGGTGGAGAAACATCGGGTGACGCACAGCCAATTGGTGCCGACGATGTTTGTGCGGATGTTGAAGATGGATGCGGCGGCGCGGACGGCGCATGACCTTTCGAGCCTGAAGGTGGCGATTCATGCGGCGGCGCCCTGCCCGGTGGATGTGAAGCGGGCGATGATCGATTGGTGGGGGCCGGTGATTTACGAGTATTATTCGGCGACCGAAGGCGCGGGGTTTACGACGATCACACCGCAGGAGTGGCTGGCGAAACCTGGGTCGGTGGGGAAGTCGATCCTGGGCGAAATCCGGGTGTTGGGGGATGATGACAGCGTGTTGCCGGCGGGGGAAACGGGGCGCATCTATTTCGCCAATGGACCGAAGTTTCAGTATCACAACGACGCCGAAAAGACCGCGAGCGTAACCGGCGAGCATGGCGCGACGTTCGGGGATATCGGGCATGTTGATGCGGACGGGTATCTGTTTTTGACCGACCGCGCGGCGTTCATGATCATTTCGGGCGGGGTGAATGTGTATCCGCAGGAGGCGGAGAATGCGTTGACGTTGCATCCGGAGGTGGCGGACGTGGCGGTGTTCGGGGTGCCCGATGCCGAGATGGGTGAGGCGGTGAAGGCGGTGGTTCAGCCGCGCGACATGGCGCGGGCCGGGCCGGAGCTGGAGGCGGAGTTGATTGCATTTGTGCGGGCGCGGTTGAGCCATGTGAAATGCCCCAAGAGCATCGATTTCATGGTGGAATTGCCGCGGCACGATACCGGGAAGTTGTACAAGCGGTTGTTGAAAGACAAATATTGGGCGCAGGGTGCCGCTTGATGCGGGTGCTGTTTTGGGCCTTGGCGCTGCTGTTGGCGGCGCCTGTGGCGGCAGCACCGGCGATGTGGGTGGTGCGCGATGGTGATACCGAGATCACGATGTTTGGAACTGTCCATGCGTTGCCCAAGGGTGAGACCTGGCTGACGCCTGCGGTGACAGCCCGGTTTGATGCAGCGGACTCGCTGGTGCTGGAAACGGTGATTCCCGATGATCCGTTTGCGTTGGCGCCGATGCTGGCGGACATTGGCTTGCGGCCGGGGCTGAAGCCATTGGCGGCGCGGGTTTCGGCTGAGGTCGCGCCAAGGCTGGCGCCTGCGGCCGCGGCAGCAGGGTTGCCGCTGGTAGCGCTGGACCGGATGGAAACCTGGCTGGCGGCGATCACCTTGAGCGAGGCGACACTGCGATCGATGGGGATTGCATCGGATGCCGGGGTTGAGCCGGCGTTTATGGCGCGGGCGCGGGGAACGAAAAAGTCGATTGTGGGTCTGGAAACGCCAGAGCAACAGTTGCGGTACCTGGATGGTTTGCCCGAGGCGGACCAGGTGGCCATGCTGGAGGCGACGCTGGATGATTTGAAGGTGGCGCGCGAGGATACCGAACGGTTGATTGCGCTGTGGCGGGCGGGTGATGTCGAGACGATTGCGCAGGAATTCGCCAAGGAAGCCAAGGCATCGGCCTTGTTGACCAAGGTATTGTTGACCGATCGCAACGCGCGCTGGGCCGAGTGGATTTCGGGGGTGATGAAGCGGCCGGGCAAGGTGTTTTTGGCGGTTGGTGCCGGGCATTTTGGTGGGCCGGATGGATTGCTGGCATTGTTGAAAGCGCGTGGACTGACGCCGGAGCGGGTGGAGAGTGGCACTGTGTTGGCAATGCCGTGATCGCGCATCCCAAGAAGCCATGGCCCTTGTATCCGGTGATGCCCGACGCAGACCGGGTGGCGTGCGCCGAAGCGGTGCATGCGCGGTTGGCGATGCGGCGCACGTGCCGGTTTTTCAGCGATGCGCCGGTGCCGCGCGGCGTTATTGAGGCCGCCATTCGTGCAGCAGGGACAGCGCCGAGTGGGGCCAACTACCAGCCATGGCATTTTGCCGTAGTGGCTTCGGCGGACAGGAAAAATGCCATCCGTGATGCGGCAGAAATTGAAGAAAAGGCGTTTTACGAGGGCAAGGCCGGCAAAGCCTGGCTGGAGGCCTTGGCACCTTTGGGGACCGATGCCGACAAATCATACCTGACGACTGCGCCATGGGTGATCGTGGTGTTCGGGCAGCGCAAGGGCGGGTTGTATCCGGGCGAGATGAAACAGAATTATTATGTGCCGGAAAGCGTGGGGATTGCCTGTGGCCTGTTGCTGGCGACCTTGCACGAGGCCGGCGTGGCGACGTTGACGCACACGCCCAATCCGATGGGATTCCTGAATCAGGTGTGCAAACGGCCAGCGCATGAAAAGGCGATGATGCTGGTTGTGGTAGGGCATCCCGCCGACGATGCGACAGTGCCGGTGCATGCAACCATCAAGAAGCCGCTCGAGGAAATTTCGAGCTGGTTGTGACGACGTGTTGTCGACCGCGACCTTGCTTTCGGTGATGGCATCGCCTATGCGCCTCCGCTTCGCGTCCTTCCCGATTCTGCATCCCTGGAGGCCTGGGGCGGCGCGATATTTTGTATATCTGGAGAAGCGAGCAATGAGCGAAAATCTGAAGCTCGCGGCCGAAGCGCGCGATCGGGCAGGCAAGGGAGCCTCTCGGGCAGTGCGTCGTACGGGCCGCGTACCAGCTGTAATCTATGGTGCGGGCCAGCCGGCCGTGACCATCCATGTCGAGGAAAAGCTGCTGGTGCGCCAGCTGTCGACCGGACATTTCATGAATTCGGTTGTTGAAATCGAACTTGATGGCGCCAAGGGTATTCGCACCCTGCCGCGCGACGTGCAGTTCCATCCGGTTTCGGATCGTCCGATCCATGTCGATTTCCTGCGCCTGACCGGTGACAGCGTCATCACCGTCGAAGTGCCGGTGCATTTCATCGATGAAGACAAATCGCCCGGCATGAAGCGTGGTGCGGTGCTCAACATCGTGCGCCACGAATTGCAGCTTGATTGCCCTTCGAACGCCATTCCCGACCAGATCGATATCAGCCTGGCCGGGCGCGACGTGGGCGATTCGATCCACATCAGCGCTGTGACCCTGCCCAAGGGTGTGAAGTCGCACATCACCGATCGCGATTTCACCATCGCGACGATGGTGGCGCCTTCGGCGTTGAAGAGCGAAGCCGCCGAAGCTGAGACTGCTGTCGAAGCTCCGGCTGCCTGAACCTGAATATCCGAGGTCGGTGGCGTGAAGCTTTTTGCCGGCCTCGGAAATCCGGGCGCAGCCTATGCGCTCAATCGCCACAATATCGGGTTCATGGCGGTTGACGCCATTGCCGCGGCGCATGGCTTTGGCCCATGGAAATCACGTTTTCAGGGCCTGACCAGTGAAGGCCGGATCGGCCTGTCGCGCGTTACGTTGTTGAAGCCGGCGACATTCATGAATGACAGCGGGCGCAGCGTTGGCGAGGCCGTGCGGTTTTTCAAACTGAAGCCGACCGAGGCGCTGACGGTGTTTTATGACGAGCTCGACTTGGAGCCGTTCAGGGTCAAGGTGAAGCATGGCGGTGGTGCCGCCGGGCACAATGGCATTCGTTCGCTCGATGCGCATCTGGGGCCGGATTTTCGCCGGGTGCGGATGGGCATAGGGCATCCGGGCCACAAGGACCGGGTTTCGCCCTGGGTGCTGGGGAATTTTGCCAAGGCCGAAATGGAGCCTTTGGCAGATGTGCTTTGCGCGGTGGCGGCGGAGGTGCAGTGGCTGCTGGACAGCGATGATGCACGGTTCATGAGTGAAGTTGCGCGGCGGACTGTGGTGCAACGGTAGAGTTTTTAAGGATTGTTTCATGGCCATTCGTTGCGGAATTGTCGGGCTGCCCAATGTTGGCAAGTCGACGTTGTTCAATGCGCTGACCGAGACCGCGAGTGCGGCGGCGGCGAATTATCCATTCTGCACGATCGAGCCGAATGTCGGCAATGTGCCGGTGCCGGATACGCGGCTGGATGACTTGGCGCGCATCGGAGGCTCTGCGAAGATCATTGAAACGCAATTGGGGTTCACCGACATTGCCGGGTTGGTGCGCGGTGCTTCGAAAGGGGAAGGGTTGGGCAACCAGTTCCTTGCCAATATCCGCGAAACCGATGCAATTGTGCACGTGCTTCGGTGTTTTGAAGATGATGACGTGACGCACGTTGAGGGCCGGGTCGATCCGGTTTCTGACGCCGAAACGGTCGAGACCGAATTGATGCTGGCGGACCTGGAGTCGCTGGAAAAGCGGGTCCCGGCGCTGATAAAGAAGGCGGCGCAGGGCGACAAGGAAGCCAAGGTGCAAGCAAGTGTGCTGGGCCAGGCCCTGGAGCTGCTGCGCGAGGGCAAGGCGGCGCGGCTGGCAGTGCCGAAGGATGAGGAGGAGGCGCGGGCGCTGGGCCAAGCGCAACTGCTGACGTCCAAGCCGGTGCTGTATGTGTGCAATGTAGAGGAGGCTTCGGCGGCGACGGGCAATTCGCATAGCGCGGCGGTGCAGGCGATGGCAGCGAAGGTCGGGGCGGGTGCAGTGATCATTTCGGCGGCGATAGAGGCCGAGGTAGCGATGATGGATGTGGCGGATCGGCCAGACTATCTGGAAGCGCTGGGGTTGACCGAGACGGGTTTGGCGCGGGTCGTGCGCGCGGCTTACGCGCTGCTCGGGTTGATCACGTTTTTCACGGTTGGGCCGAAGGAGGCGCGGGCATGGACGGTGACTGTGGGATCAAAGGCGCCGCAGGCGGCTGGGGCGATTCACGGGGATTTTGAGAAGGGCTTCATTCGCGCCGAGACGATGGCATTTGCGGATTATGTGAAGTTCAACGGGGAGGCCGGAGCGCGTGAAGCGGGGAAATATCGGTCTGAGGGCAAGGATTATGTTGTTCATGACGGCGATGTGATGTTGTTTCGCTTCAATGTCTGATTAACCACTATTGCTTTCGTCTGATCCGCCTCTAGCTTCGATTCCGGGGCTGCAACGGAGGCGGGGCAGATGGTGCGGGCAGCAGGCGGGACGGCGGGCGCGCGATCGCGGTTCTTTGCGAACAGCGCGCTGGTCATGCTGTTGGTGGTACTGACCGCATTTTCGTTCACATATTATCGCCCTGTGCTGAGCGGCACGCCCGAATATCCGGGTGCGCCGTCGTTTTCGCCGGTTCACCATATTCACGGGCTTCTGTTCTTCGCCTGGATGGGGCTTTACGCTTGGCAGACGCATCTGGTGGCGAGCGGACGCACCGCGCGCCACCGCGAGCTGGGCCTCGCCGGGATCGCGATTTCGGCATTGATGTTGCCGCTCGGGCTGATTCTGACCATCAAGGGCATATTGGGGCGCATGGGCAGGGACGATCCCGAACCCTATTTCGTCACGCTTTTCAATGTTGTCGATATTACGACATTCGCCTTGCTGATGAGCGCCAGCATCGCCTGCGTTACCCGGCACGTCGATTGGCACCGGCGCCTGACCTTTGGCGCTGCACTGTGCCTTGTCGGCCCGGCGATCTCGCGCTGGTTTCTGCCAAGCTGGTTGGTGGTGGTGCCGCAGGCATCGCCATGGACCGATATGGCGCCGAACCTGCTTGCCGACCTGTTCCTGATTGCGCTTATTTTTCACGATCGGCGCACGCTGGGGCGGGTTCACCCGGCGACCTGGGTGGTCATCCTGGTGCTGATACCGATCCATGTGGCGACGCCATTCCTGGCCGGCACTGCGATGTGGCGGGGCATGGCGCCGGGGTTACTTCGGCTTTGGTAACGGTTGTCGGCCAGCATGACAGCGGCGCCACAGGCGTCTAGACAGGGCGGGATGATCGACCGTCGCCATTTCCTCGCCCTTGCCGCCGCAGGCGCTGCCGCGCCCGCACTGGCGCAGCGGGTGGTCGACCTGGGGCTGCCTGGGGGTCCTAGCGACCGGACGTTGACCAGCGCCTGGCCCGGCAAGGGCGAAATGATTGTGCAGCGGCTGCGCCCGCCCTTGCTGGAAGCGCCGATGTCGGTGTTTGAGGGGGCGCTGTTGACGCCGAATGACCGGCACTATGTACGTTGGCATTGGCCGTTTCCAACTGAGGTTGATCCGTCGACGTTCCGGTTGCGGGTTGGCGGGCACGTGAAAACACCGTTGGCATTGTCGCTGGCGGATTTGCAGCGGTTGCCGCGGTACGAGATTGTGGCTGTCAACCAGTGTGCGGGCAATTCGCGTGGGTTGTTCCAGCCGAGGGTGGCGGGAGCGCAATGGGCGCATGGCGCGATGGCCAATGCACGGTGGTCAGGGGTGCGGTTGCGGGATGTGCTCGATCTGGCGGGGGTGCGGGCCGGGGCGGTGCAGGTGCGGGCGTCGGGGATGGACGAGCCGTCGGTGGCTGGGGCGCCGGATTTCGCCAAGTCGCTGGGCATTGACCATGCACGGGATGGCGAGGTGATGCTGGCGTTTGCCATGAACGGCGAGGCGCTGCCGTTGCTTAACGGGTTTCCGCTGCGGCTGGTGGTGCCGGGCTGGTATGCGACTTACTGGGTTAAAATGCTTGATTCGTTGGAGGTTCTGGCGACGCCGGACACAGGATATTGGATGGCCAAGGCGTATATGATGCCGGCCAACCGGGCGGCACATGTGGCGCCGGGTACGAAGGATTTTGCCAAGGTGCCGATCAGCCGGATGGTGCCGCGATCGTTCATCACCAGTGTTGCGGATGGCGCGGTGGTGGACTGGCGGGCGCAATTGCCGGTGGGTGGGATTGCCTTTGGCGGCGACACCGGGGTCGCGCGGGTGGACGTTTCGGGGGATGGCGGCCGCTCGTGGGTGGCGGCGCGGTTGGGCGCCGATGGCGGGCGCCATGGTTTCCGGCGGTTCGACGGGGTGGTGCCTGCAGCGCGCGGTTTGGCGGTGTTGATGGCGCAGTGTACCAATACTGCGGGTGAGGTGCAGTCGATGCAGGTCAACTGGAACCCCAGCGGATACCAGCGCGGTGTGGTTGAAGTGACGCGGGTGAGGCTGGTTTGATGCGGATTTGGTGGCAGGCGGCAGCGTTTCTGGGCCTGATTGCCGGGGTGATGGCGCTTTCGGTGGTGGTGCGGCGGCCGACTGTGATGGCGTTTTCGCCGGTGCGCGTGGAATTGCCGGACGGGGCGATGTCGACGAGCTTTGGCGGATCGGATTCCGGGATTGTCGATGGCAATTGTCTGGCGTGTCATTCAGCGGATTTCGTGCGCGGGCAGCCTGTGTTGACGGCGGCGGAATGGACGGCGGAGGTGGCCAAGATGCGCAAAGTGTACAAGGCGCCGATTGCCGAGGCGGACGATGCGGCGATTGTGGCGTGGTTGGTGGCGATGCAGGAGCGACGGGGAGGCGGTTGACCCGCTCGCTGTCGCGCCGCTACACGCGGGGCTTGTTTTGCACCTGCGAAGGGTTTTTCCGCTGTCGTCGCTTTCGTTCCAGGACATCATCCTGACCCTTCAACATTATTGGGGGAAGCAGGGGTGCGCGATCCTGCAACCCTATGACATGGAGATGGGGGCGGGGACGTTTCACCCGGCGACGACGTTGCGGGCATTGGGGCCGGAGACGTGGAATGCAGCGTTCGTGCAGCCGAGCCGGCGGCCGAGCGATGGGCGGTATGGGGAGAACCCCAATCGCTTGCAACATTATTATCAGTTTCAGGTGATCTTGAAGCCTTCGCCGGCGGATTTGATTGATCTGTATCTGGGGTCCTTGGATGCGATCGGCATTGACCGGCGGTTGCATGACATTCGGTTTGTCGAGGATGATTGGGAGTCGCCGACGCTGGGGGCCTGGGGGCTGGGCTGGGAAGTGTGGTGCGATGGCATGGAGGTGACGCAATTCACCTATTTCCAGCAGGTTGGCGGGCATGATTGTGCGCCGGTGGCGGGTGAGCTGACCTATGGGTTGGAGCGGCTGGCGATGTATGTGCAGGGGGTCGAGAGTGTTTACGACCTGCGGTATAATGATGCCGGCGTGTCCTATGGCGACGTGTTTTTGAAGCAGGAACAGCAGTTTTCGGCGTATAATTTCGAGCATGCCAACACCGAACGGTTGTTCCAGCATTTCAAGGATGTGAGCGAGGAGTGCCGGGCGCTGGTGGCTGCAGGGCTGCCGTTGCCGGCATATGACCAGGCAATCAAGGCGAGCCATATCTTCAACCTGTTGAATGCGCGCGGGGTGATCTCTGTGGCGGAGCGGCAGGCGTATATTGGGCGGGTGCGGGATTTGGTGAAGGGCGTTGCGGATTTGTGGGTGGCTTCTGTGGCCGGGACCCCCACCCCAGCCCTCCCCACTCTCGGCTTCGCCGGGGGGGAGGGGGCAGTATGAAGTCCCTACTTGAGCTGGCGAGCGAGGAAATTCCGGCGCGGATGCAGGTGGCGGCGGCCGACCAGCTGCGCACGCGCTTTGTCGAGGGGTTGAAGGCGGCCGGGCTGGCGCATGGCGCGGTGGTGGCGGATGCGACGCCGCGGCGGCTGTGGTTGATTGCCGACGGGGTGGCGGCGGCGAGTGCGGCCTCGCGGGAGGAGCGCAAGGGGCCGTCGGCGAGTGCGCCGGAGGCAGCGATTGCGGGGTTCTTGCGGTCCACTGGGTTGACGCGGGAGCAGCTTGAGGAGCGCGAGACGCCGAAGGGCTTGGTGTTGTTTGCGCATATTGCCAGCCCGGGGCGGAGTGCTGCGGCGATCCTGGCGGAGCTGGTGCCGGCAATCGTGCGGGATTTCCAATGGCCCAAGTCGATGCGCTGGGGGTCGGGCACGGTGCGTTGGGTGCGGCCGTTGACGGGGATCGTCGCGTTGCTGGACGGCGATGTGGTGGATTTCGAGGCGCATGGCGTGGTTGCCGGGCGGGAAACGCGTGGGCATCGGATACATGCGCCCGAGGCGATTTCAGTGGAGAGCGCGGCGACTTATGCGGCGCAATTGCTGGACGCGAAGGTGGTGGTGTCTTCGGCGGAGCGGCGGGAGCGGATTCTGGCGGGGGCGGCGGCGGTGGCCGGGGCGAGGGGGCTGTCGGTGATTCCGGATGCGGGCCTTGTCGCTGAGAATGCCGGGCTGACGGAGTGGCCGGTGCCAATGTTGGGGGCGTTTGACCCGGCGTTTCTGGCGGTGCCGCGCGAGGTCATCCAGCTGACGATGCGGACGAACCAGAAGTATTTTGCGGTGGCGGATACGGCGGGTGCGCTGGCGCCGGGTTTTGTCTGCGTGGCGAACTTGGAGGCGAGTGACGGCGGCGCGGCGATTGTGGCGGGGAATGAGCGGGTTTTGAGCGCGCGGCTGGCGGATGCCAAGTTCTTTTGGGACCAGGATGTGGCGGCGGCGCGCGCCGGTGGGTTGGAGGTTTTTGCGCCGAAGCTGGGCGATATCGTGTTCCATGAGAAATTGGGGACGGTGGCCGACAAGGTGGCGCGGGTGGCGAAGCTGGCCGAATGGTTGGTGACGAGTGGCGCGGTGCCGGGTGATGCGGCACTGGCGCGGCGCGCGGCGGAACTGTGCAAGATGGACCTGGTGTCGGCGACGGTGGGCGAGTTTCCCGAAGTGCAGGGGATTGCCGGGGCGTATCTGGCACGGGTGGCGGGGGAGGATGCGGCGGTCGTCGATGCGATCCGCGATCATTACAAGCCGGTCGGGCAGGGGGATGATGTGCCGACGGCGCCGGTGAGTGTGGCCGTGGCGTTGGCGGATAAGTTGGATACGTTGGTTGGGTTTTTCGCCATCAGTAGTTTACCAACGGGCTCGCGAGATCCATTTGCACTGCGTCGTGCTGCACTTGGATTAATTTCTTTGCTCTCCCGTAGTGGCATCCGACTTCCAATTGCAGCTGCCGTGACCGAAAACATTGCAGCGTACATAAGCACTATAGTTATGAGCGCGATGGCGGCTGATCCAAACTTTGCGACTTATGTAGAGAAAGTTTTGACGATTAAGCCTGACCGCAATTTGCCCAAGCCCGAGTTTGAAAGGCGAATGCGGGAAATAACAGAATCACTGGGTGACTTCGAAGTTCGCATGAACGCAGAGGCCGAAAGGGCGCTGTCATTTATAGACACTGGCGCCAATGATGAGAGCCGCGTTTGCAATGACCTTCTGGATTTCTTCGCCGACCGCCTCAAAGTCCAGCAGCGTGAAGCCGGCATCCGACCAGACATCATAGACGCCGTGTTCGCACTCGGCGGCGAGGACGATCTCGTTCGCCTGCTTGCTCGCGTGCGCGCGCTGCAAGCATTCGTCGCCACAGACGACGGCACCAACCTCCTCGCCGGCTACAAGCGCGCGGCGAATCTTCTCAAGATCGAGTTGAAGAAGGCAGTACCCACCCCCGACCCCTCCCCGGAAGCGGGGAGGGGAGAGGTTGTTGCGGCCGAGGCGGTGCTGGCGGCGGCGTTGGATGCGGCTTTGCCGGCGGCGGCGGCGGCGGTGCGGGATGAGGATTTCGGCGCGGCGATGATGGCGCTGGCGGGGTTGCGGGCGCCCGTGGATGCGTTTTTTGCCGAGGTGATGGTCAATGATCCGGACCCGGCGGTTCGGGCGGATCGGCTGGCGTTGTTGGCGCGGTTTCGTGATGCTGTGCATGAAGTTGCGGATTTTTCGAAGATCGAGGGGTAGGGTGGGGTTGCACTGTCATCGCCACTGCCCCCTCTGCCCGGGCCGCCGCTTTGCGGCGTCTCTCGCCCTCTCCCGCGAGGGGAGAAGGGAAATGGAGCGCGTGATATGAAGTCGGTGTTTCGGTTCGGTGGTGGGTCGGCGGATGGCGATGCCACGCAGAAGACTTTGCTGGGGGGCAAGGGGGCCAATCTGGCCGAGATGGCGGGAATTGGGCTGCCGGTGCCGCCGGGGTTGACGATTTCGACGCCGGTGTGTGCGGCGTTTTATGATGCGGGTGGGAAATTGCCGGAGGATGTGAAGGCCGAGACGCTGGCGGCGCTGGCGTTTGTCGAGGGGGTGACGGGGAAAAAGTTCGGCGATGCTGCGGACCCGTTGCTGGTCTCGGTGCGGTCGGGTGCGCGGGTTTCGATGCCGGGGATGATGGATACGGTGCTCAACCTGGGGTTGAATGATGCGACCGTGGAAGGGCTCGCGGCGGCTTCGGGCAATCCGCGTTTTGCCTGGGATTCGTATCGGCGGTTTGTGCAGATGTATGCCGATGTGGTGCTGGGACTGGACCATTATCTGTTCGAGGATGCGCTGGAGATTTTGAAGGAGGACCGCGGGGTTTCGCTGGATACCGAGCTGGCGGCCGCGGATTTGCAGGGGCTGGTGGCGCGGTACAAGGCGCTGGTGTTGCAGCATTGGGGGGATGAGTTTCCGCAGGACCCGCATGAGCAATTGTGGGGTGCGATTGGCGCGGTGTTCGGATCGTGGCGGAGCGACAGGGCGCGGACCTATCGGCGGTTGAACGATATTCCCGAAAGCTGGGGCACGGCCGTCACCGTGCAGGCGATGGTGTTCGGCAACCGCGGCGATACGTCCGCAACCGGCGTGGCGTTCACGCGCGATCCGGCAACGGGGGAGCGGGTGACCTATGGCGAATATCTGATCAATGCCCAGGGCGAGGATGTGGTGGCGGGGATTCGGACGCCGCAATATCTGACGCTGGCGGCGCGGGAGCGGGCTGGCGCGAAGGCGGCATCGATGGAAGAGGCGATGCCGGGTGTGTTCGGCGAGCTGGCGGACGTGTTTGCGCTGCTGGAGACGCATTATCGCGACATGCAGGACATTGAGTTTACCGTTGAAGACGGACGGTTGTGGATGTTGCAGACGCGCGCTGGCAAGCGGACGGCGAAGGCGGCGTTGAAGATTGCGGTGGACATGGCGACCGAGGGGTTGATCAGCGAGGCCGAGGCGGTGTTGCGCGTGGAGGCGGGCGCGCTGGACCAGCTGTTGCATCCGACGCTCGACCCCAAGGCGGTGCGCGATGTGATTGCGCGGGGGTTGCCGGCATCGCCGGGGGCCGCATCGGGGGCGGTGGTGTTCGACAGCGATGTGGCGGAAGCGCGGGCCAAGCTGGGCGAGGCAGTGATCCTGGTGCGTACCGAGACGTCGCCGGAGGACATTCACGGAATGCATGCGGCCAAGGGCATTTTGACGGCACGAGGCGGGATGACGAGCCATGCGGCGGTGGTGGCGCGCGGCATGGGGCGGCCGTGTGTTTCGGGCGCGGGGAGCCTGGCCATCGATCTGCAGGGGCGGATGATGAGCGTGGGTGGGCGGACGATCCATGAGGGCGACCGCATTACCCTGGATGGCGCGACCGGCGAGGTGATGCTGGGCGAAGTGGCGACTGTTGAGCCGGAACTGGCCGGCGATTTCGGGATCTTGATGGAATGGGCGGACAAGCATCGGCGGTTGAAGGTGCGGACCAATGCCGAGACGCCGGCGGATTGCCGGACGGCGCGGGGTTTTGGCGCCGAGGGCATCGGGCTGTGCCGGACCGAGCATATGTTCTTTGAACCGTCGCGGATTACCAGCGTGCGGCGGATGATCCTGGCCGAGGACGGCAAGGGGCGGGCGGCAGCGTTGGCCGAATTGTTGCCGGAGCAGCGCGCGGATTTCGCAGGAATTTTCCGGGAAATGGCGGGATTGCCGGTGACCATAAGGTTGCTCGATCCGCCGTTGCACGAGTTTTTGCCGCATGACGAGGCGGGGTTTGCCGATGTGGCGGAGGCGACCGGATTGACGTTGGCGACGGTGCGGCGGCGGATTGGCGAGTTGCACGAGTTCAACCCGATGCTGGGGCATCGTGGCTGCAGGCTGGGGATTACGTATCCCGAGATTTACGCCATGCAGGCGCGGGCGATTTTCGAGGCGGCTGTGGCGGTGGCGAAGGATACGGGCGAGGCCGTTGTGCCCGAGGTGATGGTTCCGCTGGTGGCGACGGCGCGGGAGCTGGAGATTACCAAGGCGGTGATCGATGCCGAGGCGGCGGAGGTGTTTGCCGAGACGGGGCGGACGCTGGATTACATGGTGGGGACGATGATCGAATTGCCGCGGGCGGCGCTGCGGGCTGGGGATATTGCGGAGTTTGCCGAATTTTTCAGTTTCGGGACCAATGACCTGACGCAGACGGCGTTGGGGATCAGCCGGGACGATGCGGCGCGATTCCTGGGTGTTTACGTCGATATGGGGATTTATCCGCGCGATCCGTTTGTGGGGATCGATGAGGATGGCGTGGGGGAACTGGTCGAGATTGCGGTTGAGCGGGGGCGCAAGGCGCGGCCTGGGGTGAAGCTGGGGATTTGTGGTGAGCATGGCGGGGACCCGGCGAGCATCGCGTTCTGCGAGAAGCTGGGGTTGGATTATGTGAGTTGCTCGCCGTATCGAGTGCCGATTGCGCGGTTGGCGGCGGCGCAAGCGGCGTTGCGGGCGAAGGGTTAGGGTTTGCGCCAGATCCAGCGGCCGATGACGAGGCCGAGGGCGAAGGCGGCGAGGATCCAGATCCAGATCTCGGTGAAGAGCCAGAGCATCTAGTGCCAGACTGCGGCGTGGATGCCGGGGTGGGCGGTGATTTCGGCTGTGATCTGTGCCTTGGTGGCGGAGTCTGCCGTGCCGGTCAGGCGGGCGGTGCGGCTGGTGTGGCCGGCGTCGTCGGTCCAGCGGGCGGCGCCGTTGTTGACGTTGTTGACGATCATCACGGTGGCGACATAGGTGCCAAGTTTTGCCAAAAGTGCTTGCCTTTCATAGCGATAGGCGGCGTAGGTGAGAAGATAGGTGAGGGCGAGGCCGGTGAGCAGCTTTGCCGTCACAGCTTGCCGAACAGGGTTTCATATTCGGTGTAGCGGCCCTGGGTGAGGAGCTTGGCCTGTTCGACGAGGCGGTCGCCTTCGATGCGGCCGCGAAATTCGCCCATATGTGTGTCGATGACCTGGATGTCGGCGCCGGACCAGCCGGCGATTTGATCGAGGCTGGTGATGCCGGCGCTGCTGAGTTTATCGGCGAATTTGGGGCCGACGCCTTTCAACTGATCGAGCGCCAGAGGGTTCGTGGTGCGGGATTCGTGGGGGATCGCGGTGGCCTGGTTGCCGGCGCGAGCGAAATCGCGGCGGAGTTTATCGACTTCGTCGGACAGGGGGCGAATCTGCGCCTCCCGGGCCTTTAGTTCGAGGGCGAGGCGGTCGCGTTCGGTGTTGGCGGTGTCGCGTTCGCGGGTAAGACCCTGATTTCGTTCGTTGAGAACGGCGACCTTGCGCTTGAGGCCGCCACGGATGGCGAGACCGATGAGGATGCCGAGGATGAGCGCCACGATAGCGATGGCGGCGAGCAATGGGTCGATTGTGTAGGTCATGATGGGGCCTCCTGCGGAGTGTCTGCCCCGTATCGCAGGGGTGTGGCAAGGGGTGCGGCAGGGGTGCGGGCGGTATGCGGCACTCGACCAGCGGGGATGTCCGCGCTATTCGGGCGCGCAAGCCATGACAGCCGCCGCCATTCCGCATCGATATTCGGATTCCGAACGGCGCATCGCGCTGGGTGCGGTGTTGATCGTGCTGTTCCTTTCGGCGCTTGACCAGACCATCGTGGCGACGGCGATGCCGCGGATTGTCGCCGAGCTGGCGGGGCTGGACCGGATCGCCTGGGTGGGGACGGCGTATCTGTTGTCATCGACCGTGACGGTGCCGATTTATGGCAAGCTGGGCGATATTTATGGGCGGCGGCCGGTGCTGGTGTTTGGCGTGCTGGTGTTTCTGGGCGGGTCCATGCTGTGCGGGCTGGCGGGGGAATTCGGGGCGTTGCCGCTGGTTGGTGACGGGATGAACCAGTTGATCCTGTGTCGGGCGATCCAGGGATTGGGCGCCGGGGCGTTGACGACGGGGGCATTTGCGACGGTGGCGGATATTGCGCCGCCGGCGGAGCGGGGGCGTTATACCGGGTTGTTCGGGGCGATGTTCGGGTTGGCGGGGCTGGCCGGGCCGGTGCTCGGCGGGTTTTTGACGGACCATGCGACGATGACGTTGCTGGGGCATGAGGTTTCGGGTTGGCGGTTCATTTTTTATGTGAACCTGCCGTTGGGCGGCGTGGCGTTGTGGATTTTGCTGACGCGGTTGCCGCAGGGCACGCGCGGCGCCGATGCGCGGATTGACTGGGTTGGCAGCGGGTTGATCGTGGCGGCGTTCGTGCCGTTGCTGCTGGCGTTGAGTTGGGGCGGGCAGGGCGGTGGCTGGGGACAGCCGCGAGTGGTGGCCGGGTTTGTGGTGGCGGCGGTGGCGTTTGCCGCGTTCCTGTGGGTCTCGCTGGGCAAAAGCTGGGCCGTGGTGCCGCTGGACTTGTTCAAGGACCCGGTGGTTGCGCGGGCCAATATGGCGCTGTTCCTCGTCAACCTGGGGTATATGGGCGTGCCGATGTTTTTGCCGCTGTATCTGCAATTGGTGCGCGGATTGTCCGCCAGCGCCAGTGGGTTTGCCATGTTGCCGTTGCTGGGCGGGGTGTTGATCGGATCGATGGCGGCAGGGCAGGTGGCGCGGCGGACGCAGGCATACAAGCCGGTGATCGTGGCGGGCGGCGCGGTGACGTTGGTGGCGCTGGCGGTGTTGACGCAGATGACGGCGGGGACGCCGCGCTGGATATTGGGGCTGAATTTGCTGGTGCTGGGCGTTGGCCTGGGGCCGGCGCAGGGAATGTTCACCTTGGCAATCCAGAGCGCGGTGAGCCATGCGCGGGTGGGGGTGGCAACGGCATCGGCGCAATTTTGCCGGCAGATTGGTGCGACGGTGGGGGTGGCGATATTTGGCGCGTTGCTGACGCATCATCTGGCGGCGGAACTGCCGCGGCAGGTGCCGGCGCTGGCGTCCGGTGGCCTGGAATTGTCGCAGGCGCAGACGCTGGCGATGGACCGGCCGGCGCTGGTGCGGGCGCTGGCGGCGCGGGGGAGCGAGGATCCGGCGGCGGTGGCGCAGGCCGAGGCGGGGTTGCAGGCGAGTTTCGCCATGTCGATCGAAGCGCTGTTTCCGGTGGCGCTGGGGTTGATGGGGCTGGCGTTTCTGGTGACGCTGGCGGTGCCGGCAGGGCGGTTGCGGGGGCGGGAGGATGTGGTGGCGGGGGCTGCTGTGGCTGAGTGATGGTGCTGGCGGGACCCCTCTCCCCGCTCGCGCAAGGGCGCGAGTCGCCCTCTCCCGCAGCCGGAGACGACGC
Source organism: Polymorphobacter sp. (assembly GCA_031422995.1). Taxonomy (GTDB): domain Bacteria; phylum Pseudomonadota; class Alphaproteobacteria; order Sphingomonadales; family Sphingomonadaceae; genus Sandarakinorhabdus. The sequence continues at coordinate 9,886 of JANPEP010000150.1, read as the reverse complement.
CTTCGCGTCAGCGGGAGAGGGGAGAAGGCGTTCTTTGCCTGACGGTGGTACCGTTGCCATGCGGGCGATGCGGGATGGGTGGAAGGTGCGAACAGCGGTGTGGGCGGGGCGCGTGGATGGGCCGGGGTCGATTTTGTTTTTGACCGGGCGCGGGGATTTCATCGAGAAATATTGCGAGACGTTTCACGATCTGGTCGATGCCGGTTGGGGGGTGGCGACGTTTGATTGGCGGGGTCAGGGGCTTTCGGGGCGGCAGGGCGACGGCCCGATGAAGGGGCATAGCCCGGGATTCGAGAATTGGTTGTCGGACCTGGATGAACTGATCGGCTGGTTTCAGGCGAGTTTGCCCCAGCCCTGGTATGCGGTGGCGCATTCGATGGGCGGGCATTTGCTGCAGCGGCATCTGGCGGGCGAGAATGGCGAATTTGTGCGGGCGGTGTTGCTGGCGCCGATGCTGGGCGTGCGGGCGCCGCCGTTGGGCCCCATGGCGGCGGGATGGTTGGCGCGGGTGATGGTCGCGCTGGGGCGCGGCGGCGAATTTGTGCCAGGCGGCGGGCCGTATGTACGGGGCACGGTGGGATCGGTGCGGCAGCGGTTGTTGACGCACGATGCGGCGCGATATCTGGATGAAGGATGGTGGGTGGAGCAGGTGCCGGCACTGGCGTTGGGCAGCGTGACCTATGGCTGGCTCGATGCGGCGTTTCGATCGTTGAAGGTGATTTTTTCGGCACCGGTGGGGATGCGGGGGACGGGCGAGGGTGCCGATCGCCGGCCGCGGTTGCAGCGGATTACCACGCCGATGCTGGTTATGATCCCGGAGCATGACGGGCTGGTCGACAATGGCGTGACGCGGCGGGTGCGGGGGTTGATGCCTTATGCCGCGCTGGAGGAAGTGCCGGGGGCGGCGCATGAATTGTTGCGCGAGGTGGATGAGGTGCGGGAACGGGTGTTGGCGCGGGTGATGGGGTTTTTGGAGACGGGGGCGTGAGGTTTGACGTTGCGATTGTGGGGGCGGGGATTGCGGGGGCGAGCCTGGCCTGGGCACTGGGGGTGCGGTCGGGCGGGCGATTGACGGTGGCGTTGATCGAGATGGAGGCGCAGCCGGGGTATCATACCACCGGGCGGTCGGCGGCGTTCTGGGTGGAGAGTTATGGCGGGCCGGGGATCGTGCCGTTGAGCCGGGCGTCGCGGGCGTTTTTCATGGCGCCGCCGGCGGGATTTTGCGAGCGGGCGCTGCTTTCGGTGCGGCCGGCGCTGCATCTGGCGCCGCCGGATGATGCCGACTTTGATGGTGGCGCGCTGGCGGCAGTGGCGGCGGAGTTTGACCTGGGCGGCGTGGATTATCGCTGGCTGGATGCGGGTGAAGTCGCGGCGAGCCCGGCGGGCGGGATGATGCGGCCCGAATGGCGGACGCGCGGGATTCTGGAGCCCGATTGCCATGACATCGATGTGGCGGCGCTGCACCAGGGGTATTTGCGCGGGGTGGGGGATTGGAAGCCGGTTTTGATCACCGATGCGCAGGTATCGGCGATGCGGCGCTGTGGCGGCGTGTGGCGGCTGGAGACGCGGGCCGGGGCGGTGGAGGCCGCGGTGGTGGTGAATGCGGCAGGGGCCTGGGCCGATGGCGTGGCGGCGATGGCCGGGGCGCGGCCGCGCGGTTTGCAACCGTTGCGGCGGACGATGGCGGTGTTGGCGATCGATCCGTTGCCACCGGCGGATTTGCCGGTGGTGATGGATGCCGCGGGGCGGTTTTACTTCAAGCCCGATGGGGGGCGGTTGTGGCTGTCCCCGCACGACGAGACGCCGGATGTGGCGCATGACGTGCGACCCGACGAGATGGACCTGGCGGTGGTGATTGACCGGTTCGAGCGGGCGAGCACGGCGCGGGTGGTGCGGCTGGAGTCGAGCTGGGCGGGGTTGCGGACCTTTGCGCCGGACCGGCTGCCGGTATTTGGTGCCGATGGCGCGGTGGACGGGTTTTTCTGGTGTGCGGGGCAAGGGGGCTTTGGTATCCAGACGGCGCCGGCGGCGGGGGATTTGTGCGCGGCGCTGGTGTTGGGGGAGGCGCCGGTGGTGGCGCCCGGGGCCTATCTGGCCACGCGGCCGGGGTTGGAGATTGGCGATATTGGTTAGCGGTCACTAATCCTTCCGGGGTAGTCCAGGAGGATGGCAACCTGAATGGTTGCATTGGGTTTGTTACCAGAATATTATTTTCGCAAGGTCGCGCACCTGGGCAACGTCCCGATTTCGAGTATCTCAGGGGTGAGTCATGTCCAGGTATCTGCTTTCGACCGCTGCGGCGGTCGTTGCCGCGATGATCGCATCGGGCGTATCGGCGAACACGCTGTATTTCCAGATGAACCCGAATTTCGACACCGGCGGGAGCCGGCAGGCGTTTGTGTTTGGCGCGGCCAACGCGACGGGAACGGTGACCGGCAGTGGCGGCTTCAGCCAGGCGTTTGACCTGGGGGCCCAGGGTTTTGCCGTCATCACCCTGCCGACCAACCTTGAGCTGGCGACGGGCGTTATCGAGAGCAAGGGCTTCCAGATATCGTCGTCGACCAATGTCAGCGGCTATTTCCTCAACCGGCGCACCGCCAGCACCGACATGACATATTTGATCGACGGCAACCGGCTGGGCAAGGATTACGTCGTCGCCGGGTATCAGAATATCCGCGAGGACCAGATGTCCGTGCAGGCTACGGTCGACAATACCAAGGTGACGTTCACGCCCAAGGGCGGATCGGCCTTTGATGTGGTTCTGAATGCCGGGCAGACCTATCTTTACACCGCGAACAGCCAGTTGACCGGCAGCCGCATCACCAGCGACCAGCCGATTGCGGTGTTTTCGGGCAACCGTTGCACCAATGTGCCGACCGGCGTGAGCGCCTGCGACCATATCGTCGAACAGATGCCGAGCGTCGACCTGTTGTCGAAGACGTATCTGTTGGCGCAGACGCCGCGGACCGGGGCCAACGGCAATGTCGTGCGCGTGGTGGCGACGGCGGATGCGACCGAGGTGAAGTTCAATGGTGTCGTGGTGGCGACGCTGAATTCAGGCGAGTTTTTCGAAGGCCGGATCAAGGACGGGGTGCAGATCGACGCCAGCAACAAGGTTCTGGTGGCGCAATATCTGGTGGGCCAGGGCGAGGCCGGGCAGAATACCGATCCGGCGATGACGATCGTGCCGGGATCGGACCAATGGCTGAAATCCTATGTGTTTGCCTCGCCATCGGGGACGGCGGATTTCCCGACCGATTTCGTCAGCATCGTTATTGGCACCGCCGATCTGGGCACGTTGATGATCGATGGCATTTTGGCCGATACGTCGGGGTTCAATGCATTGAGCACGACGGCGTTCAGTTTTGGCAATATCGACGTTTCGTTGAAATCCGGGCCGTTCAGCATTTCGGCGGCGAATCCGTTCCAGCTTTTGCTGTCGGGGTTTGATTCGTTCGACAGTTATTTCACCTATGGCGGCGCGGCGTTCTCGCCGGGGGCTTCACCGCCGCCGCCGCCGCCACCCCCGCCGCCGCAGCCGGGTGATGCGCTGTGGTATTGGGATGGTGATGCGGCAACGAATGTTGCCAATGGCGTTGTCGATGGCGGCGACGGGACCTGGACCGCGACCAGCCTGAACTTTACTGACAGCACCGGCACGCCGACGGGGTTTTACAACCCGCAGCCGGGTGAAGTGGTGTTCACCGGCGGCGCCGGGCTGGTGACGGTCGACAACAGCGCGGGTGCCATCAACGTGTTGAGCATGGCGTTCCTTGTCGATGGCTATCGGCTTGTGGGCAGCACCATCGGGCTGAGCGGTACGGCGGCGGCGCAAGTTGTGGCGGGCGCCACGGCGCGGATCGATTCGGTGCTTTCGGGCGGTGCGTTGCGCAAGACCGATGCCGGCACGTTGATCCTGGGCGGTGCGAACACATTTGGCGACCTGTTCATCGAGGGTGGCACCGTGGTGGTTGGCACCAACACATCGGCAGGTCTTGGGCTCATCACGCTGGGCGACAACACGGCGCTGGCATCGGGCATGGGCGGGCTGACGCTGGCCAATGGCATCGTGACGCTGGGCACCGGGGCGATCATCGCCGGGCCGGGCGATTTCACCATGGACGGCGGCATCAGCGGCAATGGGTCGATCACCAAACTGGGCGCCGGCAATCTGGTGTTGAATGGCGCCAACAGCTTCATCAACCTGGGGATTGCCGAGGGGACCGTTTCGGTTGGGTCCAACACGGGTGCGGGCATCGGTGACATCGCGATTTATGACGGGGCGACGCTGGCGGCGCATCTTTCGGGCCTGGAACTGGCCAATGGCATCCAGACGTTGGGCAACGGGCGCATCGATGCCGGGCCGGCGGATTTTGTGTTCACGTTGAACGGCAACATCACGGGTGCGGGGTCGATCTCGCAGGTCGGGTTTGGGACGTTGGTGTTGAATGGTGACAACAGTTTTGTGAACCTGGGCATCAACCGCGGGACGGTGGTGGTTGGCACCAACACTGCGGCCGGGGCGGGCGACATTGCCATCAACGACAATGCGACGCTGGCGGCCGGGGTTTCGGGGCTGGTGCTGGCCAATGGGATCCAGACGACGGGGACGGGCCTGGTGGATTCGGGCGCCGGGGTGTTCACGTTGAACGGGAATATCACCGGGCCGGGATCGATCTCGCAGATAGGGACGGGCAACCTGGTGTTGAACGGCAACAGCAGTTTCACCAATTTGGGCATCAACCAGGGGACGGTGACGGTTGGGACCAATACGGCGGCGGGGATTGGCGAGATTGCCATCAACGACAATACGACGCTGGCGGCGGGAGTTTCGGGGCTGGTGCTGACCAACCGGATCTTCACGACGGGCAATGGCATTGTGGATTCGGGTGACGGGGTGTTCACGTTGGCCGGCAACATTGGCGGTGCGGGATCGATCAGCCAGATCGGGCTGGGCAATCTGGTGTTGAATGGCAACAACAGTTTCATCAACCTGGGGATCAACCAGGGGAGGGTGACGGTTGGGACGAACACGGCGGCGGGGGCCGGCGAGATTGCCATCAACAATGACGCGGTGCTGGCGGCCGGGGCGAATGGCGTGGTGCTGGGCAACCGGATCGAGACGACGGCGAATGGTATTGTCGATGCCGGGCCGGCGACGTGGACGTTCACGTTGAACGGCAATATTGGTGGCGCCGGATCGATCTCGCAGGTCGGGCTGGGCAATCTGGTGTTGAATGGCAACAACAGCTTCCGCAACCTGGGGATCAACCAGGGGACGGTGACGCTGGGCAGCAATACCGGTGCCGGGGTTGGCGATATTGCCATCAACGACAATGCGACGCTGGGCGCCGGGGTTTCGGGGCTGGTTGTCGGCAACAACATCGAGACGACGGCGAACGGGTTCATCAGCTCGGGTGCCGGCGTGTTCACGTTGAGCGGCAGCATCGGCGGGGCGGGGACGATCACCAAGATCGGCGCCGGACGGCTGGTGTTGACCGGCGTCAGCAGCCTGGCGGGCGCGACGTATGTGAACGCCGGACGCTTGCAGGTGGATGGCAGCCTGGCGAATTCGGTGGTGACGGTGCGTAGTGGTGGCTCGTTGGGTGGGACGGGCACCGTGGGCGGTGTCGTGGCACTGGCAGGCGGCACGGTGGCACCGGGCGGCGTGGCACCGGGCGCGGTAATCGGGACGTTGAACGTTGCCGGCAATTATGCGCAGGCGTCCGGATCGACCTATGAAGTCGAGCTGGCGTCGACGGGGGCGAACGACAAGATCGTGGTGACCGGGACGGCGGGGCTGGCCTCCGGGTCGGTGCTCAATGTCGTGAAGACCGACGCAGCGCGATATCCGATCGGGGTGAAGTATAATGTGTTGACGGCAGCGGGCGGGGTGACGGGAACCTATACGGTGACCGGTGCCACCAATGTTTCGGCGTTTCTCGACCTGACGGCGTCGTATGATCCCAAGAACGTCTATCTGAGTGTCGGGCAGACCAGCAGCTTTGCATCGGCCGGAGCGACCCCGAACCAGATTGCCGCCGCCACCGGTGTGGAAAATGTCGGCAATGGCGCGCTGTACAACGCCATCATCTATTTGCCGACCGATGCTGCGGCACAAGACGCCTTTGACCAGATATCGGGCGAGATTCACGCCACGATGGGCAGTGCGGCGTTCGAGGACAGCCGCTTTGTGCGCGAGGCGGTGGTCAACCACCTGTTGGCGGGCGGCGAAGATTTGCGCCGCGGGATGTGGTTTGGTGCCTATGGATCATGGGGCAATTTTGATGGCGACGGCAATGCGGCGGACGCCAGGCGCGACATCGGCGGGTTCTTCATTGGTGCCGATGTGGTGAATTCCGAAGCGTTTACGCTGGGTGTGCTGGGTGGTTATGGCCAGGCCGATGTGCGAGTGAATGCGCGCAATTCGGCCGGTTCAACCGATGATTGGCATCTGGGCGCCTATGGCGATTTCGAAGCGGCGGGCTTTGCCGGGCGGTTCGGCATCGACCATATGTGGCGCAACGTCGATACAAGGCGTTCGGTGTCGTTTGCCGGTTATTCCGATGCGCTTTCGGCCAGTTACCAGCAGACGGTTTTCCAGCTGTTCGGTGATGTCGGTTACACCATCGACCTGGGTGGTTTTGGCATCGAACCCTTTGGTGCGCTGGCCTATGTGATGATCGACAGTGACGAAATCCGGGAAGCCGGGGGTGCCGCGGCGCTGACGTCGGCCGATGGTGTTTCCGAAGATTATTGGGTGACGACGCTGGGTGGCCGGGTTTCGGTCGGGCTGCCTGTGGGCGGCGGCAATTTCGGGCTGACGGCGATGGCCGGGTGGCGGCACGCAAGCGGCGGCGACATGAACACGCCGGTCAATCTGCGGTTCGCCTCGGGCCCGGCGTTCGACATTGCCGGGCCGCCGATTGCCGAGAATGCCGCGGCACTGGCGCTTTCGATCAGCGCCAAGATCGGCCCGGATGTCAATTTTGACTTTGGCTATAGCGGCCAGGTTGGCGAAGGCCTGAGTGACCATGGTGTGCGGGGTGCGTTGCGTTACCGGTTCTAGGGCTGCTCGCCGTCAGCGGCCTTGCTTGTAGCGGGTTAGGAAGCTGGCGGCGAAAGCTGTGAGGCGGTGTTCGGTGATGGCGGCGCGCAGGGACGCCATCAGGTGCTGGTAAAAGCCGATGTTGTGCTGGGTCATCAGCATGGCGCCGAGCATTTCGCCGGATTTGACGAGGTGGTGGAGATAGGCGCGGCTGACGGCGGCCGGGCCCGAGCAGACCGGGCAGGGGCAATCGGCATCGAGCGGGGCGGGGTTTTCGGCGTGGCCGGCGTTGCGGATGTTGAGTGGGCCGTCATGGGTGAAGGCCTGGCCATTGCGGCCGGAGCGGGTGGGGAGCACGCAATCGAACATGTCGACACCGCGAAGCACGGCGCCGACGATATCGTCGGGTTTGCCGACGCCCATCAGGTAGCGCGGCGCATCGGCGGGGAGTTGCGCGGTGGCGTAATCGAGCACGCCGAACATGGCGGGTTGGCCTTCGCCCACCGCCAGCCCGCCGATGGCATAGCCATCGAAGCCGATCGCGGTGAGGGCGGCGGCGGATTCGGCGCGCAGGCGTTCATCGAGGCCGCCCTGCTGGATGCCGAACAGCGCGGCCTTCGACGCGTGTTCGGGGGCGCTGTCGAAACCCTGGCGGCTGCGGAGCGCCCAGCGCATCGAGCGGTGCATCGCGGCTTCGACGGTTTCGCGCGGGGCCGGGAGCGCGACGAGTTCATCGAAGGCCATGACGATGTCCGAACCCAGCAGCCGCTGGATTTCCATCGAGCGTTCGGGGCTCATCAGGTGGCGGCTGCCATCGAGATGGCTGGCGAAGGCGACGCCTTCCTCGCTGCGCTTGGTGAGGGCGGACAGGCTCATCACCTGATAGCCACCGCTGTCGGTGAGGATGGGGCGATCCCAGCCCATGAAGTGATGCAGGCCACCGAGGCGCGCGATGCGTTCGGCGGTGGGGCGGAGCATGAGGTGATAGGTGTTGCCGAGGATGATATCGGCACCGGCGGCGCGGACTTCGGCGGGGCGCAGGGCCTTTACGGTGGCGGCGGTGCCGACCGGCATGAAGGCGGGGGTGCGGATCAGCCCGCGTTGCATGGCGATTTCGCCGGTGCGGGCGGGCCCGTCGGTGGCGTGGATGGTGAAGGCGAAGCGGGTCACGCGGCCAGGTCCAGAGTCCAGGTTTCGCCGGGTTCGGGGCGGCCGAATTCATCGTGGATGGCAGTGGCGGTGACGATGAAACCGGCGGCGGCATACAGACGCCGGGCGGGGAGCAGGACGGCGTGCGTCCAGAGCATGAGTTCGCGGTAGCCGGCGGCGCGGGCGAAGGCGACACATTCGGCGATGAGGCGGGAGCCGAGGCCGTGGCCGCGGGCGGCGGGAGCGATGTAGAGCAGGCGGAGTTGGGCGATGTTGTCGCCGGCATCGACACAGAAGATCGAGCCGACGGTGGTGGGGCCGTGCTCGCCGGGCATGTCAGCGACCCAGCAATTGCTGCGGCCGGGGATGTGCTGCCCGAGGAAATTGCCGGTGATTTCGAGGAGGAGTTGCTCCATGTTGCCGTGCCATTGGTGCTCGTCGCCATAGTAACGCGCCTGCGCGGTGACGATGGGTCCCATGTCACCATAGCGGAAATTGCGGATCGAGATCGTCATGGCGGTCGTTTAGCGGATGGAGCGGGGTTGTGAAGACCGGATGCTTGAGACGGTGGGGTAACGCCCGGATGCTTGAGACGGCAGCATGAACGCCCGGATGCTTGAGACGGCAGCATGAACGCCCGGATGCTTGAACCCGCAGGGCGAAGGCGGCTAGGTCGAGTGCATGAAGCAGCGGGTTGATCAATTGCTGGCCGAACGGGGTCTGGCGGAGAGCCGGACGCGGGCGCAGGCGCTTATTCTGGCGGGGGTGGTGTTTGCGGGGGAGCGCAAGGTCGCCAAGGCGGGGGAGATGGTGGCGGGGGATGTGGTGCTCGAGGTGCGGGGGCGGGACCATCCCTGGGTATCGCGCGGGGGTGTGAAGCTGGCGCATGGGTTGGCGCATTTCGGCTGGGATGTGAGCGGCGCGGTGGCGATGGATGTGGGGTCGTCGACGGGTGGGTTTACCGATGTGCTGCTGACGGGCGGAGCGGCCCGGGTTTATGCGGTGGATTCGGGGACGAACCAGCTGGCGTGGAAATTGCGGCAGGATGCGCGGGTGGTGGTTCTGGAGCAATTGAGTGCGCGGTTGTTGACAGCGGACCATGTGCCAGAGGCCGTTGATGTGATCGTTTGCGATGCAAGCTTCATCGGGTTGGCGAAGGTTTTGGCGCGGCCTTTGGATTTTGCGAAGCCGGAGGCGCGGTTGCTGGCGCTGGTGAAACCACAGTTCGAGGCAGGGCGGGGCGAAGTGGGCAAGGGCGGCGTGGTGCGCGATGCGACGGTGCACGCACGGGTTTGCGACGAGGTTTCAGTGTGGCTGGCGGCGCAACCGGGGTGGCGGGTGGTGGGCGTGGTGCCGAGCCCGATTACGGGACCGGAAGGTAATGTGGAGTTTTTGCTGGCGGGGGTGCGCGGCGGTTGACGCCGTTCAGGCGGCAATGCGGCGTTTCTGACGCAGGCTGGCGCCGATGAGGCCGAAGCCAGTGATGAACATGGCCCAGGTGGCGGGTTCGGGCAGCGGCTCGGTCGCATAGACGAAGACAAGCGTGCCGCCGCCAGTGGCTTCTGGAATACCGGCGGAGGTGTTGCCATTGCCGCCGGAAACCCTGGTGATGGTGGTGGCGAGATTTTGCAGGCTGTGTTGGATCGAGATCGTGCCGCTGCCGGTGAATGCGGCGAGATTGGTGGGGGC
>JANPEP010000149.1:0-2861 GCA_031422995.1 Polymorphobacter sp. | reverse complement strand
ACAGAGAAGCCGCGTTTCTTGGCGATGGCATCGGGGAGTTTCTGGTTGTTCTGGCTCTGCTGGACAACGGCGGCGCTGAGGACATCGAGTTCGGGGGTGGCGAAGCCGGCTTTGGCAGCAGCAGCTTCGAGATCGATGCGGCGGTATTGGCGCCAGAACGGTTCATTATTGTAGAAGGTTTCGTTCTCCTGGAGGAAGGTGGCGTAGGGGTCGCTGTCGTCGAAGCGCGGTTGATCGATGTGGAGCATGACGCCGCCGGGTTTGAGCAGCCGATGACATTCGGCGAAGATGGCGGGCAGTGCGCGGGTGCTGGTTTCGTGGAGCACGATGTGGCTGGTGACGAGATCGAAGCTGGCGTCCGGGAAGGGCGTGTGTTCGGCGTCGCCCTGGTGGAAGTAGACGGGGACGCCAAGGCTTTCGGCGCGGCGGTGGCCGTAGCGTAGCAGCGCGGCGCCGCAATCGAGGCCGTGGAGCTGTGCATCGGGCCAGACGCCGGCATAGGCGAGGGTGGAATGGCCGACGCCGCAACCGAGGTCGAGGATGTTGGCAGGGGCAAAATCGGGCAGCCGGGCGTGGAGCCAGCGGGCGGCGAGTTGCCCAACGCCGTCGTTCATGGGGCCCATGAGGCCGGACATGTATAGGTAGACGCCGCGATCATAAACGGCACCAGCGGCTTCATCGCCGGGGCCTCGATCGGCGCAATAGCCGCCGGGCATGCAGTGGATATCGATGGCGGAGATGTAGCGCGGGGGGGTGAAGTTTTCCGCAAGGGTGAGGGTGCCGCCGGCGGGGGCGACGGGGGCGGGTTCGCCCTGCTCCACGGCGGGGATGACGCTCGACCAGATGAGTTCCTGGCTGGTGCGGCGGGCGGAGATGTAGAATTTGTACCAGCTGTCGGCGGCCATGGCGGTGCGGACTTGCGCCGGGGTTTCGGGGGGCTTGCCATTGGCTCGGGCGTAAGCGGGAGCAACGCGGCGGTCGAACACCGTGCGGTTGGCGGGCATGAGTTCGGAGGTGACAAGGTTGCGCAGGGTGAAGGCGAAATCCTGGGCGGCGCGATCGTCGTGGTTGCCTTTGAGGAGTGCGGCGTGGGGGGCCTGGTCGACGATGTTCTTCATGGCGTGGCTCCTGAGAGGGCGGCGGCGGTGTGGCCGGCGATGCGGCCGAAGCCAGTGGCGGTGAGCAGGCCGTTGCCGGCAATATAGCCGGCGGCGCCGGCGCCCGATATACCGCGGGCAGCGCCGCCGCCGGCGAAGAGATTGGGGAGGGCGGAACCATCGGAGCGCAGTACGCGGGCGTGTTCATCGACGATGAGGCCGCCTTGGGTGTGGAATAGCGCGCCGGTGACGCGGGCGGCGCGGTATGGCGGGGCAAGCGGCGGCTTGCCGGTGAAGTCGCGGCCGAAGGGGCAGGGTTTGGTGCCTAGGGTCATGGTGTGGACTGCGGCCAGCGTTTCGGTGAGGGCGGGTTCGGGGAGGCCGGTTTTGGTGGCGAGTTCGGGGATGGTCGCGGCGGTGAGGATGGCGCCGGCGGCGAGGGCGTCGCGATAATCGTCGAAGCCGAGCATGAGGGTGTGGAGACGTTCATCAAAGATGCTGAAGGCCTGGGATTGCGATTGGGCGATAATGCGGGCGGCTTGTTCGGAATAGCCCAGCGCCTCGTTGGCGAAGCGATGCCCGGCGCGGTTGACCTGAAAGCCGCCCTCCATGATCAGCGGCCAGAGAATTGGGATGGCGTGGCCCCAGGCGAGGCCGCCATGGCCCTGGTAGGCGTCCATGTCAGCCGTGGCGGCGCCAAGGGTAGTGCCCCAGGCGATGGCGTCGCCCTTATTGCCGGGGTGGCCGTGGACGATGGCGCCGGCGATTTCGGGGATGTGGCGGGCGACCATGGCGGCGTTGCCGGCGAAGCCCGAACAGGCGAGGATAAGCGCGTCGCAGCCGATAGTTTCGACGGCGCCATCTGGGCGGGCGACGACGACGTGGGTGATGCGGTTTTCGGCATCGGCGACCAGATCGGTGACGGTGGCATCGGTGAGGATGTCGGCGCCGGCAGCGGTGGCGGCCGCGAGGAGGGCGGCCATGAGTTGCTCGCCAGTGCGGTTGGGGGTGCCCATCATGCGCATGACGCTGTGGCCGGGGTAGAGGAAGCCGGGGACGAGGGCGAGCGGGACGGCATGGCGGTCGCGGAGCCAGGCAATGTTTTCAGCGGATTGGGCGGCGAGGGCTTCGACGACGGCCCAGTCGCCGCCCTTGGCCTTGGCGAGGATGTCGGCGGCGAGCAGTTCGGGGGAATCGGTGATGCCGGCTGCGTCCTGGTCGGGCGTGCCGGCGGCGGGGATGAGGCCGGTGGACATGGCGGTGGTGCCGCGCGGGGTGGAATCGCGTTCGATGACAAGGGTTTCGGCACCGGCGTCGCGGGCGGCGAGAGCAGCCGTGAGCCCGCAGGCGCCGCCACCGATGATGACGACGGCGATGCTGGCGACGGGAATCGTTGGCGGGGTGCGCAATATGGCCATTGCCACGACCATAAGGCGTTGCGGCGGGGGTGAGAATGGCTGCGGCGAAGTGTTCGCTGGGTGGAGTTTTGCGGCATGGCGGGGGTTTGCATGGGTGTTGCGGGGGAGTGTGGGGGATGAGTGACAGGCAGGAATTTGCGCGCGGCTGGCGCGTTGTGCTGGGCGGCGCAATCGGCGCGGCGTTTTCGATCTCGGCGCTGCCATTTTACACGCTTGGGGTATTCCTGAAGCCGATCGCCGCCGCCACTGGTTGGAGCCGCGAGGCCATCCATTGGGGGTTCGCCGTGCTGATGCTGGTTATCCGGTCGGTGAGGTGGATCTGGGGGGCGGCGATCGACCGCTATGG
>JANPEP010000148.1:0-2236 GCA_031422995.1 Polymorphobacter sp. | reverse complement strand
GTCTCGTAACCCTGGATGCTGAAATCGGCGAACATCGGGTCCCGGCCAGCGGCGGGGCTGAGCAAGTCCGACGTGCCCGAATAGACCGCGACCATGTCACCCACCTTCAGCCGGCCTTCGGAGCGGGCCTCCGACCCGAGCGCTGCAATCAGCGCCAGGCCGCCCGATCCAGTGACCTGCACGTCCTCCTCATGGCCATCAAACGGCGACACAGGAATCCCCGTCAAGGCCCAGATATCGTTGAAGTTTACTTCCGAGGTGAGCAGATAAACCAGCGCCTCATTGGGCTCAGGCACCGGCACCGGCACGATCAATTCGCGCTCATGCGTTGCCGGCTGGCCGAATCTCGGCGCCCCCGTCTCGGCGCTGCGGGCGATACCAAAGGCATATTGATGGCCGGGTATAGCAGTGACGCCGGGGAAGAACGGCGCGCCGACGGGCAGCAGATCGCCTGCGGCTTCGAGGCGTTGCCCGCGCGTGTCGTGCTCGCTGTCGATGAAAACGCCATTGCGGCGTACCGGCAGTGGTGGGCTTTTCTTGTCGAGGAACTCCTTGATGCCGGTCTTGCCGCCTTCCGGGTCGATGACTGCCTCGGCGAACAATTGCGCCTCGCGTTCAAGACCTGCGGCCATGCCGTCGGTCCAACCGGTGCGGATTGCCTCGATGGCGCGTGTCCCGGCCTTGGCCCGGCCCGCCCATTCGAGCTGCTTCAGGATACGCTGGACGAAATCATCCGCCAGCGCCTCGTCGAGGTCGACATGCGCCGGATGCTGCCACGCCGATTTCGCCGCCTTGCGACGCTCGGCCCAGGCGCGGCCCAGCGCACTCTGGTCGCCATGGCGAACGAATTCGCGCACCGCAGCATGCGCAAGCGCCAGCGCATCATGGGCACCAGTGGCCAGCGTTTCGACAAGCCCGATTTCGAGCGCCGCCGCGCCATCAATGCTGCGACCACCAAGGATCAGATCAAGCGCATCACGCAGCCCTGTGGCGCCGTTCTTTTCGGCGAGCAAACGCGGCAGGCGCTGGGTGCCGCCATAGCCGGGAAGCAACCGTAGCCGGATTTCAGGCTGGCCGAAGCGGGCATGGCTTTCGGCGACGCGCCAATGGCAGGCGAGTGCAAATTCCATGCCGCCGCCGAGGGCTACGCCCTGGATCGCGGCGACGCACGGCTTGCCCATGCTCTCGATCATCGCAAACGCCAGTTGCGCGTTGTTGGGTAGGACGCGGGCTTCCTCGATCGTGTGGATTTCATCGAGGAATTGCCGAATGTCGGCGCCGGCGACAAAGCTGGCGGTGCCATCGCCTGTGAAGACCACCGCAACCACATCATCACGCCGCGACAAATGCTCGACGACGATCACAAGTTCGTCGATGGCACGCTCGTTGAGCGCATTGACCGGCGGGTTGGTGATGAAGACCGTGGCGACCTTCTTTCCCGGCGACACGTCATTGTATTGAATGCGGAAATAACGATAGCGGTCGAAAATCTGTTGGTCTTCGGACAAGCTCTGACGGCGCTGCCAATCGCCGATGGCCTTTCGCAACTCATCCAGGCTTTCAGGGTTCCGCAACGTCGTCACATCGCCGACGTCGCCACCCTCGACGATCGCCCGCACCATGCGCCGCATATATTTTCCGCTGCGGGTTTCGGGGAACTGGCTGACCTCGATAAAATCGCCCGGCACCGCCACGGCACCCTTTTCCTGCCGCACCAGGTCGGACAGGCGGCGATAATCGTCGCGGGTCAGCGTCTGGCCCGGCGATGCGGTGACAAACGCAATCGGCGTCAGCCCCTTTTCGCGATGCGGCGCGCCGACGACAAGGACGTTGCCGAGCGGCGAATCGGGATCGAGCTGCTTGTCACGCAGAATCGCGCCTTCGATTTCCTCGGTGCCCATGCGGTGGCCCGAAACGTTGATCACGTCATCCGAACGCCCGTGCAGCGAAAAGCCCTCATCGGCATGACGGACGGCGAAATCGCCTTGGGTATAGGCCCAGACACCGCGCCAGCGCCGCCAGTAACCACTGTCCCAGCGGTCGCCATCGCCTTTCCATGCGCTGTCAACACTGCCGTTCAAAACATTGAAGTTGTTGGGATCACCCCAGACAGTGCGCGCCAGATAGGGATAGGGCGAGGCGATGACGATCTCGCCCTTTTCGCCGGTTTCGGCGCGGCGCCAGTTTACGCCATCTCCGGCCTCGCGCGCGAACGGCGCCGTCGCCTGCGCGTCGC
>JANPEP010000147.1:0-2400 GCA_031422995.1 Polymorphobacter sp. | reverse complement strand
AGGATGAGGAGGCTTTCGGGGGCGGTGGCGAAGATGGGAGGCTTTGCGGCGAGGCGGGCGGCGAGGCCGGGGCCGCGGTGGAGCCAATCGGCTTCCGGGAGCGCGCCGAGGCCGAGCCGCAAGGCTCCGCGGCCGCCGCGGAAGGGCGCCAGGGAGGCGACGGAGAAGGCGGCGGGCATGGCAGCCGGCATCGCGGCTGGGGGCGGGGAACGCAAGGCCGTGTTGCATGGGGCGGGGTGGCGGGGCATGAATTGGGCAAAAGGGGAGACGGCCATGCGCGATTTGGTGGGCAAGACGGCGTTTGTGACGGGGGCGGCATCGGGCATCGGGCTGGGGATTGCCACGGCGCTGGCGCAGGCGGGCGTGAAGGTGATGATGTGCGACATCGAGGAGGAAGCGCTGGCGGCGGCGGTTGCCGGGTTGCAGGCGACCAATGCCGATGTGGCAGGGGTGCGGGCCGATGTGTCGTTGAAGGCGGAATTGCAAGCGGCGGCGGAGGTGACGATCGCGCGTTATGGCAAGGTGCATATTTTGGTCAACAACGCCGGGGTGGGCGGTGGGGGCGGCTATGGGCAATGGACCGACGCCAGCTGGGACTGGACGATCGGGGTCAATCTGATGTCGGTGATATGGGGAATCGAGATTTTCGGTCCGTTGATGGAGCGGCATGGCGAGGGGGGGCAGATTGTCTCCACGGCTTCGATGGCGGGATTGGTGGCGGCGGTGGCGCCGGCGTATAATGTGACGAAATATGGGGTGGTGGCGTTGTCCGAAGGGCTGCGCGTGCCTTTGGCGGAGAAGGGCATCGGGGTGTCGGTGCTTTGTCCGGGGTTCATCCGGACGCGGATAATGGATGCGGTGCGCAACGTGCCCGAGCGGCTGGCGGGGGCGGTGGAAGCGGCGCCGGAAGACGGCGATGTTTCGGAATTTGCTCGGATGGCGGCGGCAGCGATCGCGCAGGGCATCGACCCGTTGTATGTGGGAGAATTGGTGCGGGAGGGCATCGAGGGTGATTGGGCGTATATCTTTACGGATACGGAGTTTGAATCGGGGGTCGATGCGCGGTTTGCGGCGATCAAGGCAGGGCTGGATTTGATCCGCGGGCGGGTGCCGCGGCATTGAGGCGGGATCAGGCGGGGCGGATATTCGCGCGGAACCAGTCGGCGAGGGCGTCCTCGGTGAGGTCGCCGGCGGCGAGGGCGACGAACGTAAGGATGCCCTCGGCATCGCTTGAGGTCAGCTTGATGCCGTTCAGCGCCAGGAAAATTTCGGCCACTACATAGGCCGTGCGCTTGTTGCCATCGACAAAGGCGTGGTTGCGCGCGAGCCCAAACGCATAGGATGCGGCCAGCGCCGATGCGTCAGGTTCGCCATAAGCCGCGAGATTGACCGGACGCGCCATGGCCGATTCAAAGGCGCCACCGTCGCGCACACCGGAGGCGCCGCCATGTTCGGCGAGCTGCTCGTCGTGGATCGCCAGCGCGACGCCGGCGTCCACCCATGTCCAGTCGGTCATTTCGCCAGCTCGCGCAGGACGGCGCGGCGCTCCTTCATGATGCGGCGGGCGACGGTCATCTGCTCCTCGAACACGGGATCGTGCGGGGTGATGCGATAGCCTTCGGGGGTTTCTACGAGGAACAGCGAGTCGCCCTTGTCCACCTTTAGGCGCACCAGGACTTCCTTGGGCAGGATGATGCCGGCGCTGTTGCCGATGGCGGTGATCTTGAGGTGCTGCATGGCTCGCATTCCGATGTTAATACGAGCGTTATAACGTCGGTTGATGCTTTTGCCAATAGTCGAAGGCGCGGCGCTGGACGACGAGGAGGTATTTGCGGGCAGGGGCGCCTTCGAAGGCGCCGGCATAGTCAAGGCGGCCGACCCACCAGCCCTGGCCAGGGAGGCAATCGGATTCGCGCACCACCAGCGCGGCAAGTTCGGGTTGACCTGCGGCTGCGGCGCGATCGTCGATAGTGTCGAGAACGGCGCAGAGGGCGCGCATTTTCGGGCGGGAGAAGCCCATGCCGAGGAGTTGCAGGAGTTCGGAATAGCTGAAGGTGTCGCGCTGGGCGGCGGCGGCCTGGAGCAGGGATTCGATGTGGTCGACGTCGAAGGACATTTTATTCCGCCGCCAGCGATTCGCCGGCGGGAGGTAGGTTGTGGCCGAGCAGGCGGAGGAGTTCGGCGGCGGATTCGACGATGTTGGTGCCGGGGCCGAAGATGGCGGCGGTGCCGATTTCGCGCAGGAATTCATAGTCCTGGGCCGGGATGACGCCGCCGGCGATGACGCGGATGTCGGGGCGGCCCGATTGTTTGAGGGCGGCGATGAGTTCGGGGACGAGGGTTTTATGGCCGGCGGCGAGGCTGCTGGCGGCGACGATGTCGACGTCGAGCTTGAGGGCA
>JANPEP010000146.1:0-3261 GCA_031422995.1 Polymorphobacter sp. | reverse complement strand
GCTCCCCGGCCAAGCCACCGGCTACAAGATCGGCATGCTCAAGATCATGGAGCAACGCAAAAAGGCCGAAGCAGCGCTCGGCCCGAAATTCGACATCAAGGGCTTCCACGACCTGCTGATCGCCTCGGGCTCGCAACCCCTGTCGATCCTCGAACGCCGCGTCGACGAATGGATCGCCGCCAGCAGCGCGAAGCGATAGGCAGCACGGCTTCAAAATCGGCACACGCGCCGGTTTCAATCACGCCAGGTGTCGGTAGATTTTACACATTGGTAATTGGCGAAATATTTCGTCCAACAATATCAAACTGTTGAATTGTTGGTACGTTTCTTGCAACGCTTTCGTCGTACTCCAAAGTCGCCAAAAACAGGGTCAACTTCACAATGCGCCTCTCTGCCACGATCATCGCGTTCACCTTCGCTGCCAGCCTGGGCAGCGCCGCCACGGCAACCGTCGTCGTGCCAATAAAGGGTCTGTTCAACACCGGCGTCGATGGCAGCAACGTGACACTGGGCAACAATGCCATCGATTCGCATTACAAGCTGACGGCAGCGCCAACCGGCATCACTCTCGGCAATGCCTATACCGGCGTCCGCAACGCCAGCTTCCCGATCGGGCCATGGCTGGCGAATACCACCGTCTCGCGCTGGTTGACGCCGACAGTATCGCACATAAATATCGCCCCGGGGGATTACACCTATTCGCTGCAGTTCACCCTGACGCCAAAGTTGATTCCCACCACTGGCAAATTCACTGGCCGGTTCCTGACGGACAACTCGATGGTGTCGATCTTCCTCAATTCCACCCAGATTACGGCCCCCGTCGGCAGCTTCACGACCTGGAGCAATTTCAGTTCGGCCGGCGGTTTTGTCGCAGGCCTCAACACCATTACCTTCAAAACCCGGAACGCAACCGGCGCCACCGGAAACCCCACCGGGGTTCGCGTTGAATTCGTCACCAACAGCATCGAAGCGCTTCCGGAACCCGGCGTCTGGGTCATGCTCATCACCGGCTTCGGCCTCACGGGCGCCATCCTGCGCCGCCGCCGGGCACTCGCCACCGCCTGATCCGGCAACACCCGTTACGCAAACGCCCGCGCCACCATCGTGGCGCGGGCGTTTTGCATTCCGCCCCCGGTCACCACCAACCCCGTCTCGTTACCGCGCGCCTTCGCACACACACGCCGGCTTTTGCGCCCGCTTCGCCGCCGTCGCCACAAACTCCTCCGCGGCCAGCCCGCCATCGCCATCCCGGTCGGCCCGCCCGAACTTCTTCACCGTCGCCGCCGCATATTCGTCAAACCCCAACCGCCCGTCGCCATCCGAATCCAGCCTGGCAAACGCCTTCTTCCTCGTGGCGAGATACTCCTCCCGCTCCACCCGGCCATCCTTGTCCTTGTCATAGCGCGCAAACCGCCGCGCCTCGCGCTGCTCCGGCGTCACGCTCGAAACCGGCGCCACCAGGGCCACCCCGGGCTCATCGGCCTCCGCCACCGGCAAGGCCACCGCCGCCACCGCCACCGGCCGGTCGCGCGTCCACAAAAACCCCGCCGCAACCAGCGCCAGCAACGCCACGCCCAACGCCAGGAACCGCCGCATCCCCCTGCCCTTTCAACCCGTTACGACCCCGCACTCACCGTGCCGCCTTCACCGGCCAAAGGCAATCGCCATCAACAGCCGCCATTGCCGGGCGAGGTTCCCCCGAACCTCCCGCGGCAACCCCACCCGCCGCGCATCGCGCTGCGCCAACCGCACCAGCCCCAGCAACCCCCGCAACGCCGCGGGGACACGCGGCAACACCGCGTCCTCCCCCGTCACCCACACCGCGCCCATCCGCCGCGCCAACGCCTCATCCCCACCCAAAACTCGCGCCATCAGCGCAAACAACAAACCACCCCCCGCGATATGCGCCTCCGGCACATCGTCACTCCCGATCAACCCGACCCAGCGATCCTCAAGATCCGCCAGCTCCGTCCCCGAAACGCCCATCGGCACCACCGCATCTGCCAACACCGCCAACAACGGCTGCGCCGGCACCACCCCCGCATCCAGCCCCAGCAACGCCTCGCGCCACCACGCCAGCCGGATCTCCCCGATCATCGGCTCCGTCGTCCCCGCGACAACCGCCCCCAATTCCAGGTCCAGCCCATGCAACGCAAACAACGCCGGCCGCACACCCTCGGGCGCGTACAGCACGCTCAGATACCGATCGCGATCCCGCGCCCGAACCTCGGCGACTACCAGATCAAGATTGCTCAGGCCGGCCCCACACAAAACGCACACAGCTTGTTGCCGTCCAAATCCCGAAAATACCCGCCATAAAACGCCTGCGGCCCTTCCTCGCCGCGCACCCCCGGCGCGCCCTCATCGGCCGCCCCCGCAGCCATCGCCGCCGCATGAATCGCATCCACCTTGGCGCGCGCATCAAACACCAGCGACATCATCGCCCCATTCCCCACACTCGCCGGCTTGCCATCATAAGGCGCGCCAATCGCCAACATCGGCTTGTCCCACGCCACGCCATAGGCCACCGCGCCCGTTGGAAATTCCATCAACCGGCCAATCCCCACCGATCCCAGCACCGCATCATAAAACCCATGCGCCCTGGCGGCATCATTGGTCCCGTACATCGCATAACCGATCATCGCGTCTCTCCCCGAAACAACTGCACAACCTTACCGCCGCACCGGCGTCGCCGCCAGTTCCAACAGCAATTGCTCTTCGATCCCACTGATCGCCGTCGTCCGCGCCCCCAGCATCGGATCGTCCTTGGTCCCCGTCATCACATACACCAGCACGCGCCCCTGCTTGCGGTCCACCCAAAGCCCACTCAACAACCCATACGCCTCCCCGAAATGCCCCCACAACACCTCGTCACCCACCCCCGAAAAACACTGCAGCCCCGGCCCATGACACAGCATCTGCCCATGATAGGTGTCGTCCACCGCCCGGCCGCACGCCCCGCATATCGTCAATCTGCGCCACCCACGCCCCACCCGGATGCCAGTCGGTCTCGTCCACCCCCGACCGATACAGCACCCCCGCGGCCCCAACCGCCGCATCGCTCGCCCCACTCCAGTTATACCCCGCATCGATCCCCAGCGGCGCCAGCACCAGCCGCGTCATCAACCGGTCGAACCGCTCGCCCGTCGCCGCCTCCATCACCGTGCCAATCACGCCATAGTTCAAATTGGCATAGGCAAACCGCCCCCCCGGCGCCGAAGCCGACCACCGATCCGCCAGCAGCGAATCCCGCAACTTGGC
>JANPEP010000145.1:0-2076 GCA_031422995.1 Polymorphobacter sp. | reverse complement strand
CCCCGAACGGGTGTTTCGCAAGCTATACCTGACGCCGGCAACGGCAAAAATCGTCGTCATTCCCAAGGGCCTCAACGTCCAGTTCGGTGACGATCATGATCTGGGTCGCCTCTGCCCCCCCGACGCCCCGCACCAGGGCTTTGTCCTCGAAGTCGAACCCCTGGAATCGGTCTGGCTCGGCGATATCCTCGCCGATGCGCAAACCGACGGTGAAAACCGCCCGATCATCGTCCTCGACCAAGTCACCGACCCCCATAACGTCGGCGCCATCATGCGCTCCGCCGCCGCCTTCAACGCCCGCGCACTGGTCACGCAGGACCGCCACGCGCCGGGCGAATCGGGCGTCCTTGCCCGCTCAGCCTCGGGTGCACTCGAAACCCTGCCCTGGTCCCGCGTCGTCAACCTCGCCCGCGCCCTTGATGAAATCGGCGAGGCCGGCTTCTGGCGCATCGGCCTCGATGGCACGGCGGATGCGGACCTCGAAACCGCCATGGCCAAAACGCAACCCTGCCTCGTCCTCGGTGCCGAAGGCGAAGGCATGCGCGCCCTCACCCGCGAACGCTGCGACCAACTTGCCAAACTGCCGATCAGCGCCGCGATGGAAAGCCTCAACGTCTCCAACGCCGGCGCCATCGCGCTCTATGCGGCGGCGCGGCGCGGGCTGTAGTCAAACGCACCCGATCCGGAACACCTGCCCCGACCCGGCGTCACGGTACAGGTCGACCCGCACGCCATCCCAGTGATAATCGAGGTGCCGCCCCTGCACCGGTGCCTGCGCCAGATCGGGATAGAACAGCGCCACCGCCTCGCCCGCCGGATACCGCACGCTCGGATAGACCAGGCCATCGGCGCCACCCTCGCGCAACTCCCTCGCCAGCTGCTGCCCTGCGCCATGGTCGTCAGGGTCGAGCAACGGCGCAAACCCGCCTCCGCGCAGATCGGCCAGCGTCGCCCCCACTGCCATCACCAGTTCGCGAAACTGCGACGTCCACCCCGGCGCCTCGCGCGTCGCCGCCATGAACCGACCATGGTGGTGCACCGTTTCGAACAACGCCACTTCGAACCGGTCACCGGCATACAGCGCGCCAAAGCGGCCATCATGGAACCGCCCGGGCCGATCGGCGCTGGCGTGCACGAACGGCGCCATCAACCACGACGCCCCCGGCCCGCCGGCCCGCCGTGCCTCGGGCACCAAGTCGAGTTGCCCCAGCCCCACCATCAACCGCGGGTTGGTCTTGGCCTCGGCCGCCAACAGCAACGGCCAGTCCGCTGGATCGGCGATATCCTCGAACAGGTCGATCGGCGGGTGAATGCTACGGATGATGCGAACAGCGGCCGGCCAATCGACCCGAACCGACGCCGGAATCACCAGCCGCCGCGCTCCGCATCCAGGTAGCGCCGCACCCGCATCAGGTCGGTCAACTCCCCACCCAGCATCACCGCCAATGCCGACGCCCCGCCGAACGCATCATTGGGCGCCTTGATCCAGCGATAACCGCGCTCTGCCTCTCGAAAGATCAGGCGCAGCGCCTTGTGGATGCCCATCAAATTCGAAAGCCGCGCTCGCATGTCGCGATCAATGCGCCCCGCCTCTCCGGCCTTCCACCGCCGATGTGTCCGCACCGGCAGATCGAGCAGCAGCGCCGCCTGCTCATCGGTCAACCCCCATTTGCCGAACAGCACCAGCGCGGCCCGCAGCATCGCGCCCGCTTCGGCGTCGCTCAGCGGCTCGGGGCTGAACGCCGGCGGCGTCGTATCGACAGGTCGCAACAGCATTTGGGTGGCCATATGGCATCACATAACAAAAATACTGCCAAATGGCAACTTCAATAGCTCTCCGCCGCATACACCTTCGAAACATCGCCGCCCCAGGCACCCTCATACAACGCCAGCATCCGGTCGGCATTGGTCATGCCACTGGCGGCAATCTCGCGAAGCGGGTTGAGGAAGCCCTGCTCGGTATCGCCCATCCGGTTCAGCCGCGCCCGCCGCGCCAGGCCAGCATCGGCGATCTCCAGCACCGCCTTGGCCAGATCCTGCAACGTCCCGCCATTCGGGCTCGCCGCCTGCAACCCC
>JANPEP010000144.1:0-21383 GCA_031422995.1 Polymorphobacter sp. | reverse complement strand
ATTGCCGCCGCCGGTGACCGGATCGGTGACAAGCGCATCGGGATCGGCGGGATCGAGACCGATGAGCCGATCGATGCGGATCTGGGGCGTTTTGTCGGCAGCGGCGCGGGCGGCGGCTTCGGCGGCATCGAGTTGAGCCTGTTCGAGGGCGCTGAGCGCGACGAGATTGACGGTGATGTTGGTGAGGACGGGGTCACGGGGGGACGGGGTTGGGGTTGGGGTGGGCGTGGGGGTGGGTGTCGGCGTTGGGGTTGGTGTTGGGGTTGGTGTGGGTGTCGGCGTCGGTGTTGGCGTCGGTGTTGGGGTTGGTGTGGGTGTCGGCGTGGGCGTGGGCGTGGGCGTCGGTGTCGGCGTCGGCGTCGGCGTCGGTGTGCAAGGCGTGCCGGTCACCAGGCAGGCATTGACGCTCGATGTGGCGGAAAAGCCGACATTGCCGCCGACCAGTGTCAATTGCGCCAGTGTTGTTTCGTTGGTGAAGCTGGTGCCATTGCCATCGATGATGCGGCCGTTGATGACCATGTCGAGCGGGGCAAGCCCGGCGGCGGTGACAACGACGCTGCTGCCGCTAAACCCGGCGCGTTGCGCGGCGTCGCCGCTGTTCTGGATGAGGAAATTGTCCTTTGCCGCCACAGTGATGCGGCCGGAAGCGAGCGCGCCGACGAGATCGGGGGTGGTTGCCGGCAAGGCCAGAAGCGCATCACGACCGGCGAAATTGACGTCCTGGGCCAGTTGTCCGAGCAGATTGGCGGTGCCGACCCACAGGCTGGTGGCGGCGAGATCAAGGATGCCGGAGAGTTGCGCGCCATTGGTGAGCCCGATGCGGCCACCGGCGTCTGTGACAATCTCCAGTCGTTCACCGGTGGCCAGGCGCAGCGTATCGGCGGCGCCGGCACCTGCCATGGCGATGGCACCGGTGACACGGATGCTGCCCGGCGTGGTGACGATGATGGTGTTGGCGGTGGCCGGAAGAGCGCTGCCGGTGCCGGTGAGGGTCAGGGTTCCGATGGTAATCTGTGGTGGCCGAGACGGTGCGGTGATGGTGATGGTTTTCGCACTGAGACGAGCGAATTCGGCATTGCCAAGGTCCCAATCACAATCGCAGCCGGTGTCGCCGAGGGAAATCGAGCCGGTGCTAGCGTCGATATCGAAGCCGATGCTGGTGGTTTGGGCGCCGCCAAAGCCGGCACCGATGGCGAGATCGGACGACCGCACGATGATGACCGGGGCGTCGACGAGGCGATTGAAGGTCGCCCGGCCGGCGACATCGATGGCCAGCGACTGGGCGGCGAAGAGGCTGCCGTTGGCGGTGAAATCACCGGTGGCTGCGGCCTGGAATGTACCGGTATCGATGTCGGCAAGGGCGATGTTGCCGCCGAGGCGAACGGGTGTGGCGGCAAACAATGCGGTGTAATCGGGGTTGCCATTGGCATCGGGGACGATGAGCGAGGCCATGGAGTCGGACGCGATGAGGATCGACGTGGTGGCGGCGGTATCGAGATTGCCGGTGGTGACGCCAGTGCCGGCGAGGAGCGCGATCGAAGCCCCGGCATCGATGTTGCCGGTTTGCAGCGCCGCGCCGCGTGCCACGACGCCGACGGCGCCGAGCGCGGTGATGGCGCCGGTCGTGACCGGACCCTGGGCATTAATGGCGATGCCGAAGACGGCACCGGGAGCGGCGGAAGGGCGCAGGATGCCGGCATCGATGGCGCCGGTGGTGCTGGTGCCGCCAAGGCCATTGGCGCGGCGGGCGGTGATGAACACGCTGTCGCCGGCGCTGACGTTGCCGGCCAGAATGTCGCCGGTGGCGGTGAGTACGACATCGTCTTCGGCGCGGACGTTGCCGATGGTGAGATCGGTATCGGTGATGAGCGTGAGGAAGCCGGCCGACGTGACATCGGCGAGCAGCAGGCGCCCGGCATCGAGGCGGACGCCGGTGGCAGCGAGGATGGTAGCGGTGGTGGTGATGGTGCCAGTGGCAGCGGCGGTGAGCGTGCCGGTGGTGACCGGGTCCGATATGAGGACATTGCCGGCGACGCGCGCAGGGGATGCCGCGAGCAGCGCCGAGTAATCAAAAATGCCCGCGGATTCGGCAATCAGCCCGGCCTGTGATGAAGACGCGACAAAGCTGGTGCCGGTGGCGGCGGTGGTGATGCCGGCCGCCGAGACGCCGGCGCCGCCGAGCAGCACGACGGCGGGGCCAGCGACGATCGCGCCGGTGGTGACGGTGCCGGCACGGGCAATGGCAGCAGCGGGGCCGCGCGCCGTGAGGGTGCCGGTGGCGACGGAGCCGGTGGCATCGACATGAATGGCGCCGGTGGCGAGCGGATCTGTGGAGGGCCGCAGGATGCCGGAGTCGATGGCGCCCGTGCTGATATCGGCAAGGCCGGGGCCGGAGCGCAGCAGCACCGAATTGCCGGCGCTGAGGGCGCCAGCGGTGATGGCGCCGCCGGCTTCGACGCGGAGTTTCTGTTCGGTGCGGATGTTGCCGGTGGCGACCGTGGCGTCGGAGAGGAGGGTGACATCCGCACCGCCGGCAACATTGCCGACGAGCAGTGCGCCGATGGCATCGATCGACAGCGGATCGCCGGCAGTGAGGTTGCCGAGTGTAATCGGGCCGGTGTCGCTGGTAACGAACAGGGTGGTGGACGCGACAAAGTTCGACGGGGCGTCGATGCCGGTTGCGGCCTTGAGGGTGATGTTATTGGCCGTAACGGTGCCGGGCACGGCGGGTCCGGTGCCGGATATGCTGCGCAGGATTGCACCGCCGGCGGTGGCCGCGAAGGCGCCACCGGCGTTGATGGTGCCGCTGTCGGTGGTGAGCGCGAGATTGCCGGGGGTTTCGATGGCCAGATTGCCGGTGATGTCGATGCTGCCCGAGACCGCCGAAAGTGCCGAGGCTTGTGCTCCTGCCGGGGCAGCGGCGCCCGTGGCGCGCATATCGGCACTGGCAAAGCGCACTGCGCCGTTGGTGGCACCAAGGGCGACACGGCCATAAAAGCTGTTGCCGGTTGTGCCGCCAGTGCCGGCGATGCCATTGGCGGTGCCGGTGAGGCCGGCGCCGGTGACGCTGCTGTTGTTGCCGGCAACCGAATGCGGGGTGGCGGCGGCGATGATCACGCCGCCGGTGCCATTACCGCCGGCGCCGATGCCGGTGCCAGTGCCGCCATTGCCGCCGCTGCCATTGGCGGCGATCCGCGATGCAGCCGTGATGGTGACCGCGCCGCCATTGGCGACAAGCGCCGCAAGCCCCCCCTGCCCCGCGCCCGCCGCGCCGCCGGGTGCGACGCCGCCGGTGCCGCCATTACCGCCGGTGCCATTGGCCGACAGATCAAGGCTGGCCCAGCCGAAGCTGCCGGTGCTGGCGCTGGCCAATGTTCCGGTTCCGGCGCTGGCGGTGCCGCCACGGCCAAGGCCGCCGGCACCACCGGTTTCGGCGCTGGTGGTGCCAGGGCCGTTGCCGCCAGTGCCGCCGCGGCCGGACGCATCCTGAACCATGGCGCCAACGACGAGATTGCCGCCGCTGCTTGCCGCGCCGCTGTTGGCGATGCCGCCGCTGCCGCTGCCACCGGCGCCAGCCGCAAAGCCGGTTGCGCCATCGCTGCCGCGGCCGCCGACGCCGCTGGCGTTGAGAAGTGCGTCGGCCGCGCTGATGCTGCTGATGCCCAGCGCATCGACAATCGCCATTTCGGCGCGGCCGCCCTGGGCATTGCCGCCATTGCCGCTGGTGCGGCCAAGGGCTGAAGCTGCATTGCCGGCGACGGCGCTGGCATCGAGCGCGGTGGCGCCGGTGACGCCAAGTGCGCCGCCATTGGCGCCCAAAGTTGCCGTGCCGCCGAGCGCATTGCCGCCGGTGCCGCCAGCACCGCCCGAGGCCGCGGCGGAGAGCCCGGCGGCGGCGCCAAATTTTATGCTGCCAGTGCCGGCGAGGACCTGGGCCGTGCCGCCGGTGGCGGTGCCTCCGATGCTGCCGCCGGTGTTGATATCATCGGCGCCGATGCCGGCGGTGGCCGAGGCGGAAAGATCGAGAGCGCCGACAAGATCGATGCTGCCGGTGTTGCGCGAGATGATTTGCGCCGTGCCGCCGGACCCGGCGCCGCCATTGCCGATGCCGGTGATGCCGCTGTTTTCATATCGCGAGCCGCCAAAACCGCGTGCGGCAGAGACCAGCGTGCCATCGATGACGATGCGGCCGGCGTCGCCGATCACCGAGGCGGTGCCGCCGGTGCCAACCCCGCCGACAAACGCCGTATCGATGCTGAGCAGATTGCCGCCAAAGCCATTGGCATCAAGTTCGACGTCGCCGCCGATGTCCAGCAGGCCGCCGCTGATCAATTCGGTCGTGCCGCCGATACCATTGGCGCCATTGAGGTTGGATGCGCCGCCAACGGCAAAGGCCGAAACCCGCAGTGCATCGGCGATGACGATGACAGCGCCGCCGCTGGCCTCCACCCGCGCCGTACCGCCGCTGGCTGCGCCGCCGCCCAGTGTGCCACCGCTGGCGGCGAACGCGTCTGCGACGACTTCGAACCGTTGGCCGACAGCGCGGGATTCGATCTGTGCGCCGGTGCCGATGGCGTGGACGAGTGCCTTGCCGCCCGTCGCCGCGCCGCCGCCTTCGCCGCTGCCGGAACGCCCGGCGGCATTGAGACCGACCAGGCCGGTGGTGATGATTTTTCCGGCATTTTCGGCGCGGAGTTCGACGGCGCCGCCAAAACCGGCACCGCCGGTTTCGGTTTCCGATGATCCGCCAATGCCCTGGGCAAAAAGGCTGATGTCGACGGCGTTGATGGCGCCACCATTGGCGTTGACCGTGACGTTGCCGCCAGTGCCGTTGGTTCCGGAGTTCGTCCGGACGGCACCGCTGCCGCTCGCATCAAGCGCCAGAAGCCCGGCAAAATCGATGGTGCCGCCACTGGTGACGGTAATGGTGCCGCCAAAGCCATTGGCGATCACCGGCGCGTCATAATTGTTGACGCGCGCGGCGGCTGTCGCCTGGACATCAAAGCCAAAGGCCAGCGCGGCGCCCGCCGCCGTCTGTACATTGATGGTGCCGCCGGTGACGGTGAGGCCGGGCGCGCCGGCGCCATCGGCATTGGCGTTGAGCGTGACATCGGCATTGAGACTGGCGGTGCCGCCGCCGCTGCCGCCTTCGATGCGAATCGTGCCGGCGCGGGCTGCACCGGCAAACGCATTGGCGCTGAAGACAATCTGGTTGCCGTTGATGATTGTCGTGCCGCCATCGAAAAACAGCCCGGCGCTGCCGCCGCTGCCATTGCCTGGCGTGGTATCGTTGGCGCCGCTGCCGCCAAAGCCTTCAGCCTGCGCCAAGACCCCGCCATCGAGCAGGACGGCCCCGGCGACCGAAGTGACCGTAGCACTGCCGCCAAGGGCATTGCCGCCGGTCGCACCAAGTCTTTGCGGGCGGCCGCCGCTGGCATTGGCCGAAAGACTGACCGAGCCGGACACCGCCAGATTGCCAGTGTTCGGTGCCGATGGCGCGGGGGCGCCATGCTGTGACAAGGTGAGGAACGCCGATCCGCCGATGGCATTGCCGGCAATCCCTTGCGAATCGCCGCCGCGCGCATCGGCGCTGACCGACAGGCTGGCAATCTTTGCCGTCACCGGATTGGCGCTGATGGCATGCGGGGTGGCGAGAACCCCGGCTTCGCCGCCGATGGCGTTGCCGCCGCCGGCATCGAGCGTGGTGCCATAGCCATTGCCGCCGCTGCCGCCACTTGCCGAGGCAAACAGGTTGACATCTCCCGTTGTCAGCGACGAGCCACGCGCCAGCAGAACGGCGGTGCCGCCGGTTGCATCGCCTCCGCGACCGCCAAGGCCGGTCGTCTGGCCATTGCCGCCTATGCCACCGCCGCCGCCCTGGGCCGAGACAGTGATGCCGACCTGGCCAAGGTTGGCGGTGGTGGTGATCGTCGCTGCACCCACCGGGCCCGATGTGGTGCCGATGTTGAGAAAGGCGCCGACGGCATTGCCGCCAGTGCCGCCATTGGGACCGGTGGCGTTGTTTTGCCCGCCGATGCCGCCGCTGCCGCCGTTTGCATCCCCCTGCGCCGAAGTGAAGGTGGTGGTGAGTTCGGCATTGATGCCGCGGGCGGCGAGGAAGATGCCGGTGGCGTTGGTACCGGGGTTGCCGGCGGCCCGCGCGTTGCCGCCATTGCCGCCCGGCCTGTCCACCCCACCGCCATTGCCACCATTGCCGCCGCGGGCGCCGGAATTGAGGATGATGCCATTGGCGGTGAGAATGCCGCGCGTGTTGGCATCACCCTGTGCGAACCAGTCGATGGTGCCGCCGGTGGCATTGCCGACATTGCCGCCGCCGCTGTTTTGCGCGTCGCCGCCTTCGGCGCTGGCGTCGGCCGCGGCGTTGGCGGTGATGGTTGCGGACGCATTGCGGACGGCGAATTCATTGCTGGCGCCGGTCGCATCGCCACCGTTGACGCCAAAGCCGCCGCGGGCGCTGCTGTTCGCCGTCAGGCTGCCGGCCACGACTATCGTGCCGGATTCAATCTGGATCGCGGTTTTGCCGCCGCCGGCATTGCCGCCATCGCCATCGGGGCCGCCGGACATCGCGCCGCGACCGCCCAGAGCGCTGGCATCGAGCAACAGGGTCTTGCCAAAGCGCAAAGTGGCGGCGGGGCCGGGGCCGGAGGCGATAAGAACCGCCGAATCATTGGCGCGGGCGGCGCCAAAGGCGGAACCGCCATTATCGACAAAGCCATTGCCGCCGACGGTGCGGGCAATCAACGCGGTGTTGAGCGCGGTGTCGAAGGTGCCGCCATTGTCGGCGCGCAGCACCACCTTGCCGCCGACGGCGTTGCCGCCGATCGTGCCTTCGCCGCCAAAGGCGCTGGCGTCGAGGGTCACGCTGCCTACGCTGGCGGTGGTGCGCACGGTGCCGCCGTCTGCCAATATCTGAACCGTACCGCCAAAGGCATTGCCGCCACCAAAATCACTGGCATCGCCGTTGCCGCCAAAGGCGTTGGCGAACAGGTCGACGACAGTGCCGCCGATGCGGACTTCGCCGCCGGACCCGGCGGTGGAAATCGCGGCAAGGCCACCTGTGGCGCTGCTGCCCGGCAATTGACCGCCATAGCCATTGGCCGCGATCGCCACACCGCCGGAAACCAACACCTTGCCGTTGGTACCGGCGATAATCTGACCAGTGCCGCCGGTGCCGGTGGCGCCGTTGCTGCCATCGAGGAAGCCCGAGCCACCGGAGGCGCCATTGACCGATATTGCCAGCGCATCGCCGATGCTGATGGTGCTGCCGGCGTCGGCAGTGACAGTGAACGTGCCGCCGATACCGTTGCCGGCAAGGATCGACGACGTGCCGCGGCCGCCAAAGCCATCTGCGACAGCATCGGCGCGGCCGGTGATGGTCAGGCTGCTTTTGGCATCGGCGGAGATCAGGCCGATACCGGCAGTGCCGGTGCCGGCCTGACCGGAATCGGTGGTGCCGCCGACGCCGGACGCATCGACAAAGGCGTTTGATCCGATGGTCACCACGCCGGCGCCCACCGACACTATCTGTGCCGAGCCGCCGGTGCCGGAGCCGCCAAGCCCAAGCCCGACGGCATCATCATTGCCGACCCCGACTGCGCGGGCGGTGGCGTTGCCGGTGATGGCCAGCGTGCTGGCGGAATCGGCGACGATGCGCGCGGTGCCGGCGTTGCGGCTGGCACCATCACGCACATTTGGCGATCTGGCGTCGGCGCTGGCCAGCGCGTTGCCGGCGATGGCGAGAGTGAAGCCACCGCGTGCGCCGATGGTGGCGCTCGATAGCCCTTCGAGGGAGAGGTCGGACGCAAAGCTGGCATTGCCGCCAAGCGTCTGGGCGGTGGCATCGCTGCTGGCGCGGCCCCAGACCGCCGAGGTGTAGGTGCCGGCATCGATGCTGATGTCGGCGGGCGTGGCGTTGATCGCGGTTTCGGAAAAGCCGGGATCGAAGGGGGAGGCAATGATATCATGGCCGGCGGACAGGATGATGGCGTTGCCGACCACATCCGCAGCCCCGGCAACATCAAAGCCCAGAGTGCCGCCGATAAGCATGGTGATGGCGTCATTCTTGGGCACCGCGACAAGGTAGATGCGATGATTGGCGCCCTGGCTTGCCGCCGGGCCGGTGGTGGTACCGGTGTGGGTGATGGCATCGGGGGCATCGGTGCCGATGCTGGTGGTGATATCGAACAGCCCGGCGTTCAGTTTGAAATCCACCGCTTCGCCCGCGACATAGGCCGCGGAGCCGTTGACGGTGACGGTGCCGGATTGAACGATGCGCGGGGCAACGGCGATGACATAGCTGCCGGGGTCTGGCGCATTGATCGCGACGCCCGATTCGATCACCACCCCTGCCGTACTGCCGGCGGCGGCCCGCAACGCAAAGCTGCCATCGGGATTGAGGAATTCGCCATAACCGCCGACAACCACAGGGTCATTTGCGGTCAGCAACAAGCTGGCGACATTGAACGTCGCACTTTTGCCGATCAACAGACCGCCCGGTGCATAGAACCACACCGCGACATTGGGGTCGCTGCTGACGGCGCCATTGAAGGCGATGCTGCGCGATGGATCAGCGGCGATGATGCGGTTGAGGATGGTGACCGGCGTTTGCGAGCCCAGCTCGCTGTTGAAGATCGCAGCCGTGCCGCTGGGCAGGAAATTGATCGCGCCGCCGCCGACGCCGATATCGTTCGGCCGCCAGTTGATCGTCGTCTGCTGTTCAAACGTCGTGATGATATCCAGCCCGGTGCTGCGGATGATGGACGCCGACCCGCCACCGATTGACGCCGACCCTTGAAAGGCCTGCGCCAGCAACGGCGCCTGAGCCAGCGGCTGCGCCACCAGCATCGCCGCCAGCGCAGCGCGCGAGGAATGCAGGGCAAGCGATCGACGGGCAGGGCTGTGGCGCATCAGCGGATCCCCCAGGGTACAAGCCGCATGGTGAGCGACATCAACAGGCGGACGTCGCCGCTTTGGACGCGGCCGGCATCGCGCAGTGGCACGGCGAGCGTCAGGTCCAGCCGTGCCTTGTCAGCCCAGCCGAAGCGCGCGCCGGCACCGACCGACGTGACCTGCAACGGATCGATGCCGGGCAGGGTATTGCGGTTCCACACCCATTGCGTATCGACAAAGCCATAGGGCTGCACCCCGACCTGTTGTTCGGGGATGAGGCCAAAGCGATCAACGCGCACTTCGGTCGAGAAACCGACGCCGCTGTCCCCCACCAGCGTGCCTGGATCATAGCCGCGACCGATGGTGTAATTGCCGGCGGCGAATTGTTCGAAGGAGAACAGGGCCGCCGACGAAACCTGGGCGCGCGGCATCACCGCCAGCGTGATGTTGCGGGCGAAACGCCATTCGGCGAGGCCGGTGAAGCGCAGCACCGTGGCGGTCGGGTTGCCATCGACGAGGCTGGGCGGCACTGCACTGCCGGTGCAGTTCAACGGGCTGGCGAGGCAATTGGGGCTGGCGTCGAAGATGCTGACGCCCTGCCGCAGTTCGAGGCTGCCGTTGAGGTGCCAGCCGGTGGTGCCGCCGGGGCCGACGCCGCGCATGTCGACAATATCGCTGTCGAGCCGGGCATAGACCACACGCAGGCGATCCTGCGACAGTTGCAGGCCGCCGAAGCGGACATTCTGGTTGACGAAATCAAAGCCGGCGGCGCCGTTGAGGGTGAATGCCTGTGATCGGATGAAGGGATAGCTCGCCTCCAGATTGGCGAACAGCGAGCGCGCCTCCACATCGGGGATGGCGGCATTTCCCAGATCGGGCTGGGTCCAGGCATAGGTGAAGCGGCCGCTGAGGCGCAAACCCTGGCCACCGATGGCGAAATCATGGCCGAGCTGGACGACCTGTTGTTCGCTGAAATCGGCGGTGGAATAGACCGAGACCATGGTGCGGTCTGCCAGCCCCGTGAGGCCATGAACCTGCGCCCGCAATTGCCCGCCAAAACGGCCGGTTTCAACGGGTGCGTAATTCTGCACGTTGAAATCGACTTCGATGGGTGTGCGGCGGACGCTGACTTCGCCGATCATGTCACCGGCAACGGTGCCGGCGGGTTTCAGCGAAAGGCGCACATCGAAGCCGGGGATATCACGCGCCAGCAGCAGATAGCGTTCGGCATCGAAACGGTTGAAGACCTGGCCGGTGGCCAGATGATCGAGATAACGCGCCAATTGGCGTTCGTTGCGGCCGGCGTCACCGCGCACGCGCACCGCCGTCAGCCGGGCATAGAGCACTTCAAAGCGGACGTTTCCGGCTTCGATACGCTGGGTCGGGACTTGGACGGCGGCGAGATAGCCCTTGTTGCGCAGGATGGTGGCGGCGGCATCGCGAATGTCGCAGACGACCGCAATCGGTTGTTCGGTGCCGATGTATCGCGCGTATGCCGGCGCCAGATCGGCGGCAGCGACCGGTGCGAGATTGTTGAAAATTGCCGAAGTGAGGGTGATCCTGATCGCGGCATAGGCCGGATCGGCAAGGGCACAGGGGCTGCGTTCGATATCGCCATCGACGCGGAGGCGGCTGGGCTGGGTTGGCGCCTGGCGCCGCGCGGGGTCGATTTCCTCGCGGGTCGGCAAGCCGATGCCGCCGGCGGGCAGGGTTTGCGCCATGACAGGCGGCGCAAACGCGGCAATTGCCACCAGCCCGATGCGGCAACCATGCCGACGCAACCTGGCGCGGAACGCAGCGCCGATATCGATTACCCAATTCACTCTGCTGCCCCCCAGCTATGCACAAGGCTAGTCATTCCCTACCTCGCTGTCATTACCCATTTGGGGGTATTTTTAGGACAAATCCGACAAATCGGCACGGTTTTGATGCGTTTCGTGCGGCGTTTTCCGTTGTTGCTCCGCACCGCCGGCGCCGTTAACCAGCATCGGATGCG
The DNA here is from genome assembly GCA_031422995.1 of Polymorphobacter sp. GTDB lineage: Bacteria > Pseudomonadota > Alphaproteobacteria > Sphingomonadales > Sphingomonadaceae > Sandarakinorhabdus. The sequence goes on along the minus strand of JANPEP010000144.1, from coordinate 10,477 downwards.
GCAGGTGCCAGCCGCAAGGGAGTTCAGGATGCCGCCAAGCCAGCCCATCGCCGCCGATCGGCTGATCATCCGGAGGCCCGACGACTGGCATGTCCACCTGCGCGATGGCGCCATGCTGGGGGCGGTTGCCAACCAGACGGCGCGGCAGTTCGCGCGCGCCATCGTGATGCCCAATCTGAAACCGCCGATCACATCGGCAGCGGCGGGTGCGGCCTATCGCGACCGCATCATCGCGGCGGTCGATGCCGCGCATGATTTCACGCCACTGATCACCTGCTATCTGACCGACGGTATCGACGCCGGCGAAATCGAACGCGGCCATGCGGCGGGGGTGTTTGCCGCTGCCAAGCTGTATCCAGCCCATGCCACGACCAATTCGGCACATGGCGTTACCGATGTCGCCCATATCCGCAGCGCGCTGGAGACCATGCAGCGGATCGGGATGCCGCTGTTGGTGCACGGCGAAGTTACCGATACCCATGTTGATATCTTTGACCGCGAGGCGGTGTTCATCGAGCGGACGCTGATTGGCCTGGCGCGCGATTATCCGGATTTGAAGATCGTTTTCGAACATATCACCACCGCCGAAGCCGTGGCCTTTGTTGAAGCCAGCGGTCCCAATATCGCCGCGACAATCACCCCGCACCATCTGGCGGTGAACCGCAACGCCATGTTCGAAGGCGGCATCCGCCCGCATCTGTATTGCCTGCCGATCGTCAAGCGCGAGACGCACCGGCTGGCGCTGCGCCGCGCCGCCACCTCTGGCAATGCCAAATTCTTCCTTGGCACCGACAGTGCGCCCCATGCCGTGGGCGACAAGGAGAGCGCCTGCGGCTGTGCCGGGATGTTCAACGCGCCCTTTGCGCTCGAAAGCTATGCCAAGACGTTTGAGGAAGAAGGCGCGCTTGACCGGCTGGAGGGTTTTGCCAGCGAATTCGGGCCAGAGTTTTACGGACTGCCGCTCAATCCGGATCATGTCGTGCTCGAGCGCGCAAGCGTCACCGTGCCGGATCGCATCGGGGATGTGGTGCCGTTTCACGCCGGTGAAACGCTGGCGTGGCGTTTTGCCGGGCGAACCGATCAGTCGAGGTAGAACCGGCGCTTTGCCGTCAGATCGTCGTTGAGATCATAGACCATCGGCTTGCCGGTGGGGATTTCTTCATGGACGATGTCATCGTTGGAAATCCCCGACAGGTGCTTGACCAGTGCGCGCAGCGAATTGCCGTGCGCCGCGATGATGACGCGCTTGCCGGCGCGCAGTTCGGGGGCGATGGTGCTGTCCCAATAAGGCAGGACGCGGGCGATGGTGTCTTTCAGGCTTTCAGCGTCCGGAATGGCGATGCCGGCATAGCGCCGGTCACCCGACAGGTCATAGGACGATCCGGCTTCCAGCGGCGGCGGTGGCACGTCGAAACTACGGCGCCAGATCTTGACCTGTGCCTCGCCGTGCAGTGCCGCTGTCTCGGCCTTGTCGAGCCCGGTGAGGCCGCCATAATGCCGCTCATTGAGCTGCCAGTTCTTGGTGACCGGCAGCCACAACCGGCCCATGGCCTCCAGCGCCAGGTTGAGCGTCTTGATGGCGCGGGTCTGCACGCTGGTGAAGGCCATGTCGAAATCCAGCCCGGCGGACGTCATGGCCTTGCCGGCGGCATCAGCCTCAATGATGCCCTTGTCGGTCAGGTTGACGTCCCACCAGCCGGTGAAGCGGTTTTCAAGGTTCCACGCCGACTGGCCGTGGCGAAGGAGGACGAGCGTGGGCATGGCGGCTCCGGACAGGGGATTTGCCTGCTCATAACGCCTGGAAGCCGCCAGCCCAGAAAAAAGTGACGGGCTTACCAGCCAAGCTCCGTCGCCAGCGCCGGATCGCGGGTGCGGACCAGTGCCATGATTGCGCCGATGCCGACGGCCTTGTTGACCGCATCGGTGGGGCAGGATGGCCCCCGGGCATGGCCGAGGTGATGGAGAGCGACGAGGCGACCCGACAGATCGAAGACCGCAGCACCGGACGCGCCAGGCTCGCTGTCACAATCATGTTCGATGTCGGGAAGATCGGTTGCGGTGGCGGGATCGTCAGTCCAGGCGGCGCGTGATGCCTTGATGATCGTGCAATTGCTGCTGATCATTTTTGGTGCGCATTGGGCGTGGTGGATCATGAACAATTTCGTTCCGGCCACCGGTGCCCCGGGTCGGATCGCCACGGGCAACGCGCCGCCAAAGCCGCCATCCGCACCGACCGAGGGCTTGATACGCAGGATTGCAAAATCCAGCCGCTCGTCCTTGAAGGCAATGTTGCTGGCGCTGAACTGGCGCCTTATCGGGCCGTTTTCCCAGGCAAGATCGACCAGCGCGCCGGCGCGGACATCGCTGTCCCATGCGGTGCGGCCGCGGATGCCGCCGCCGCAATGCCAGTTGGTCAGGAACAGATCCTTGCCGATCATGACGCCGGTGCAGCACCACGATTCGCGCTCGGCCTGTAACCGCACCCCATTGACAACGCCGGCGGGGAAATCCGCCGAGGCGATCATCATGCCGACCTTGTCGCCGGCAGTGCGGCGCACGGCGTCGGGAATGCTGCCGCTGATGACACCGCTGGAATCGCGGACCGGATAGAGCGTCGACCATTCGGCGATGGGTGGATTTTTGAGCGAGAACGCCGTGCCATCGGTGCTGAATTTTTGCGCGACACCGCCGCGAACGACGACTTTGGTCGCAGCGTCCCCGCCGGTCAGGGCCAGCGTCAGCGTTGGGCCTGGCAGGCGGCCGGTCCATAGCGTCGCTCCAGGGCCAGTGAATGCCGTTTTGTCGAACATCCCGACCAGATGGCCAAGCGCATCATAAAGCGATAGCGTCCATGGCGCGGTGCCGGGGCTCGACACCGCCATCAACAGCCGCAGCGTGACCGCCGGCATATTGTCCTGCGTGCGCGGCGAGACCGGCTGGACTGGGGCCTGCGCGGTAATCTCGATATCTTGCTCGCTCCAGTCGCCAAAGCCGGTTACGAGTTCTGCGGGGCGACAGGCCGGGGCGGCGTTGACGGGGCCGGCGGCCAACAACAAGAGCGCAAGAACCAAGCCGCTATGGGCAAACAGGCGCATCGGGAGCCCTTTGCACGGTCGTGACGATAAGATCGGTGATATCGACGAGGTTGCGTTTGCTGCCATCGCAATATTCGATCTGGCCGGCATTGGCGCGCAATTGCACCGGGCCGAGTCGGTTGACCTGGCCACCCGGCGCCGCGCCGCCCGAGGACCCGCCGCGGGTGAGCACCGCATATTGCGCCGGAGCGCCGGGCGACGACACCTGCACCAGCCGCATTATCTGCGCGGTACGCACAAGCTGTTCATTGCCGCTGGCATCGACGACGGAGAGAACCGAAGCCGGCCACGCCTTTATGCGCGTCGATTTCCATTCGCCGGCAATTTCCGTCCAGTCGGTCTTTGGATCAAGCTGGGCCCGCTGGTAATCGATGATGCCGACTGCCAGCTTGTTGGGCGCATTGTCGACATGGCCCATGCCCGGCACCAGCGGCCAGGCCGTGGCCTGGAGCCGCAGTTTCACCGATTTCGCCGTCTGGTAGGACTGCGGATAACGCGACTCCATCTCCGCAGCCACACCGGCAGCAAAGGCAGCGGCCTGGCTGGTGCCGCGCGCTGCGCCGATGGTTGTGTCATCGATCCAGCCCGGCACGGGCACCCCGCCGGGCGCAGCAATATGCACGACGCGCGGCTCGCTGTCGGAATAAAACGCCTCGGGCAACAGGCTGGCGCCCTGATGCGTGCAGACCATACAGGCGGTAACGACGACGACATTGGGCCAATCGCCGCTGTTTTGCGGCGACAGCGGTGATGCAGGTGTCAGGCGGATTGGCGGCTTGCCGGGTTGCGATTGACCAGCCGCGACGATGGTCAGCGGGCGTTCGGTGGCAATGGCATCGGCAGGGGCAAAGGCTTCGCGTGAGGTGAGGTCCACCAATTGCCCAGCAGCATCGAGTGCCGGCGGCAACAGGCGCTGAAAGCTGGTGGCGATGAGGTAGATGGCCTTGGCCGCTGCGGGGTTTTCCTCGGTTGCGCCGATCAATTCGCGCAGCCGTATCTCGCGTTCGGGGGTGGCAATCAATTTTGTCAGGGTGGCATCAGGACGGTACCATTCAAAGGCCGTGATGCTTGCAGATGGGGCCAACCCGCTGAAACCCTGGCCATTCCGGCTGGCGATGATGCCCGCCATATGGGTGCCGTGGTGGAGCGGCACGTTGAAATTGGCCCATTGGCACCGCCAGGGCGGGATTGGTGCAAGGCTGGTCGTGCTGGTGGCGACAACGGCGCCAATCAGCGCCGGGGGACGGGCCAATGGCGTATCGACGATGAACACCGGAACGACGGTGCGCGGCGGTGTTGTCTGCGACAGCAACGTGGTCAGGCCATCGTTGCTTTCGAGCAGTTCGGCATAATCATGCAGTTTTGGCGGCGTGCCCGGCGTCTGGCACAGCGACTGATAATCCAGGGTGAAATCGGAATAGGCAAAGGCGGCCGGCGGCTCGATGAGCGTGGCGTTGATGATGACGTTCTTTGAGCGCAACGGTTCGAGCGCGCGGGCGGCATCACGGACAAGATTGTCGCTGGGGAAGGCCAGCAAAAGGTCATAGGCATCATATTCGACGCGACTGAGACCGGCGACCTGGCGCTCGACCGTCGCTTTGGTCGACCAGTTGCGGATGATAATCTGTTTGCGGGCGTTGTCACCGGGGCGATCGGTAAAGGTTCGCACCGCGCGCCGCACGGTGATGGTGCCGCCCGGCAGGATGATCGTGTCACCTATCTTGAGCGTGCGGACGTTCTTTTTGGGGTTGAGGCGTTCGATGGTCGGCATCAACGCGGAACAGCCCGGTGGGAAATTGCGCTTTACCAGCAACGAACAGGCGCTGTCCCCCGCCGCCAAGGTTACGGTTTCATTGGGCAGCAGGCCGGGCCGGGCGCTGAGTGCATTGAGCGCGGCGGCGAGATCAAGGCCGACATCGCCGCCGGCAAAGGAAACCGTGAGCGTCGCCTGTTGGGGCGGCGGCGGGGCAGTGATGAGTTCGGCCGGGGTGCGCGCCGACGCCGATTTTTTCATCCGGGGGTCGGACATGGTGCCGGTGAGACCGGGCATGGTTGCCGCAATCGGGGGCGCGGCAACGGGTGCGGCGGCGATGGGTGCCGCAACTGGCGCGGCAATCGGTTGCGCGACGGACGTGCAGGCTTGCAGCGCGAACAAGGCGAAAAAGGCCAGCCGCATCATCCGGCCACCCGATAAAGCTGACGATGCCCGGCAATGTCCGATTGCGTCAGCCGCAGTTTTGCATCCCCGGCGTTCCCGCAAAGATAATGCATGACCGATTTTTTGTCATAGGGGGTAAGCGGGCGCCATTCGCCGCTTTCATTTTCGCAACCGGCGATGCCGCGGATGTGTTCGTGGCGATAGCCGAGCACATGGCCCAGTTCGTGTCGCAGGATGCCGGTGCGATCGACGGTCGTCGTCGACCAGGCGGGAAAGATGTAAAGGCGGCGCTTGTGCACCGGATCATTGGGGAAGAATGCCAGCGCCAGAAGGCCGCTGTCTTCGGGCAGATAGGTGACGATGAACGTCACGGCGTTTTCGTCTGGCGCCGCATCCTGTGCCACAGCATGAGTGAGTGACAGGCCGCAGGCGGGGCACGCCGACGTCCAGGCGGTCGCCGCGTCGCGCACGCCCGCAAGTGCAACCTGATAGGTTGCGGCATCCGGGAAGCTGGCGCGTTCGACGGCATAGGTCAGGGCGCGTTTGCCGGTCGGCCAGAACTGGTCGATACCACCGACTTGCAGGACCACCAGCTCGGCCGTGGGGTTGACCGGCTGTTCAGCCTGGCTTTTGGCATAGAGCATGGCGCGCACCGCATCGCGCGAGAGCGGCAGATCGCCCTCCAGGATGTAATAGCGCCGTGTGGCACCCTGCTGGATCACGCTGAGGGTTGGCAATTTGGCGAGAAAATCTTCGAAGACCGCATCATCGCCCGGGGCAGCGAAGACAGCGCGATAATCAGCAGCGGTCAGCCTGGGTTGCGGGGCAGCAGCATCAGGCGCAGCGCCGCCGAGCGCCGCGAGCGCCACTGCGGCGAGCAAGGGCCGGTACCATCGTTGCATCACAGCGTCTTCATGTAATCGACCAGTGCCTGACGGTCGGTGGGGGAAAGCGCCGCATTGCCATAATCATGCCCGGCGTTGGAATTGCCTGGAATGGCCACGCCTTGGCTAGTGTTGACGGTGAAGGTCGTCGGCGCCGTTCCATCAGCATCGACATAGCCGACCCGCACCGGATCAAGGACGCGTGTGCCGACCGGGAAGCTGGTGGCGCGCTTGGCCGGCGGCAGCAGCAGTTCATAGAGCGAGCGCACCGAGCCATTGTGGAGATAGGGCGCGGTAGCCCAGACGCCGGTCAGCGGCCGGCCCTTGTAAGCAATCAGTTCGTTGGCGGCATTGGCCTTGCAGATCGCCAGCCGCTGCTGCGGTGATTTCTGGGCGGTTTCCTCGGCTGCGAAGCCGGCGCCGACTTCGATTTCGCGCGGCAGTCCGAAGAGCGCCTTGGCAAAGGTCGCGGCGATGGCGCGTTTTTGGCCCGCCAGCGTGCCCGTGATGACCGCCACCAGCATTTGCCGATTATCGGCAATCGGCGTGAACGGATCGCCGCTGACAAACGCACTGCGGGTGCCCTCAAGCGTGCCAGTGCGGGCGCGGAAGGTGAAGGCATTGCACGCCATCCACGGATCGGTGCCGACGCCACGAGGACCGAAAATCGGCGTCATCACGGCACGGATGGGGGTTTTGAGATCCGGGCGTTCGCCGCCGTTGCCATCGGCGATGCGGGGCAATTCGGCGTGACATTCCTGGCAATTGGCCGCGAACAATATGCGCCCGGCGTCAACGCTTTGTTTCGCGGGAACCCCAAGGCCGGCGGGCCAACGCGGCGGCTCCAGCCGGGCCAGCAAAACCTCCATCGCATCGAGATTCTTGACGTTGACGCTGGATTCATAGCCACCCAGCCCGGCCTTTTTGGTGAGCACTACATCGGCAAACACCCCGATGACCTCGCCGGTGTTGCGACCGAGGGCGCCATAATCGAAGATTTCACCGCTGGGCAGTTTCAGACCGTGGTTCGCAGCGATGCCGTTCCATTGCACCCGGTCATGCTGCTGCGTGTTCCAGATGAACGGGTAGCTGACGGGGGCATCGGCAGGGGCGCTGAACTGTGGCTTGCTGCCCATGGGCGCATCATAGGTCGCCAGTACTGCAACCTTGTTGAGGATGTGGCCCACCGCATCGAGCCTGGCATGGCCATAGCGGACGGTTTCGCGCCCCGCGACGGCGGGATCATTGGCGGCCTTTATCAACTGCTCCCACGCCGCCAGCCTGGCCAGTTCGCCGCGCAGCCGTGCGCTGTCCTGTGCCAGTTTTTCCGGGCCGAGGACCGCAACAGCAAAACGCTGAAACTTGTCGGGGTTGGCCAAGGTTGCTTCGATACTGAGGTCGAGCTGTTCGACAAGGCTTTGGAAGTCGCCCATGCCGGGGCCGCCTTCGATACGCAGGTTTTCTTCGCCACCGCGGATTTCAGCGGTGTGGCAGGCGGCGCAGTTCAGGCCGATCCACGGCTCCTTTGGCCCCTGCCCGGTGAACCAGCGCAATTGCGTCCGTTTGAGTTTGGAATCATCGGTGAAATCGACAGCAAAGCCGATGGGAAGTCCGGATTTATCATCAGCATCTGGGGCGATATAGCCAAACGCCTGCATGCGCCGGATGGTGAAAAAGCGATCGGCGGAATTGGCAACCTCGAGCGCTTCGAACCAGGCCTTTGGCATGAGCCGCGAGCCTTGGCTGCCATGATACCAGTTCAGCGTTTCAGCGCGGCTCCAACCCTGCTTGGCCTGGGGTCCGGCATCGGATTTCACACAGGCGGTGCACAGGAGCGCCAACGCAACCAAGCTGCCATTGCCAATCTTCGCCATGATGCCCCCGCCATGCCAAGGTTCACCATCCATTTGCAAAATGGCGGGTGAACGCGATTCCCGTCCCCGGCCTTGCAACAATGTCAAAAGGCCGTTTACGTAACTTTAATAGTCCGTTCACCTGTCTGTGAAAGCAGGCGTTTGGGCGGCGACACCGAACAAAATACTTCGCCCAATTGCTGAGTCTGTCAATAGTATCCAGCAGGTTTGTAAAATTTGTCTTGAAAATACGCTGTCATGTGTCAGCCTGTCGTACCGATACCATTGCAGTTGCAGTTGGGGGTGGGCCATGTCCTGTATCCGGAGCATCACGGCACTATTGGCAACAACCGCATTGCTCGCTGGCTGCGCCCATGCGCCGGATGTTGAGCTTGGCTATTATCTGGCGCGCACGCAGGTTGAACTCAAGGTCGCAAGGACCGTCATCTGCGATGCAGACAACAACCTCATCATCGTCAATTCGGTGACGCCGATGGTGACGCAGTCGGCGGATCCGACACAATTCGCCCGGATTCGACTGGCCGGATTGCAAGGCGCATTTTCGGATTCGACGTTGGCCATGGAGTTTTACGATGATGGCCGGTTGAAAGCCATCAATGCCACCAGCACAGGCCAGGGCGAGGCGATTTTGAAGACCGTCATTTCCATTGCCAAGACGGTGGCCGCAGCTGGTTTTGTCGATCCTGCCAAAGCCGCTGAAAAACGCGCGGCTTGTGCCTTCATCAGGACCGCCGGAGAGGGCAAACCGCTGACGCTGACCTATGAGGGCGAAATCGATCTCGCCAAGCCGGCGGAGGTGGCGCAGGCGATTCCCGCCGATGCCACCAGCGGCGCTTACGACACCAAGTTGGCCGCAAGCATCGGTGGGGTGTGCGCATTTACCGACGGCGTTGCACCCGGCCATGCCCCGGCGAATTATACCGCCGCCTCAGGCGACGCGGTGCTGACGCTTCGCCAGCCGGGGCAAATGCGGTTGCGCGCCACCGCCGGCACTTTGAAGGGTTGCCAGGGCGCCGAAATCTGGCGGGCGGTGGCTCCTGTCGGCCAATCCGGCACGACCTATGCCTTGCCGATACCGGCGCCGGCTGCGTTCGGGAAAACCAGTTTCAGCGCCGCCTTTGCCGAATCCGGCGCCTTGACCAGCGTCAACTACGGGGCGGAAACCGGTGCCGGACAAGTCGCCAATGTGGTTGCTGCCGCGGCCGAAGCAACGCAGGGCCAATCGACATCGGATCAGGTATCTGAAATCAACGCACAGAGTGACCTGATCGCCGCGCAGGAGCGCCTGGCCGCCTGTCTTGCCGACCGCACGAACTGTAAATAGCGCCATCGCGGCATCACAAAATACCGTCAAGGGCACACGGTTTTCGTCCACTATTCTGCTCAACGGCTATCGCCGACGAGCACGAAGGGCGCCCAGAAAGCAGGATGGCTACGATAGGGCAAGGCGCCCGGTCTTTGCCGGAAATCATGCATGGCGGCTTGCAGGTTGGCGGCGGTTGCATGGGAGCCGCGAGCGAACAATGCGGTCATCAGGTCGGCGGTGGCGGCGGAATCCACGCTCCAGTGCGAGACCAGCAAGCGGCGGGCGCCGGCTTGGCGGAAGGCCTGGGCCAGGCCGGAAAACGGCTGCCCCACCAGCGCATCGCCGGGTGCGGCCGTGTTGCAGCCCGACAGAATGACCAGATCGGCATCAAGTTTCAGCGTGGCGATCTCGCTGGCGGACAGCAGGCCATCTTCCGCCGCATCGTTGCTGCTGCAACTGGCCGGCGCCAGCACCAGCGCCGGCTCTTCGCCGCTGGCTTCGTTGTCGGCCAGACCGTGGGTGGCAAACAGCAAGGTGCGATAGCGGGCGAGATCGCCATTGTCACTGCGCTGCCGCAGCTCGCGTTCAGACGCCTGCGCGCCCGTCAGCAGCGTTGTCGTGCCTTGCTTGCCAAGCATGCTGGCGACACGTTCGGCCTCCCGCCGGGTGTCGGGCAGCGGCTGCATGGCGCAGATGGCAGTGGCAGTTCGGGCCGTGCCGCGCTGCGCCCCGCGCAGTTTCACAAAGCCGGCCATGCCCGCCACCTGGGTCGTACCGGGGGTGGTGCCGGGGGTGATGCCGGTCAGCGCTGGATCGGCCACCGCCAGCAACATCCGATCAGCGCGGCTGGGCGCGCCGCTGCTCCGCGCCGCCGCCAGCGCCGCGATACCGGGATGCACGGCGATGGCGAAACGATCGGCCAGCCACCGGCTGTTGCGATAGCGCGCCAGCAGATCGGCGTCCTTGGCCGGCCTCGACACCAGCAGCCCCAGCGGCAGCCGCGCAAGTGGGCCATCGGCGACAATCTGCAGCGTGGTGATGCCTTTCAGATGTGGCAGCAGCGGCGCGATCACCCTGGCGTAAAGCGCATGCGAGGCAGCCACATCGAATTCCGGCAGATCAGCGGCGGTGAGTGCGGCATCGATGACCAGGCCGCGGCG
>JANPEP010000143.1:0-18928 GCA_031422995.1 Polymorphobacter sp. | reverse complement strand
AGCTGGGGCCACAGCCAGTCGATCCAGATGATCAAGACGGTGATGGAGGACCGGATGTATCCGCTGTCACTGGAGGGGCTGGACCGGGCGATGCGGGAGCTGACGCGGTCGCACTGAGTCTCAATACACTCCAATCATCTTTGCACCCGCAACGATAAGCACCAACCCCAGTGATTTGAGGATCATCCGTGTTGGCAGGCGGATGCCGAGCGTTGTGCCGATCCCCGCACCGAGCAGCGCAGCGATGGCAAACATCGGCAATTGGTCGGGCAATTGGTTCAACGAGGCATAGTTGCCGGCCAGCCCAGAGATCGAATTGCACAGGATGAACACCGCGGCGACGCCCGACGCCTTGCGGGTTTCGGACCAGCCGAGGAACAGCAGCAACGGCGACAGGAAAATGCCGCCGCCGGTGCCCGTCAGACCCGACAACAGCCCGATGGCAGCGCCGGCTGGGATGGCCAGCGCCAGCGGCGGGTCGCGCCATTCGGTGATGACTTTCAAATCACGTGGCCACAACAGCCGCAGTGCCGAAAGCCAGAGGATGACGCCAACCATCGGGCGATAGACATGGCCGGGCAACACGATCGAGCCGCCGACATAGGCCATGGGCAAGGCGCCGATGAGGAAGGGCCACAGAGTGCGCCAGCGGAACAGCCCGGCGTGGACAAAGCGTGCCGAGGCAAAGCTGGCGACGATGATGTTGAGCACCAGTGCGGTGGGTCGCATCACCGCCGCCGGAATGCCGAACAGCGCCATGAGAGCGATATAGGCCGAGGCGCCGGCATGGCCGACACTGGAATAAAGGATGGCCGCCAGGAAGATGCAGAAGGCAAGCGCGAAATCGGGATCGTAGGGCATCAGGCGGCATATCCGAAATGTCGGACCCAGGGGTCGAGGATCGGCAGCACCGGCGCCATCTGGTCGGCAAAGGCGCTCCACTGGCCGCCACCGTTGTACAGCCCCCGCCGCACTTGGCCGACGCTGGCGGTGTTGACGTTGCGGCGTCGGGCGGTCTCGCTGAAATCACGCAGGGCCTTGGTCCAGGACAGCCCGAGGAAGCTGCACAGCCGTTGTGTCACTGCGTCGAAATCGCTGACAAGTTCTTCGTATCGCAGCTCGAGCACCGGGTTGGGGATGCGTTCGAGGCAATGACCTTGCAGCCGCATCAGCGCATCATAATGACGGGCGGAGCGATCGAGGGTGGTGAATTCGAGCGCAATCGGGCTGGCGGCGAAGTTCTGGCGAAAACAGCTGAGCACCACATCGCGGGGGTCGCGGCGCATGACGACAATCGGCGCGTGCGGAAACAATGCCCCGACAAGCGGCAGGTGCAGGCTTTTGAGCGGATCCATATCGACGAACAATCGCGTTTTCGGGCTGATGCCAAAATCAGCGACCCTTTGCCAATAGGCGGCACGAAGTGTCTCGGCGGTGGCCGCATCGAGGGTGGCGAGACGATCAAGGCCATTCACCGGGCGCAGAAAGGTGGCTTCGGCTGCGGCCAGGGTCGGGAGTTCCTCCAATGCTTCGACGCCGGCGGCCGAGGCGAGAATGTTTTCGACCAAAGTCGTGCCAGACCGGGGGTAGCCGAGCAGGAAGGCGAGCCCCCTGCCCTGTGCCGACGGCATTGGCTGCCAGCGTGACGGGGTGGCCATCACATACGCGTCGATGCGCCGGACAAGATGCAAATGGCTTTCGGCGGCAACAAGGTGCGGAAACCGGGTCGCCAGGCTGGCTTTGGCGGCCTGATAGGCCTGCACGGCGCCAGCGGGATCGCCAAGTTTTGCCAGGCCGTCGCCCAGCAAGGACGCAGCGGCGCTGTGGTTTTCAATATTCAGCGCCGGGTTGGCGAGCAGGGCGCGCAGCCGGTCGACAGCCGCCGCCGCTTCGCCCGCCGCAATCTCGCCGCGCGCGATGGCACAGTGGGCGACGGCATCAGCTGGATCGACCGCCAGCGCGCGCATTGCGAATTCGCGCGCCGTGGCGGTATCACCGCGCACCGCGGCGACGGCAGCAACGCCTGCCAAGGCAGCGGCGCGATACGGATCGAGCGCGACGGCGCGGCGATAGCTTTCTTCGGCAAGTTGCAGCGAGCTGCCCTGGTGCAGGGCGAAACCCCGTTCCAGCCAGGCAACCGGATATTCGGGGCCGTGTGCGATGGCAGTGTCAAACGCCTGCAACGCCTCGCTCAACCTGCCTTGCCGGCGCAGCGCGAGGCCGAGCGTGGTCAACAGGCCGGGGTCGCCGGGAGCATTGACCAGCGCCGTGCGGACCAAGGCTTCGCCGCCGGCATGGTCACCGTCCTCCACCTGTTGCCAGGCGATGAGATTGGCCACGAAGGGATCCCGGTCCCCGGCGGCATGGGCCAAGCGGGCCGCCGCCACGGCACCCGCAACGTCGTCAGCGGCAAGCGCCGCATCAATAGGATCTGTTGGAGCGGATGGCATCGGCAGCCCTATAGCGGAGCCCTGCGCCGCCTGCCAATCACCTGCCTCCGCATCCGGCGTCAGCGCCCGCCCTTGGCTTTCCCTCCGGCGTCTGCGGCGTCCTGCGTCGCCAGATATTTTGCCTGCTCACCGACATAAGCACGGACGGATTCGATTTCATCGCGAGAGAACCATTTGGCAAAGCTGACCATGCCCTGATCCTTGAGCACGCCGCCATGCACGACCGCGGCCCAACTGTCCTTGTCCGGCAAGGCGCCCGAGCGGCGAAGATCGGGCACCAGCCCGCTGGAGCGCGCACCGGCACCGTGGCAGATGCCACAATTGCCTTCAAAGATCAGGCCGCCCTGGGCAATCTGTTGCGGTGTGAATTTGTCGGTCGGTGGATTTGCCGGGGCGAGTGGCGGCGCCTCATAGGGTGGCAGCTTGCCGGTGCCGCCAAGCTTGAACACCAGCACCCGGCCATTGGGCGGCACCCGCGAGGGCGCGTCCTGATAGCCCGTCGACAAAGGGTAGGCGCCGCCATAGCCGGCCATCACCGCAACATATTGGGTGTCGCCGACCGTATAGCTGACAGGACCAGCAACAACGCCGGTTTGGGCGTCCATGCCCCACAGTCGCTTGCCGTTCGTCGCATCAAAGGCCTGGAACATCCCGCGCGCATTGCCCTGAAACACCAGATTGCCGGCGGTGGCGAGCGCGCCACCATTCCACGGGCCGTCATATTGAACCCGCCAGGCTTCCTGTTGCTTGACGGGGTCCCACGCCAGCAATTCGCCTTTCAGGATGGCGCGCACGGCGCGAGTCTGTTCCGGATTGTTCGGTGGCGCATTGAGCGCGGCGACCACGGCAATGTTCCAGGCGCCCTGCTTGTGATTATATGCGGCGTCGTTGGAATAGGCGAACGGCACTTCCTGCGCTGGCAGATACACCAAACCTGTTTTTGGGCTGAATGCCATCGGGTGCCAGTTGTGCGCGCCAAGCGCCGAGGGCGTGACTAGCACGGTGCCAGTGCGATACCGCGATTCAGGCACTTCGATCGGCCGGCCAGTGGCCATGTCCACACCGGTGGTCCAGCTTTGCGGCACAAAGCCCTTGGCGCTTATCAGCTTGCCGGTTTCGCGGTCAACGACATAGAAAAAGCCGTTCTTGGGTGCCTGCATCAACACCTTGCGTGGGCGGCCGTCGATCGGCAGCGTCGCCAGCATGATCGGCTGGGTCTGGGTGAAATCCCAGGTTTCGCCGGGCGTCCCCTGGTAATGCCACAGATATTTGCCGGTATCGGGATTCAGCGCGACCACGGACGACAGGAACAGATTGTCGCCCTTGCCTTCGGAGCGAACCTGCTGGTTCCACGGGCTGCCGTTGCCGACGCCGATATACAGCTGGTCAAGCTCCTGATCGTAAACAATGGCATCCCAGACCGTGCCGCCGCCGCCGGCTTCCCAATATTTGCCAAACCAGGTGTCACCGGCCTTGGCCTTGAGCACCGCGTCCGAAACCTCGCCATCCGGGCCCTTCTTAGGGTCGCCGGGGATGGTGTAGAACCGCCACAGTTTCTTGCCGGTCATCGCGTCATAGGCGGTGACATAGCCGCGAACGCCAAGCTCGGCACCGCCATTGCCGATCAACACCTTGCCCTTGACCACGCGCGGCGCGCCGGTGATGGTGTATGGCTGTTTCTGGTCAAAGGTGACGGTGGACCATTTGACCTTGCCGGTGGCAGCATCCAGCGCGATCAACCGGCCATCCAGCGCGCCAAGGAAGATCATGCCATTATAGGCTGCAACCCCGCGATTGACGACGTCGCAGCACGCCGAATGGCCACGATCCTTTGATACTTCGGGGTCATAGGTCCATTTGACCTTGCCCGTTGCAGCATCGAGCGCGACGACCTTTGACCAGGCGGTCGTGGTGTACATGGTGCCGTCGATGACCAGCGGCGTTGCTTCCTGCCCGCGGTTGGTATCAAGGTCATAAGACCAGGCGAGGCCCAATTTGCCGACATTGCCGGCGTTGACCTGATCGAGGTTGGCATAGCGCTGCTCGGAATAGGTGCCGCCATGCGTCATCCAGTTGCCGGGTTCGGCGGCGGCATTGGCAAGACGTGCGGCATCGACTCCCGCAGCATCACCTTGGCCAACCGGCACCAACCAAAAGGTTGCAGCAAGGGCCAGCACGCTCACGCCCGAAGCAATCCGCATATTCCATCCCCATCGGTCTTTTGATTGGCGACAGACTATCAGCGGCGGGCGCGGCTGCAAGCGCTCGATTGTCTCAGGAGGATGGTGGCAAAGGCAGGGTATTGACCCAGGCGTTGAACAGGATGACGACGCCGGCGACAATCATCAGCCCGGCCTTCACCCGGTTGCCGCCCGGCTGTCGCAACAGCCAGATGCCGGTGGCGATCAACGCAAAGGCCGCTGCGGCAGACAGGCCAAAGATAATCGAAGGTGCTTCGTTCATGGCTATTGCACCAGCGTCTGGCGCACGGCGCGCGCCCATCGGGCACGGCGCACGGCTCGGGTTTCTGTCGTTGTTGCCGAAGCAAAGCTGCGATCAGGCGCGGACATTGCGGCAGCGGCATCGGACAGATTGGCAAACACCCCGGCCCCGACCCCGGCAAGCATGGCCGCACCCAGCGCGGTAGTCTCGATGACACGCGGCCGTTCGACAAGCACGCCCAGGCTGTCGGCCAGGTCCTGGCACAGCCAGTCATTGGCGACCATGCCGCCATCGACGCGCAGCTTTTCCGGGTGGACACCATCGGCAGCCAGGGCATCCACAAGGTCGGCAGTCTGCTGCCCCATCGCCTCCAGCGTGGCGCGAACGATGTGGGCGCGCGTGGTGCCGCCGCTGAGGCCGGTCAAAGTGCCGCGCGCATCGGGCTGCCAATGCGGCCCGCCCATTCCCGCCAGCGCCGGCACGAAAACCACTCCGCCGCTGTCGGGAACGGATTGCGCCATTGCCTCGGTTTCCGAACTGCTTTCGATGATGCCAATCCCGTCGCGCAACCATTGCACGGCGGCACCCGCGGTAAAGATCGAACCTTCCAGAGCATAGGCCGCAACACCGTCCAATCGCCACGCCACGGTGGACAGCAACCTGTGCGTCGATCGCGGCGGCACCAGCCCGGCATGCGCGAGCAGGAAGCAGCCAGTGCCATAAGTCGCCTTCAACTGCCCCGGCAACAGGCACGCCTGGCCTATGGCTGCCGCCTGCTGGTCCCCGGCGCTGCCGGTGATGGGTGTGACACCGCCCAGCAAGGCCGTGGTCGCGATGGCTCCAGCGCAATCAACGATTTCCGGCAGGATCGCCGCCGGTACTTCGATCAATGCCAGCAAGTCCGCATCCCATTCGCACGACACAAGGTCCATCAACAGGGTCCGTGAAGCGTTGGTGGCATCGGTCACATGGCGCGCGCCCGCCGACAGTTTCCAGATCAACCAGCTTTCGACTGTGCCGGCCAGCAACCGACCCTCGCGCTCTGCCGCCGCCACCTGCGGCCAATTGTCCAGCGCCCAGCGGATCTTGGTGCCGGAAAAATACGGGTCGAGCAAAAGCCCGGTTTGCGCCTGCACCGCGGGTTCATGCCCCGCCGCCTTCAACCGGGCGCAGGCATCGGCGGTGCGCCGGTCCTGCCAGACGATAGCGGGCGCGAGCGGCTCGCCGCTGATGCGATCCCACAACACAATTGTTTCGCGCTGGTTGGTGATGCCAATGGCAGCGATACGCGGCGCGCCGACAGCATCGGCAACTTCGATCAAACAATCGCGGCTGGCGCGCCATATCTCACCGGCGTCATGCTCCACCCATCCCGGTTGCGGATAATGCTGGGTAATCGCCCGCCCGGCGGTGGCGACGATGTCCCCGGTACGTGCAAAGGCGATGGCGCGAGTGGAGGTTGTGCCGGCATCGAGCACCAGGATGAGATCAGCTGTCATGCCGCCTTCCCTAAACCGCAGTTGGCGACTAGTTAACCCCGCTTATCATGACAGTCTCCGCCAGCCTCGACAGTCTTTTTGACCTCCTCATCATCGGCGGCGGCATCAATGGCGCCGGTATCGCTCGTGACGCCGCCGGTCGCGGGTTGTCCGTGGCACTCGTGGAAGCCGGCGATCTCGGCGGCGCCACTTCCAGCGCCTCGACCAAGCTCATCCATGGCGGGCTGCGCTATCTCGAATTCTACGCCTTTGGCCTCGTTCGCAAGGCATTGGCAGAGCGCGAAGTGCTGCTCGATATCGCCCCGCACATCAGCTGGCCGCAAAGCTTCATCCTGCCACATTCCCCCGGCGACCGCCCCGAATGGATGCTGCGCGCCGGGCTGTTGCTTTATGACAACCTCGCCCGCCGCAAGATCGTGCCGGGGTCCGAACGCATCGATTTGCGCAACGATCGCGCCGGCCGCGCCCTCGATGCGAAATTCACCCGCGCCTATCGCTATTGGGACGGTTGGGTCGATGATGCGCGACTGGTGATCGCCAATCTTCAGGACGCAGCAGCCAAGGGCGCACTGGTGCTGCCGCGCACCCGCATCGTGCGCGCCGAACATGACGGCACGGCCTGGACGGCAACCCTGGGCGATGGCCGCACGCTGAGGGCGAAACAGGTCGTCAACGCCGCCGGGCCATGGGCCGAAAGCGTCGCGCGCACGGTGCTTGGCCGCAATGATGCGCCGGCGCTGCGGCTTGTTCAGGGCTCTCACATCGTCACGCGCCGGGTGCATCTGGGCAAGGACGCCTTCATGTTTCAACAGCCCGATGGCCGCATCGTCTTCGTCATTCCGTATGAGCGTGATTTCTCGCTGATAGGCACCACAGAACGCGACATCGATTCACCCGAGGCTGTGCACGTTACCGAGGACGAGACCGAATATCTGCTGGCGGCGGCCAATCGTTATCTGGCCCGGCCATTGACGCGCGACGACGTGGTTCACCGCTTCGCTGGCGTTCGCCCACTGATCCTGGAGGCCGGCAAGGGCGACCGCGAAACCACCCGCGATTTCAAGCTGGTCGAGCACGAAGGCGTGCCGGCGCTGACGGTCGTCGGTGGCAAGATTACCACCTATCGCGTGCTTGCCGAGGACGTGCTGAAGAAACTTGCCCCGGCTACCAAGCCCTGGACATCAAAGGTACCCCTGCCCGGCGGCAACGTCGATCGCCTGCCCGGCGAGACCGGACAGGACGCCTTCAAGCGTTGGCTGACCAACCTCGTCGCCGCCCAGGAGAATTACGACCCCAAACTGGTCAAGCGCCTCGCCATCACGCTCGGCACGGCGGCGGAGCCATTGCTCAACGGCGGCCTCGGTGCGAATGTCGGCGGCCTGTTCGAGGCCGAACTCGACCATTATGTTCGCAACGAATGGGCGACGACTGCCGAGGATGTGCTGTGGCGGCGGACGAAGATGGGCCTGCACATCGGAAACAGCGGCATCGCCGAAGTCGCGCGCTGGTTCGGAGAGGCGGCGGTGCCCGCGGGCGTGGATGTGCCGGTAACGCACAGGTTTGCGACACCGGGCGTCTAAGTCGTTTCGGCGAGACAATCGGCGAACACCCTTGCGTCGACATTGCCGCCCGAAAGCACGATAACCGTCGTCTTGCCCTTCAGATCCACCACACCCGCCAGTGCCGCAGCCAGCGCTACCGCGCCGCCGGGTTCCACGACCAGTTTCAACTCCCGAAAGGCAAAGCCCACGGCCCGCGCCACCTGCGCCTCCGTCACGACCGCCGTCCGCGCCCCGTTGGCGCGGAGCGTGTCAAAGGTCAGATCGGCCATCCGCAGCGTTTGCAGCGCGTCGCAGCGAGTGGGCTGCGGATCGGCAACCGGCACGATGGCGCCGCCGGCAAGGCTGCGGCCGACATCGTCCCAATTCTCGGGCTCGATGGCGACAATGGGCAGCTTCGAGCCCACCGCAAAGCCGCTCGACAGCCCGCCACCGCCGCAGCAGGTGATGGCCAAATCGGCGGTGATGCCCATTGCAGCGAGATCGGCGACCGCCTCAAGCCCCGCCGTTCCCTGTCCGGCGATGACATAGCGATCATCGAACGGCGGCACGATCGTCGCGCCGCGCTCCGCCGCCAGGGCTTCGCCGATGGCCTCGCGCTTTTCGGTCAGCCGGTCATAGAAAATCACCTCGGCGCCATCGTCCTGCGTGCGCTCCACCTTCAACGCCGGGGCGTCGTGCGGCATGATGATCGTGGCACGCAGGCCCAGCAACCGCGCCGCCAGCGCCACGCCCTGGGCATGGTTGCCCGACGAGTAAGCGACGACACCCCCGGCCCTGTCGCGTTCAGGGATCACCGACAGCCGGTTGTAGGCGCCGCGAAACTTAAACGATCCGGTGCGTTGCAGGCACTCGGGTTTCAGGAACACCCGGCCGCCGGTTACCGCGTCGAGCGCTGCACTGGTCAGCAGCGGTGTGCGAAACGCAACCCCGGCGATGCGGTCGGCGGCCGCCAGAACCTCCTCATATTGCACCACCGAACTCGTTGAAAAAGCGCCTTCATCCGCCATGCGTCAAGCTCCTGAAACCCCGAAGAAAAACCGCAAAAAATCCTGTAACAAAAAAACGCTTTACACAGGGGGGGTGCAACCCTAGATAGCGCCTCCGCTGCCCCATGGGACTTCCACCGCAAGGCAGCTTTGGTGGTTACGCAAGTAACCACGCTTTGCCCACCCCGGAGGTCCCTTGAATTGCACGAAAACCATAACGCGCTGGGGGTAGCGACCGGCCAAAAGCCGACGCAACCTGTCACCCTTGTTCGCCCTCACGCCGCGCATCGCGCCGCCCGTTACTTCCTTGAGAAGTTCCCGGGTACGTCCATGTATGCGGTCAAGGCCAACCCGTCGCCGGATCTGATCCGGTCGCTGTGGGATGCCGGCATCACCCATTTCGACGTCGCCTCGATCGCCGAGGTGCGTCTCGTCCGCAGCCAGCTGCCGACGGCGGTGCTGTGCTTCATGCACCCGGTCAAAGGCCAGGAAGCCATTGCCGAGGCGTATCACGTCCATGGCGTGCGCACCTTCAGCCTCGATTCGCTTACCGAGCTTGAGAAAATCGTTGTCGCCACCGATGGCGCTACCGACCTGACGCTCTGCGTTCGGCTGCGCGTATCCTCGTCGCACTCCAAGCTCAGCCTGGCGTCGAAATTCGGCATCGCTGCCGATGAAGCCGCGCCCTTGCTGATGGCCACCCGCCAGGTCGCCGATGCGCTCGGCATCTGCTTCCACGTCGGTTCGCAGGCGATGAGCCCGCAGGCCTATGCCGAAGCCTTGGCACAGGTCCGCATCGCCATCGTCGCCGCTGGCGTCACCGTCGATGTCGTCGATGTCGGCGGCGGTTTCCCGTCGATCTACCCCGGCATGGAGCCGACCGCGCTCGACGGCTATTTCGAAGTCATCCATCGCGCCTATGAAGCCCTGCCCGTCAGCTATTCGGCGGAACTGTGGTGTGAACCCGGCCGCGCGCTGTCGGCGGAATATGCCAGCGTGCTGGTCCGTGTCGAGGCGCGCAAGGACGATGTGCTTTACATCAACGATGGTGCCTATGGCGCCCTGTTCGATGCTGCTCACGTCGCCTGGCGCTTCCCGGTCGCCCTGGTGCGCGAAACCCCGTCGCGCGCCAAGACGATGGAGTTCAGCTTCTACGGCCCGACCTGCGACGACATGGATTTCATGCGCGGGCCGTTCGAGCTTCCCGCCGATACCCAGGCCGGTGACTATATCGAAGTCGGCATGCTCGGCGCCTATGGCTCTGCCATGCGCACTGGTTTCAACGGCTTCACCGCCGGCGCCACCGTGCTCGCGCGCGACGAGCCGATGGACACCGCCTATGGTGTCGTCGAAACGTCACCTTCGAAAGTTATCAGCATTCGCTGAACATTCCCCGCCCCGGTTCGCGCCGGGGCGGTAAATCCCGCTCGGCGCCGGAATGATCCGGCCGCGGGCGGCGCTGTTCGCAGCGCCGGGCCAGTGAAACGCCACTGGAGGCACAATAATGTCCGAACCCATCAACCAGCAACGCAAGGCCGAACTCCTGTCGAAGGTTGTCGAGCACATCGACATCCGCAGCTTCGACGCGCGCCCGATCATCGACGGCATGGCCAACATGAGCTTCACCTCGCGTGATCTCGCCCGCGCCACTGCCATCTACAACCAGATGCTGTCCGATCCCGATTGCACGATCTTCCTGGTCATCGCCGGGTCGACGAGCGCCGGCGGCTGCATGGATCTCTATGCCGAGCTGCTGCGCAACAACATGATCGACGGCATCGTCGCCACCGGCGCCAGCATCGTCGACATGGATTTCTTCGAAGGCCTTGGCCACAAGCATTACCAGGCGCTCGATGTGCCAGATGACGACACGCTGCGCTCGCTGCTCATCGATCGGATCTACGACACCTACATCGACGAGGAACAGCTCCAGGATTGCGACCACACCATCCTCGAAATCGCCAACAGTCTCGAACCAAAGGCCTATTCGAGCCGCGCCTTCATCCGCGAAATGGGCAAATACCTCGTCGAGCACGGCAAGAAGGACAACAGCCTCGTCAAGCTCGCCTATGAGCATGACGTGCCGATCTTCTGCCCGGCGTTCGTCGACAGCTCCGCCGGCTTCGGCCTCGTCAAGCACCAGGTCGATCGCGCCAAGGCAGGACAGCCCTATATGGTGCTCGATGCCATCGCCGATTTCCGCGAACTGACCGACATCAAGATCAAGGCCGGCACCACCGGACTCCTGATGATCGGCGGGGGTGTTCCGAAGAACTTCATCCAGGACACCGTCGTCTGCGCCGAAATCCTCGGCCATGATGATGTGCAGGTCCACAAATACGCCGTGCAGATCACCGTCGCCGATGTCCGCGACGGCGCCTGCTCGTCGTCAACCCTTCAGGAAGCCGCCAGCTGGGGCAAGGTCAACACCGGCATCGAACAGATGGTCTTCGCCGAAGCAGGCAGCGTCATGCCGCTGCTCGCCAGCGACGCCTATCACCGCGGCTTCTGGAAAACCCGCGCCAAGCGCGCGTGGGGTAAATTGTTCGCCTAAGGGCGAACGGCGGGCAAGCTGTTCGCCTGACCCGTTTGACAAAATCCGCCTTACCGAAGACCCTCTGTGGCGACACAGGGGGTCTTTTCACATGCACAGTCCAATTCTCGCGCCGATGGTCGCCCTCGTCGCCTGGACGCTCGTCGTCCTCGTCTGGGCGGTCACCACACGCCTCCCCGCACTAAAAAAGGTCGGCATCGACATCTCCACCGTCCGCGGCAGCAAACCCGGCGGCCTCGACGGCATCATCGCCGACGAAGCCCAGTGGAAAATGCACAATTACATCCACCTGCTCGAACAACCGGTGTTGTTCTACGCCATCTGCACGGTCCTTGCGATCACCGGCACCGGCGGCGGCCTCAATGCCATCCTCGCCTGGACGTATGTGGGCCTGCGTGTCGCCCACAGTATCGTGCAGGGCACCAGCAACATCATCAGATACCGCTTCGCGCTCTTCGCGCTCAGCACCATCGCGCTGCTGGCACTCACCCTCCACGCCGGCATGGCCTTGCTGCACGGATGAAGCCCATCATCATCGACTCACGCCCCTGGGGCTGGTCGCACGCCGTCGAGGAACGCTTCCGGCCGCTCGTCGAACGCCTGGAACACATGGCCGAGGCCGATCCCACGGGCTATCGGCGGCGGGTGCTCGCCGGCGCCGGGCTCGGCTATAGCTTTGTCGCGCTGGTCCTTGCCATCCTCATCGGTGTCATCGTGGCGATCGTCGCTTTGATGACAAGCTCCGGCCGAGTCATCGGCGGCGAGATCAAGATCATCTTCTTACTCGCCATCCCCACTTTTCTGGTGCTGCGCTCGCTGTGGATCCGCCTCGATCCGCCTGCTGGCCAGGTGGTGACCGCTGCCGAAGCCCCGGCGCTGTTTGATGCCATCGCCGCAGTACGTGCCGCCTGCAACGGCCCGCCGATCCATCAGGTCATCATCAGCGACGATTTCAACGCCGCCATCGTTCAGCACCCCCGCTTCGGCATCCTCGGCGGCTATCGCAACTATCTGCTGCTCGGCCTGCCGTTGATGCAGGCGCTTGATCGCGAGGCCTTTGCGGCGGTGGTCGGCCATGAATTCGGCCATCTCGTCAATTCCGACGGCAAGACCGGCAGTTATATCTATCGCGTCCGCGCCACCTGGGCACGACTTTCGGAAAGTCTCGGCACCGGCATGACGACGGCGCTGCTCGGCCGCTTCTTCAAATGGTATGGGCCTTGGTTCAACGCCTACAGCTTTGTCCTGGCGCGGCAGAATGAATATGCCGCCGACCGAATTTCGGCGGCCGTCACCAGCCCGGCAACGGCGGCGCGGGCGCTGCAAGCGGTGATGGTCGAGGCGCAGCGCTTCGATCGTGACCATTGGGCGGCCGTCATCGCCACCGCAGATCATCACCAGCAGCCGCCGCAACTGCCGTTTTCCAGCGCGCGCAGCTTTTTTGCCGATGCCGCAGCCGACCGGGTGCCGCATCTGCGGCGGGCCCTCGCCGAAGAAACCGACCTTTCGGACACGCATCCGTCGCTGGCGCAGCGGCTGGCGGCACTCGGGGAGGCACCTTCGACACCGGCGCGCTGCGAGATTGCCGCCGCCGATGTGCTGCTCCCCGAGGGCGGCAACGGCTTTGCCGCGGCTTTTGACAGCCAGTGGTGGACGCATAATCGCGAGGCCTGGGAAAGCCACCATGCCGATGTGCGCGCCGGCGCCGCGCAACTCGATGTGCTCGCCGCCGATGCCGCTGCGGGCACGCTCGCGTCGGAGGCGAAATGGCAGCACGCCTGGCTGACCGAACAGCACTGCGGCGCCGAAGCCGCGGTGCCGCTCTACGAGGCGCTGCTCACGGCACCGGGGGAGCCCGAGGATGTCGGCCTCGCGCGGTTTGCGCTGGCGCGGGTCATGTTGGAGCGCGGCGATTCAAAGGGAATCGACGCGCTCGAGGCGCTGTACGGCGACACGGACGCCGAAAACCTGCGGCCCGCCGTCATCGATTCGGTGCTCGGCCATCTGACCAGCCATTGCCCCGACGATCCCCGGCTGCCGGTGTGGCAGGAACGGATGGCGGCGTTGCGACAGCGTGAACTGGCGCTCGAAACCGAGCTCGGCCGGCTCGACGAGGACATCGCCATCGAGGCCTCGGAGCTATCCGACGCCGTGCACGAGGCGATTGTCACCGCCGGCGCCAACAACCGCCTGATGCTCAAAATCTGGGTTTGCCGGCGCCGCCTCGCCAACGGGCCACCGTTTCACCAGAATATCTTGCTGTTCGAAAACCGCGACGGCTTTGGCCATGAAACCTTCGATGCCTTCATGGATGCCGTGCTGGCGCCGCTCGGTTCGCTGGGGCCGGCGCTGGCGCTGCAAATTGCTGCTGACCGCAAATGGCTGAAAAAGCGTGTCGAGGCTATCGACGGCTGCCTGATCTACGACAGCAAGGCCGGGCTCGTCCGCCGGCTCACGCCTTTTTGACAAACTCGGTCCGCAGCACCAGCCCCCTGACCTTGTCGACCTTGCAGTCGATTTCCTCGGCGTTGCCGGTCAGCCGTATTCCCCTCACCATCGTGCCGCGTTTCAACGTCACCGATGTGCCCTTGACCTTCAAATCCTTGATCAAGGTCACATTGTCCCCATCGGCCAATAGGCTGCCATTGCTGTCGCGTGTGTCGTCGTTCATCGCCTGATCCCCCGTTGCCGCTTCAGCAATCTTCATACTTCCAGTTGCGGCGCTTGCCCTCTGCCACCCATTCGACCGTCGCCGCAATCCGCCGCGTCCGCGTCGCCGGCTGTTTGGCGCCCTCCACCCATTCGACATACTCGCGCCGCGCGCCGGGCGGAAAGCCGGCAAAGGCACCCGCCGCAGCCGGCACGGCCGCCAGTGCCGACGCCAGGTCCTCCGGCACGGCTGCTGGCGGCTTGGGCGCCAGTGCTGCCGTCTTGGGTCGCATCATCGGCTTGCCCGCTGCCACCGCCTGCGCCGCGACCAGCAATCGCTCGCGCAGCACGGACTCGTCCGGCAGGTCCGCCACCGATGCCAGCTTGCCGAATTGTCCCATGCCCGCTCCGCCCGATGCCATCGGCGTGCCGTCGAAAATCCCCACCCCTGCATGCGCCTTGAACGCCGCCATCATCGCCAGTGGCCGGCCCTCCAGCTCAAAGAACGGCATCCCCCATTTGATCGTCTCCCCCGCAGCCGGCACAGCGCCGTGCACCAGCGTCCGCACATGCGCCAGGATTGCCTGCGCAAACGGCGCTGCCTTGTCGATATAGGCGGTAACGCGTTCGTCCATGGCCATGGCCGGCTCCTCGCATGACAGGCCACCGCCTTGTTACAATACGCAGCCGCGCCTAGCCTTTCGACAATAACAGGGGGAACACCGTCATGCGATCCGAAATCCTGCAACCCGTATCGGTTCTGATCCTCTGGTCACTGGCCATGTGGATCTGGATGTACGCCACCCGCCTCCCCGCCATTGCGCGTTCAAACCTTGATGCAAAGACAATGGTCGGCAGCACCGGTGCCGATCTCGATACCGCCCTGCCCGCCCATGTCCAGTGGAAGGCGCACAACTACAACCATCTGATGGAACAGCCGACGCTGTTCTACGCCGCCGCGCTGTTGCTCGCCATTTCCGGCCAGGGCGATGGCCTCAATGCCACGATCGCCTGGGTCTATGTCGGCTTCCGTATCGTCCACAGCCTTGTCCAAGCGACCATAAACCGCGTCGCCATCCGCTTCTCCCTGCATTTTATCGGCACCATCCCGCTGATCGCACTGGCGCTGCACGCCGCTACAGGCGTCTTCTAGCGCCGAAATCGAGCCACAAGCTCGACATGCGTCGACCAGCGAAATTGCGCCACCGGCCACAGCATTTCCAACCGATAACCACCCTTCACCAAAGTCGCAGCATCGCGGGAGAAGGTGCTGGGATTGCACGATACTGCCACGACCACTGGTACCTTCGATTGCGCCAGCATCGCCGATTGCGCCTGCGCCCCGGCCCGCGGTGGATCGAACACAACGGCATCAAATTCGCCGAGCTCGGCCACCGTAAACGGCCGGCGAAACAAGTCTCGGTGCGCAGTCTGCACCGGCCGCCGATATTGCCGAACCGCCGCCTCCAGCGCAGCCACCGCCGGCCCGGCGGCATCGGCGGCCAATATTTTCGCCCGTGCCGAAAGCGGCAGGGCAAAGGTGCCAAGGCCACAAAACAGGTCCGCCACGCGCTTCGAATTGCCAACAGCGTCGGTGACTGCCGTCACCAGCGCCGCCTCACCCTGGCGCGTCGCCTGCAAAAACGGCGCTGGCGGCAAGGCCACGGGCACCCCGCCCATGGCCAGCATCGGCATCCGGGCGAGCGACACCGTCTCCACGCCATGCGCACCTTCAACCGAAAGCCGCGCCAGGTCATGCGCCGCAGCAAAACCCGTCAGTCGCTCGATCTGGTCGAGCCTGTCCGCTGCCACATTCGCGAGCAGCACATCAACGCCGCTGTCGCTGGCCGTGAACGTCACCCCTGCCCCCTGCCCTTCGCCCAGCGCCACTTTCAAAAGCGCGCGTAAAGGTGAGACAAGACTGAAGAGTTCCGGCAGAAGCACTTCACATTGCATGATATCGATAATGTTGTGACTACCTTCGGCGTTGAACCCCACGGTCAATTTCCCGCCACGCTTCACTGCACGCAAGGACGCCCGGCGCCGGCTTTTCGGCGGCGACAGCGCCACCGGCGCAACCGTCTCCGCCACAACATCGACATGGGCCAACGCCCGCACGATACGATCGGTAACAAAATCGCAATAGGCCGCATCGGTGATGTGCTGAAGCTGGCACCCCCCACATTCGGGAACATGGCGGCACGGCGGCGCGACATGGCCTGGGCCGGGTTCGACAACCACGGCATCGCCGTCAAACCGCACCGTGTCGCCGACTGCGGCGCCCAGCACGAACCGGCCATCGGCCGTTACGCCGTCGCCGCGCGCGGCCAGCCGGACAATTGCAACAGCATCGTTCATGACGTCGTCCTCAGCCCGGCGAGCACCACCGGCAGCAGCACCGGAATATCATCGGCAATCATTCCCGGCCCGCCACGAATGCCGGCATCGCCATGCAACCAGACCGCAGCACAGGCCGCATCAAAGCGTGTCAGGCCCTGGGCCAGCAACGCTGCGACAATCCCGGTCAAGGCGTCACCAGACCCGGCCGTCGCCAACCATGGCGTTGCGTGAATGTTCACTGCCGCCCGGCCATCGGGCGCTGCAATCACTGTTTCTGCGCCCTTCAGAACGATCACCGCGCCGCTTGCCACCGCAGCCGCCTGGGCCGCGCCAATCCGATCCAAACCCACCGAGCCGAACAATCGCGCAAACTCCCCTTCGTGCGGCGTCAGGACCAACGGCGCTTTTGCACAGGAAAACGCCTCGAACGCGCCTGTTCCGGGCACAATCGCGCCAAACCGGATCGATAGCGCCCCGGCATCGGCAACCACCGGCGTGGCGCCCGCCAACACCATCGCCAACCAGTCCCGGCTGCGCTGGTCATCCACCAGCCCCGGCCCGATGGCGATGGCGCTCAGCCTGGCATCCGCCAGCATCGCCCGCCCCTCGGCATCGCTGCGCCGCATGATTGCATCGGCGGGCGCACCGTCACCCGGCCCGGTCTGTGTCACCACCCCACACCCGGCGCGCAATGCGGCCAGAGCCGTCAACCGCGCAGCACCGCCGCGATGCGCCGCGCCTTCGACGACCAGCACGGCGCCCCGCCGGTATTTGTGGGTTTCGCTGGCCAGCCCCTGCAATTGCGGGGCACCGACAATATGCGGCATGGCTCCCGGAAACCGTACTCCGATGTCGGCAACCACCGTTCGCCCCGAATACCAGCGCCCCTCGCCAAGCACATGGCCGCGCTTCATGCCGCCAAAGGCGACCGTCATGTCGGCCGGCAGCGGCGCGCCCATTGCCGCGCCCGTCATGGCATTGACACCGCTGGCAATATCCAGCGCCGCCACCGTTGCCCCCGCGGCTCGCAGACGATCAAGTGCCATCTGGACCGAATCAGGCAAGGCCCGCGCCAGCCCGGTCCCGAACAGCGCATCGATGATCAACGGTTCGGGTTTTGCATCGGCAAGCGCCTCAACCGCGCCAGTCCAGCGGGCCGCCATGATGGCCGCAGGTTCGGCCGTGGGCGGACCAGACGCAGCGACCCGCACCGCAACCCCGGCGGCGCGCAACAAACAGGCAACGCCATAGCCATCACCGCCATTGTTGCCAGGGCCACACAGTACCAGTGCCGGCCGACCCGGAGCGAACGCCCGAATCGCCAGCGCCGCCGCCGCGGCCGCACGCTCCATCAAAACCAGCGCTGGTGTGCCGGCCGCTATTTCCGCGGCTTCGGCGACACGCATCGCGTCGGGCGTCAACAACAATGGCCCTGGCGCGATTGTCAGCATGATGCGCTTGTCTTCATTGGGCCGCGGTGTAACAAGCCCGGTCACATATGGCGCGCATCAAATTCATCCTGCTTCCGCTGCTCGGCCTTTGTGCCTGCGCGCCCTCGCCTCTGTACGTGTCGAACAATCATGTCGGCACCGGCGGCGAAATCCCGCGTGATGGCCGGGGTGAACCAATCTGGACCGAAATCCGCCAACCCGTGCCGCAGCTTGCGGCGCCGGTGATGCCGGTCAGTCGCGGCATTCCGATCATCCCGCCACCGGGCTATTGACGCCGCCAATCGTCAGATATCGGCATAGACATGGCGCTCGGCCTTGCCGCCCGGATGGGTGACAGCCCCTTTCCGCGCCGATCCGACGGTTTGTGAAAACCGCCAGATTGCACCCGATTGATAATCATTGATCCGCGGAGTCCAGGCCGCACGGCGTGTTGCCAGCACATCGGCGGAAACCTCGATTTCAATCGTGCCGGCCGCGGCATCGATGCTGATGATGTCACCATCTTCCACCAGTGCGATGGGGCCACCTTCGGCCGCCTCCGGCCCGACATGGCCGATGCAAAACCCGCGTGTTGCGCCCGAAAACCGTCCGTCGGTAATCAAGGCAACATGCTCGCCCAGACCCTGGCCATACAGCGCCGCTGTTGTCGACAGCATCTCGCGCATCCCCGGACCGCCCTTGGGCCCTTCATAACGGATGACGACAACACTGCCCTTTTCAATTTTGCGTGCCTCCACGGCTGCAAAACAGTCTTCTTCACAATCAAACACTTGCGCCGGCCCGTTAAACTGCAACCGCGCCATGCCAGCCACCTTGACGATGGCGCCATCGGGCGCGAGCGAACCCTTCAACCCCACCACACCGCCCGTCGGTGACAGAGGATTGCTGGCCGGATAAATCACCTTCTGGTCGGGATTCCAGCTGATCTCGTCAATGTTCTCGGCCAGCGTCTTGCCGGTCACCGTCATGCACTCACCATGCAGGAAACCCGCGTC
>JANPEP010000142.1:0-6836 GCA_031422995.1 Polymorphobacter sp. | reverse complement strand
ATGGCCGAAGGTTTCGCCAAGGGTGAGCAGCTCGGCGGCGCCGCGGGCGCAGGCGGCGATTTGCGCCTGGAGGTCGCCGAGGCAGCGTTGCGGATCGCGGGCGGGGTAGCGGCCTGAGGACAGGAGGGCGAGGGTTTCGGCTTCGAGGAGGCGGCCTTCGTCGACGAGGAGGACATTGTCGATGAGGACGCCTTCTTCCTCAACACTGCGACTGTCGGGGGGCATGGAGCCGGGCGTGGTGCCGCCGATATCGGCCTGGTGACCGCGGGCGGCGACCCAATAGGCGGGGGTGGCGCCGATGGTGAAAACCGGGGTGATGACGGTGACATCGGGGAGGTGGGTGCCGCCATTATAGGGGGCGTTGAGCATATAGGTGTCACCGCGGCAGATGCCGCGGGGAGTGGGGGCGCGGGCGTCGCGGATGGCGCGGACGCTGTCTCCCATCGAGCCCAAATGGACTGGCATATGGGGGGCGTTGGCGATGAGGTTGCCGCCCGCATCGAAGAGAGCGCAGGAAAAGTCCAGCCTTTCCTTTATGTTGACCGACCAGGCGGTGGTTTGCAGGGCGACGCCCATTTGCTCGGCGATCCCCATGAAACGGTTGGCGAAGATTTCAAGGAGGATTGGGTCTGATGTGGTCGAGGGGTTTTGGGGGATGATAGGGGTGGTACGGGTGAGGATGAGGTTGGCGTGGGAGTCGACGGTGACGGTCCAGCCGGGCTCGACGATGGTGGTGGCGCTGGGGTCGATGATGATGGCGGGGCCGACTTGCGACCAGGCGCTTGGCAGGGTTTCGCGGGCGAAGAAGGGGGTCGCGTGGGGGGCGCCAGCCATGACGACGGGGTGGCGGGCGAGGAGTTGAGGGGGTGTGGTGGGGAGAGGGGCGGAAACGGCGGTGGCGCTGCGCGAAATGCCGATGGCTTCAACAGCGAGACTGTCGATGATCAGGCCGTCGGTGGTGGCGGTGAAGCCGAAGCGGCGTTGCTGTTCGGTGGCGAAGGCGGCGGCCATTTCGGTGGCGTCGGCGAGCGGGAGTTCGAGCGGGGTGTCGCTGCCGGCGTAGCGGATACGGGCACGGGCGTGGGTTTCGATATGGTCGAAGCTGAGGTTCTGGGCGGTGAGGGCTGTGGTGGCCTGGGTGGTGAGCTGGGCAAGGGTGGCGGCGATGCCGGGTTGTGCGGCGGCGTTCAGGGGAAGGTTGAGCGTCGCCTCGCGCAGGATGCGAACGTCGGCGAGGCCGATGCCATAAGCGCTGAGCACGCCGGCAAACGGGTGGACCATGATGCGGGGGATGCCAAGCGCATCGGCGACGAGGCAGGCGTGTTGGCCGGCGGCGCCGCCGAAGCAAGCGAGGGTGTAGCCGGTGACATCATGGCCGCGGGCGATGGAGATGTGTTTGATGGCGCCGGCCATGGTTTCGACGGCGATGCGGATGGCGCCTTCGGCCACGGCCTCGGGGGTGGTGGCCATTTCGGCGGCGAGGGCGGCGAATTTTTGGGTGACGGTGTCGCGGTCGAGGGGTTGATCGCCGGTGGGGCCGAAGAGGGCGGGGAAATATTCGGGTTGGAGCTTGCCGAGGAGGACGTTGCAATCGGTGACCGTTAGCGGGCCATTGTTGCGATAGGCAGCGGGGCCGGGGTGGGCGCCGGCGGATTCGGGGCCGACGCGCAGCCGGGCGCCATCGAAGTGCACGATGCTGCCGCCGCCGGCCGCAACTGTGTCGATTTTCAACATGGGGACGCGGATGCGGACGCCGGCCACAAGGGTTTCGTCGGCGCGTTCGAAATGGCCGTCGTAGTGCGAGACATCGGTGGAGGTGCCGCCCATGTCGAAGCCGATGAGTTTGGTGAAGCCTGCGGTTTTGCCAGTGGCGGCCATGCCGACGATGCCGCCGGCGGGGCCGGAGAGGATGGCGTCGCGGCCCTGGAAGTGACTGGCCGCGGCGAGGCCGCCGTTGCTTTGCATGAACAGCAGGGTTTTGGTGTCGATGGCGGCGGTGACGGCGTCGACATAGGTGCGCAGCGGTGGCGAGAGATAGGCATCGGCGACGGCGGTTTCGCCGCGGGGGACGAGTTTTATGACGGCGGCGACCAGGTGGCTGGGGGTGATTTGCGTGAAGCCGATTTCGGCGGCGATTTCGGCGAGGCGGGTTTCATGCGCTGGGGTGCGCCAGCCGTGCATGAGGACGATGGCGAGGCTGCGCAGGCCGGCGTTGTAATGGGTGGTGAGGGCAGCGCGGGCGGCGGCTTCATCGAGCGGGCGGAGGATTTCGCCGCTGGCGGTGAGGCGTTCGTCGATTTCGATGACGGCGGCGTAGAGCGGCGCGGGGCGGTGGATTTCGAGGGCGAAGATGTCGGGGCGGGCCTGGTGGCCGATGACGAGGGCATCGGCGTGGCCGCGGGTGATGGCGAGGAGCGTAGGGGCGCCCTTGCGTTCAAGGAGCGCGTTGGTGGCGACTGTGGTGCCCATGCGGACGCTGGCGATGGGGGCGGGATCGGCGCGGCGCAGGCGAGCGATGCCTTCGGCGGCGGCGTCGGCATAGTGTGCCGGATCGTGGCTGAGCAGTTTTGCCGTGGCGAGGCTGCCATCGGGGCGCAGGGCGACGATATCGGTGAAGGTGCCGCCGCGATCGATCCAGAATTCCCATGCGTTCATGCGGGGTGTTGGTGGCGGGGTGCGGCGGCGCGGTCAAGCGCCCCGCCCCCGCCACAGTTGGTTCAGGCGGTGACGCTTTGCGGGCGGCGGCGGCGCAAGGCGGTGCCGGTGAGGGCGAAGCCGGTGATGAGCAGGGACCAGCTGGCGGGTTCGGGGACGCTGGCGGAGACATATTGCAGCGAGCGGATGTCGGCGCGGGCGTTGGCAAAGCCGGTGCCATCGCCGAACGAGATGAAAGCCGGATTGCCGCCGAGGAAGCCCTGCGCGGTGAAGATGGGGACACCGTTGACCGAGAAGCTTTGGAGGTTGCCGCCGCTGGTCGACAGGCGGTAGCTGTTATAGGCGCTGGCATCGAAGCCGACGGGACGGGCGATTTGCAGGACGCTGCCATTGCCGCTGATGTACTGGAAATTGTCCGAGCCGATGCCGATGGCGAGACCGCCGCCGCCGCCGATGAACAGCCCGAACGGATAGGCCGGGGCGAGGACGCTTTCGAAGGCGGAGAGGCGGGCGACCATGGTGAGCGACCAGTTTTGGGTGGACGTTAGCGTGACGGTGCGGTTGAAATAATTGCCGCCGCCCTGGGTCATGCCGATGCCGAGTGAATCCTGGTGGAGTTCGCCGCCGACGATCGCGTAGACCGAGGCTTCGGAACGCGCGGCGCCATCGCCGCCGGCCACATACGTCCAGCCCTGTGTGGAGGGCAGGGTGGTGGTATTGAGCGTGATGGTTTCGGCGTTGAGAGCAGTGGCAGTGAAGCCGAGCATGAGCGCCGGGATGAGCAGTCTGGTCATGGGAGTCCCCTGATTTACGCAACGACCGGATGGGCCGTTGTGTCGTGACGTGCGAACCCTGTCTGTTGTGGCCTGTTTATCAGGCACTATGGCTAGACAGTTGAAAAATAAGGGCGCGTGGACACAGGTGGCAATAGTGCAGACGCACTATGCCGTTGGATTTCGGTGCCGGGGCGATATTGGCCATGGCCTTTGAAATGTAAGAAAACCGGCATCGCATTGTCATGAAGCGCTGCGAGAAGCGCGCCGTTATCAACATCGGCGGGACATACACGGTCATGATCAAGCGCAGCGCACGGGCAATCTGGTTGGCAGCGACGGTGCTTTCGGGCGGAGCCGCGATGCTTTCGGGCGGGGCTGCGATGGCGCAGACGGCGCCTTCGCCGGTGGTGACGCAGATTGCCGCCGACACGTCCACAACCGATGATGCCGAGATCGTGGTCTATGGGCGCGGTGAAGTGCGCCAGGTGGCGGAGATCGGCGCGGCGGACCTGCGGTTGACGACGCCGGGGACCAGCCCCTTGAAGGCGATCCAGAAGCTGCCGGGGGTGAATTTCCAGTCGGCCGATCCCTTTGGTGCCTATGAATGGTCGACGCGGATTTCGCTGCGTGGGTTCAACCAGAACCAGCTGGGGTTCACGCTGGACGGTGTGCCCTTGGGTGACATGAGTTACGGCAACACCAATGGATTGCACATCAGTCGGGCGATTATTTCCGACAATGTCGGGACCGTGCGGGTCAGTCAGGGCGCCGGGGCGTTGGGCACCGCCAGCTCGTCGAACCTGGGCGGGACGATCGAATTTTTCTCACGTGCTCCGTCGGATGATTTGGGCGTTGCGGGCAATTTGACTTATGGGTCGCAGGACACTGTTCGCGGGTTTGCGGCGATCGACAGCGGCGCCATCGGCGGGTTTCGCAGCTATGTCTCCTATGCCTATCTGGATGCGCAGAAGTGGAAGGGGGTGGGGACGCAGCGCTCGCACCAGGTCAATGCCAAGGCGACCTATGATTTTGCCGGCGGCGCCAAGGCGAGCGCGTTCGTGAACTTCACCGACCGCAAGGAGAATGATTACCAGGACCTGTCGCTGGAGCAGATCGGCCGGCTGGGTTATGAGTGGGACAATGTTTCGGGCGATTGGCCGCTGGCGTTGCGGCTGGCGCAGATCGGCGCAAATCGCGGCGAGGTGGGTGGGTTCATTCCGCGGCGGCCGAACACCGCCGGGACGGTGTATCCGGCGCCGATCACCAATGTCGATGATGCCTATTATGACGCCGGCGGGCTGCGCCGGGACTGGCTGGGCAGTGTAAAGCTGGAAGTGCCTTTGACCGAGCGGTTGAGCGCTTCGGTGCAGGGATATTACCATGACAACAAGGGGCAGGGGTCGTGGTTCACGCCCTATGTTGCCAGCCCTTCGGGCAATGACATTTCATTCCGCACCACGGAGTATGACATTTCGCGGATTGGGTTTCTGGGCGATGTGAAGGCCGAGCTTGGCGCGCACAGCGTCAAGATCAACCTGTGGTGGGAGAATAACGACTTCAACCAGGCGCGGCGTTTCTATGACGTGGCGGGGACAGTGACGCCGAGCACGACGGCGCTGGATTATCAGGAGAATCCGTTTTTCACCCAATGGTACAATGCCTTTAACACCGAGACGTTCCAGTATGCGGTGCAGGATGAATGGGCGATCAGCGATGCCTTTACCGTGAATGCCGGCTTCAAGGGGCAGAGTGTCAGGCTGCGGGCGCGGGAGATTGCCAAAACGGGGGCGCTTGCCACCGGCAACATCAAGGCGGAGGATTTTTTCCTGCCGCAAGTCGGCGCGCTTTATCGCATCGACGACAATAATGAGGTGTTTGCCAATTATACCGAGAACCAGCGGGCGTTTACCGCGGCGGCCACCAGTGGGCCGTTTGCGACGACGCAGGCCGGGTTCAATGCCATCCGCCCCAATCTGAAGCCCGAGCGATCAAAGACGGTGGAGGCGGGCTATCGCTTTGGCCTGGGGCCGGTGCGCGGCGTGGTTGCGGGCTATTATGTCGATTTTTCGAACCGTTTGCTGGCGACACAGATCGGCGCCGGCATTGTCGGCAACCCGGCGGTGTTGGCCAATGTCGGATCGGTGCGATCGCTTGGGGTGGAAGCCGGTTTGACGTGGAAGATCATCCAGCCGCTGACGCTCACGGCCAGCTATGCCTATAATGAATCGACGTATCGGGATAATGTTGTCAATGCCTTGGGGGTGATTACCCAGGCGATCAAGGGCAAGACGGTGGTCGATTCGCCGCGCCATATCGGCAATGTGGAGCTCGCGTTCGACATGGATGGATTTTATGCGCGGGCGAACGGCAATTTCATGTCTGAGCGCTTTTTCACCTATTCCAACGACCAGCAGGTTTCGGGGCGGGCGATTTTTGATGCCAAGATCGGGTATCGGTTTGTGAGTGCTGGCAATCGCTGGTTGAACGGATTGGGCATTGAGGGATCGGTGACCAATTTGACCGACAAGGCCCATGTCGCGACGGTTGGATCCAATGGTTACGGGTTTGCCGGAGACAACCAGACGTTGTTGACGGGTGCGCCGCGGCAGTGGTTTGTGACGGTGCGCAAAGATTTTTGAGCGACGGTGTAACTATTCGAAAGACGTAATACCAAAGTATAGGATACTTGTTATTGCAGTGTTCGGCCGTAGGGAGTTTGGTTATTATTTGATGTCATGTTAAACTCTGCTGGATTTTCCGTGACTTTATTGCCGGGAACCAGTGAGGGAAGGTGATGTCAGCAGCTGCGGCTTCGCATGACCTGCATTATAGTGCTTTCCTCAGCTATTGCCGGGGCGATGAGGCCGTGGCGCGGCGGATACATCGCAAGCTGGAGGGATATCGGTTGCCGCGTCGGTTGCAGGCGCACAATGACGCGTGGGACCCGGCGCGGCGGCGGTTGAAGCCGTTGTTTCGCGACCTGGACGACATGACGGCAGCGCCGGATATCAACACCGCCGTGCAGGATGCGATGGCGGCATCGCGGTTCATGGTGGTGCTGTGCACGCCCAAGGCGGCGAAATCGGAATGGGTGGGGCGCGAGATTGCGATGTTCCGGCATTTGCACGGCGACGACCTTATTCTGGCGGCGTTGGTGGACGGGCTGCCGGAGGAGGCGTTTCACCCGGCGTTGTTGAGCCGGGAGGATGGCGGCGGGTTGTTGCAGCCGCTGGCGGCGGATTTTCGGGAGGAAGGCGATGGGCCGCGGCTGGCGCTGTTGAAGCTGGTGGCGGTGATGGCCGGCGTCGGGCTGGGCGAGCTGGTGCAGCGCGATGCGCAGCGACGGATGTGGCAGATGGGGATGTGGGCGCTGGGGACGGTGGCGGTGCTGCTGGTGGTGCTGGC